>CACKNV010000002.1 GCA_902601705.1 uncultured Pelagibacteraceae bacterium | reverse complement strand
TATCAAACTCTTTGTATTTATCAATATCTTGCATTTCTCTTACTTTAATCGTTTTGATGATTTTGAAGCCCATAGTTTTGATCTCGGATATTCTGTTTTTTGTTTCAGATCCATGTAGTTGAATGTAATCGAAGTTACCGATAAGATTTTTTTTAATAAATTCGTTGTTTGGGTTAACCGTTACTGCAACAAATTTAGAATTTTTTTTATTGTACTTAGAAAGTATTTTAATATCTAAAAGACTTACATTACGCGGTGATTTCTCATAAAAAACAAATCCTAAATAATTTACTTTAAGGTCAATACACAGTTGAACATCTCTGGCTGGATTAAGACCACAAACTTTTATTTTCATTATCTCAATTCTTTAGTAAGATTTTTAATATTTTTTTTTATGTTCCCGCGTGTAATTGCTCGTCCGATTACCAACCAATCAGATTTAACTTTTTTTGCTTCCATTGATCGTTTTTGATCATAATTCCTCTCTCCTATTTGAACACCAGGAGTAATAACTTCTTTTTTAAAAATTTTTCTTACTTCGTTTACTTCGTAAGGGCTGCAAACTAAAGCATCTAAATTTGCTTTTTTTGCCAGCTTAGCTTGATGAGAAACTAAACTTTTTACAGATTTGTTATATCCAATTAATTTTAAATCTTTATTATTTAAAGATGTTAAAGTGGTTACGCCTACGATTTTTACTGATCCAGATACTTTTTTTACAGCTTTTAAGGCTGATAGACCTGAAGAAATATGAACTGTAAGATACTTAATTTTTAAATCTTTCAATGCTTTTACTGCTGACACCATTGTATTAACAGTATCATTTAATTTTAGATCAACAAAAATTATTTCCCTTTTTTGTTTTGATACAAATTTCCTACCATTTTTAGAATTCATAAATTCTAATCCAAATTTATACCCAATAATAATTTTCGATGATTGTGATTGTTTTATAATTTTTTTAACTTTATTTATATTAGTAGTGTCACAAGCTATAAAAATTTTTGGTTTTTTCATTCGTTAATAATTTTTTTTAAATTCTTTGAAGCTCTAAATCTTATTTTAACACGTTCTGGTTTATAAATTAACTCATTTGTATTTGGGTTTCTCGCATTATAATTTTCTTTTAATTTTTTTCCATACCATCGACCCAGTCCACGGATTTCAACATTATTTCCTTTTTCAAGAGCATTTGAAACACTTTCAGTGAATATATTAATCACTGAGTCTAATTCATATTGGTTAAGTTCGGGATTTTTTTCTTTAAGCTGTTTTATAAGCTTTTTACGAGACAATTATTTTTCTTTTTTGTTTTTCTTTCCGATAGCTTTTTCAAAAATTCCTTTAAGTGTAGCTCCAGATTTTGTTGCACCTTCACCAAACTTAGCTATAAGTGATTTTTCTTCGTCAATTTGCGCAGCTTTTACGCTTAATTTAATTCTACGATTTTCATAGTCTAGTTCAGTAATTTTAGCATCTAAAGCATTATCTTTCGAAAATACTTCTGGTCGTGCTGCTGTTGCATCTTTAGCTAAATCTGCTTTTCTTATTGTAACGATTAGCTTTTTTTCTTGATCTATGGCAACTTTTACTCCTGTTTTAAGCACTTCGTGAATTCTTGTTGTAATAATGTCTCCTACCTTTTTTTTATTATCTTTAAACCAATCTAGAGGATCTTTTTCTAAAGCTCTTTTTGAAAACCTTATTTTGTCGTCTTTAACATCAATAATTTTTACACTAATAATATCGTTCTTATTAAATTTCTTCAAATCTTCCATGTTTTCTTGAAAAGATATTTCTTTATAGTGCAACATTCCTGATAATTTTGAGTCAACTAACTCGCCAAATATAGCTTTATCGGTGATATTATTTATTTTAATTTTTACTTCTTTCCCAATTTGATTCTTAACTTTATCCCAAGGATTATCTTGTGTTGCTTTATAAGATAAAGAAATTCTTTTTGTTTCTTTATCTATATTCACAATTTTAAATTTAATTTTTTGAGAAACAGAGAGAATTTTGCTAGGCTTAACATTTCTATTGGTCCAATCCAATTCTGAACTATGAATTAGTCCCTCAACGCCGTCTTCTATTTTGACAAAACAACCATAATCCATAATTTTAGTCACTGAACCTTCATAGAACTCACCAACTTTGTATTTTCGCTCTATGTTTTCAAACGGATCCTCTGTTAACGCCTTTACAGAAGCTGAAACTCTATTAGTTTTTTTATCAATTTTCGTAATTTTTACTTTTAATTTTTGCCCTATAGTTACAAGGTCAGATGGCTTTTTCACTCTACCGTGACTTAAGTCGCTCACGTGCAACAAGGCATCTATTCCATTTATTTCTAAAAATATTCCCCAGTCCGTTGTTGCTTTTACAACTGCATCATCGACTATATCGCCCTCTTTAATATTTTTTAAAGCTTCAGTCACTTCAGCATTCTTGCTTTTTTCAAGTACTGCTCTTCTCGAGACACAAACGTTACCTCTATTTTTATCTAACCTAGTAGCTATAACTTTAATAGGTGTATTCATTAAGTGATCAATTTTTTTTAATGGCCTAACATCAATTTGTGATGATGGCATGAAACACGGTAAACCCTCAACAGTTGTAATAAATCCACCTTTAACTTTTCCTGTAATGTAGCCAGTCATTTCCTTTTGAGTTTCAAATACATTTTCCATTTTTTTCCATGCCTTCATTTTACGGGCTTTGTCTCTTGAAACTATTATTTCACCTTTGAAGCTCTCAATTCTTTCAAGGTAAACTTCTATTTGGGATCCAATTTTTAGATTTGCTAGCTCATTTTCATTTTTAAATTCTTCAACAGGTATCATTCCTTCCATCTTGGCTTTACAATCAACTACGATAAAGTTTTTTGTAATTTCTGATACTGTAGCTTTGATAATTTCGTTTTCTTTAAGCTTTCTGTCTTTAAAATCTTGATCTAAAAGGCTTTGAAATTCCTTGTGGATTGTATTTGTGTTTTTTAGTTCTTCAGTTGCCATTATCTTTTTAGTAAAAACTCTTCAACATGTTTAGTCATTTTTTTTAACATAGCTTGTTTATTCAATTTTCCGGTGTCGATTGATACCGAATTTCGATGTTTAAGTAAAGGGGAGTGTTTTCTTTTGATGTCCGATAAATTTCTTATTCTAAGCGCTTTTTTAACATTATTAAGTTTTACTTTGGGATCTAATTTTTTAAGCTCTCTATATCTTCTTTTGGCAGCTATGGATAAGCTACAAGTAAAATAAAATTTTACATCTGAATTTGGAAGAATTTTGGTTGATATATCACGTCCCTCAATACAACAATTTTTATTTTTTTTTGCAAAATTTAACTGGAATTTTTTTAAAATCTTTCTCACATCGTTGTTTTTTGCAATTATAGAACTATGTTCAGAAATTTCTTGGGTGTGTAAGCTAATTTTTTTGATCTCATTATAATTTAATTTTTGGAATTTTTGTTTTAAAAACCTAACTTTGTTGCCAGGTTTATGTTTAAGAATCAAAAAACTTGCAAATCTATAAAGCAATCCCGAGGAAAGAAATTTTAATTTGTATTTTCTTGCAATCATTTTTGCTCCAGTGGATTTTCCAGTTGCAGCCCCACCGTCACAAGAAATTTGAATTGATTTATTTTTGAATTTCAAATTTAGCTCCTAGAGATTTAATTATTCTTAAAAAGGATGGTGATGACGTAAAAACGGTTTCGAAGTTTTTAATATTTGTTTTAGCTCCAGTTATTAAAGCTAAAACGAATGTAGACATACATAACCTATGATCACCTAAATTTGGAACATTAACTTTTTTGTTGCTTGCATCAATAATTCCTTGCCCATATATTTTTACTTCATTTTTGGAAATTTCAGACTTAATGTTAATTTGGTCTAAAATTTTTTTCATTTCAATTATTCTATTGCTCTCTTTGTTTGCTAAACCACTTATACCTTTAAAAGTAGATGTTCCTTTTATTAAAGAAGCTATTACAAATAAAATTGGATATTCGTCAGTAGAATTTACGTAATATTTTTTTGTGGCTTTGATAGGTCTTAAACTACAATGTTCAATTGATATATCTCCTCTTAACTCGTTATGGCTTTTTTTTAAATTCTTAAATTTAATTTTTGCCCCACTTTTTTTTAAAAGATGATAGAAACCTGTCCTTGTTGGATTCAAACCAACATTTTTAATAGTAAGCGATGAATTCTTTTTGAGCAGTGTTAATGCTGTAAAAAAAGCTGCTGATGATGGATCATTAGGAACGTTTATATTAATTGAATTCAAATTTTTTTTTCCAAAGACAGTGATAAAATTTTTTTTTCCTTTTTTTATATTAATTGCATATTTACTTCTTAATAACATGTTTTCTGTGTGATCTCTGCTTTTTTGAAATTCATTGATCTTTGTAATACCATAAGAATTTAATCCAGCTAACATAACTGCACTTTTTAATTGTGCAGAAACACCTGCATCATAATTAATTCCGATTGGCATATTTGAAGAAATTAATTTTAACGGCAAATTATTTTTTTTTTTTGGAAAAAAGTTTGCGCCAAATCTTCTCATTAATTTTATTAAACTTGTCATATCCCTTTTGTTAAGTGAGTGATCTCCTTTTAAATTGACTATTATGTTCGGTGTTGTTGATAGAATTCCAATTAATAGTCTGGCCAACGTGCCAGAATTGCCAAAATTTAGAAAAGTATTCTTTTTGGCAAACAAAGATCCTAGTCCGTTCCCAAAAATAAGATATTTTTTTGGTTTAATTTTTTTTATTTTAACTCCAAGTTTTTTAAGACAGTTTATAGTTGACATTACATCTTCAGACTCTAAAACATTACTGGCTACTGATAAATTTTGACTTATAGCAGCAATCAAAAAACTCCTAATCGAAATCGATTTATCTGCATCAACATTGATAGTTTTCTTAAAGGGTAAAATCTTTTTTTCAATCTTCAAATTAAATTTGTTTATGGCCATTAATTTTAGGAAAATTGTTTTCCAAAATAGTGCTCAATTGCTTTGGATGATTTCAATATCTCTCTTGAAGTGCCTTCTGCAATAACAGTATTTTCACCTAAAACATAATTTCTGTCAGTAATGTCAAATAAGTTTTTTACATTGTGATCCGTAACTAAAATTGCAGTGCCACTAGATTGAATTTTTAAAATATATTTTTGAATATCTTGAATTACTAAAGGGTCTAAAGCTGCTAATGGTTCGTCTAAAAGAACGATTTTAGGCTTGTTAATCATCACACGTGCCATCATGAGTCTACGAATTTCTCCACCTGATAAAACCGAAGCATTCAACGATCTAAGATGTTGTAAATTAAATTCATCTAAAAGTTTTTCAGTTACAGCTACTTGGTTTTCACTACCTTTAATTGAAATTTGTGCGAGACCAAGTAAATTGTGAAAGACAGACATATTAAACACACTTCTTTGTTGTGGCAGATAACCAAGCCCTTCTTTTGATCTAAGATGGATTGGAATTTCTTCGATTGATTTACCATTAATAAAAATTTTTCCATTATCAATATTTTGTTCCCCAATACACATTGAAAATAATGTAGTTTTACCAGATCCATTAGGACCAAGTACACCAACGCACTCACCAGGAAAAACTTTCATAGATAACTTTTTTAAAATGGGCCTACCGTCAAACGATTTACTAATATCTTTTAATTCAAAAATCGGTTTGTCTTTTTTAAATTTTAAAATTCTAAATCCTTTTTTCATTTTAAATCAATATTAGCATTAACTTTTTTATTTTCAAAAGCAGAGATATTTAAAGTTTGTTTTTTTAAATCGAAGAGGAGTTTATCTGCTGTCAATAACCCTTTTTGGTCTTTAAATCTTATTTGATTTGATACAATTAATAAACCTTCTGAATTTGAAAACTCAGCTTTTTGTGCCAGAAGAGTGCTATTTTCGTAAAATGCCTCTATATTTTTTTCAAACACCATATTTAATGATTTATTGTTATACACACCTTTGTTGGCAAAAATTTTTAGGTTCGTGCCGTCCTTAAAATAAAAAATTGCATCTATCTCTTTCATGTAAATTATCTCAGGTTTAATTTTATCATTTTTTGCCTCAACTGCATTTAAAATATACCTATTACCGGATAAATCGAGCCCACTAAATGATATATTATAGAATGTATCACCTTCGTTTGACTCATTTAACAATTGTTGATCAACTTTTTTTTGAATTTCTTTGGAAATTATAGTTTTATCAGAAAATTTAAATCGATTAGAATAAGAAAAAACTAAAATTAGCAAACTAATTAACAATAAACTTAATTGAATTATTCTTAATTTTTTTTTTCTGTTCATTTTATCCCATCTCTAAGTAAAAAATGAATATGAATAATTCCCTTTAAAATTTTATTTTTTTTATTCCTATCTTTGTCTGATACCACAAGTAAACTAGTAATTTTTTTTTCAGACATAAAACCAAGAGCTTTAGATGCTGATATATTTTCACTTATCACCATCGGTTGACTCTTTTTTATATCATCTAAATCTTTTTTTTTAGGAGAATTATTTAAAATTCTTCTTATATCTCCATCGGTAATGATGTTTTTAATGAAACCTTTTTTTGTAATTACTACGATACCAAGATTTTTCTTATTCATAATTCTTATGGCATGATCAAAACTTTTTTTATGATCGACTACCGGCATTTTTTTTCCTGTTACCATAATATCTTTGGCAAGTCTCAAGGCAGCTCCAAGGTTACCCCCTTTGTGATATAAAAAGAAATTTTCTTTTGAAAATTTTCTTTTTTCCATAATAGTTGTTGCTAAACAATCGCATAACAACATTACAAACGACGTAGAAGATGTAGGAACTATATTGTTTGGATCTGCTTCTTTTAATTTTGGATATAAAATTTTTATATCACTAGCTTTTATTAACATGCTATTTGAATTGGAAGCTATACCTATAATTTTTATTCGAAATCGATTAGCAAATTTTAATAAATTTAATAGCTCAGAAGTATTTCCTGAGTTAGAAATAATAATTAAAATATCTCTTTTTTCTAATTGTCCTGCATCACCATGAGAAACACCAGTTGGATCTACAAAAAAACTTGGTATCCCTACACTTGAGAATGTCGCGGCTGCTTTTTTGCAAATAAAAGAATTTTTTCCAACACCTGAAAAAATTATTTTCCCTTTGCAGTTCATGATTGTTTCAACAGCTTTAACAAATGAACTATTGAAAATTTTCTTGATTTTTTTTAGTTCGTTTATTTGAATAGTTGCAGCTTTGTTTGCTAATTTTATATAGCTCTTTTTATTCATTAATGTTCAAAAACATCCTCTTTAAAACCTTTTTGATCTAATTCTACTCTTGTGTCTAAAAACTCTAAACATTTTAAAAATATTTCCATCCTTTTTTCACGTAATAACATTTTTTCTAATTCTTTTTTAATTTTATGCAAATAGATTACGTCATTAGCTGCATATTCTAATTGTTTATCTGATAATTCATTTATATCCTTATTCCAATCACTACTTCCTTGTCTTTTATCTAAAGATTTATTGCAAAATTCTTGGACAAGGTTTTTTAACCCATGACTGTCAGTGTAGGTTCTTACTATTTTAGAGGCGATTTTAGTATCAAAGATATTTCTCATTTTGCACTTAAGAAAAAATTCTAAAGCACTTTTATCAAAACGTAAAAAATGTCCAATTTTTTGAATGTTTTTATTTTCTAAAACTTTAACAAGATTTGGGGCATTAAAATCTTTGTTGGGTTGAATTATAAAAACATTTCCAATTTCATCACAAATTTGTATTAAACTTAGTTTATCTCTCTCTGGAATTTGAAGGCCTGTAGCTTCAGTGTCAATTGCAATACTATTTTTAAACGATCCGGCGATCTCTGAAGTTATGTCCTCTTTAAACTTGTTAATTTTCATATATAAGTGTTTTAAATACCATGAAAAATCAAATTTGCACAATTTTAGGTGGTGGAGGTTTTATAGGAAGATATCTTGTTCGAAATTTGACCAAGAAAAACTACAGATGCATTATTTCCACTAGAAAAGCCTTTCAAAAGGGTTATCTAAAAACTCAAGCAACTCCAGGAGCAATTGAACTTGTAGATTGGAATCCTAATAACTTTTCAGAATTGAAAGAAGCTATTAAAAATTCAGATGTGGTAATCAACCTGATTGGAATCTTGTATGAAACCAGGAAACAAAAATTTTATAATATTCATACAAATATACCTGAGGCAGTTGCTAAAATATGTGCAAACACAGATGTAAAAAAATTTATTCACGTTTCAGCAATTGGAGCAAATGAAAATTCAAAATCACTTTATCAAAAATCGAAGTATCAAGGTGAAGTTAAAGCTTTAAATAATTTTAAAAATACTGTGATATTGAGACCAAGCGTTGTTTGTGGAACAGAAGATAATTTTACAAATCTTTTTTCAAAATTAAGTATATTACCTGTTATTCCAGTTGTAGGGATAAATTATAAATTTCAACCTATTTTAGTAGATGATGTTGCTGATGCTATAGTCCAAGCTATAGAATTAAAAGGTAATGAGGGAAAAATTTATGAAATCGGAGGACCAAAAGTTATCAGCTTCGGTGATATGGTTAAATCAATCTTAAAGACAATAAATAAAAAAAGATTTGTTGTGCCCATGCCAATGCCCATTGCAAAAATTCAAAGTACTATTACTGACCTTTTACCTTTTCCTCCAATTTTAACAAAAGATCAGTGTGAGATTTTGTCAGAAGCTGACAACGTAGTCTCTAATAACAACCTTACTTTAAAAGATCTAGACATCGAGCCCTCTGATGTAGAAGAAGAAATGAAGAAATGGTTATGGAGATATAAAGATGGCGGCCAATTTGCAAAAGCTTAAATGAAAAGTATGACTTTATTATCAGGGTATATATATCTTGCTTTAGCGATTATCACAGGGATTGCCTCAAATGGTTTTTTAAAAACAACTGAGGGATTTTCAAAAATAAGCCCAACAATTTTTTGTGTTACCAGTATAGTGGTTTGTTTATTTTGCATTTCAAAAGCAATGACAATAATTCCAGTTGGCTTTACTTACGCAACTTATGGCGCTTTAACTATAACTGCAGTAACTTTATTTGGTATATTTAAATATAATCAAACTCCAAATATTTATGGAACTATAGGTTTAGTCTTAATTATAGCAGGTGTTATGCTTTTAAACCTTTTTGGAAAAGTAAAATAAAACCCTAGGTAGAATCTAAATTTAATTACCGACTCCTCTTTATATATCTTTTGTGCTAGCTTTTTTCTTTTTAAAGAAAACGGGGGACATCAAAAATGAAAAAAATAAAAGCAATAATTGCTTCGTTGGCACTTTTCGCAATGTTTGTGGGAACAGCTGCCCAAGCAAAAGTAGAAATACAATGGTGGCACGCTTTTGGTGGAAGACTTGGTGAATTACTTGATGAACAAGTAAACAAGTTCAATGCATCACAAGACAAATACACTGTAGTTCATACTAGAAAAGGTAATTACTCAGAAACTCTTAACGCTGGTATCGCTGCATTCAGAGCTGGACAACATCCAAATATCCTTATGGTATTTGAAGTTGGTACAGCAAGTTTAATGGCTGCAAAAGGAGCTTATGTTCCTATGTACCAATTAATGAAAGATGCTGGTCAAAGATTTAATCCTAATGGATTTGTTTCAGCAGTATCTGGTTATTATACAACAACAGATGGCAAAATGTTATCTATGCCGTACAACTCTTCAACACCAGTTCTTTGGGTTAACAAAGACTTGATGAAAAAAGCAGGTTTAGACCCAGAGATGGACTTAAGTACTTGGAAAAGAGTTGGAAACGCACTTGATGCTGCAAAAGCAAAAGGTATTGATATGCCTTTCTGTACTTGCTGGCACAGCTGGGTTCACCTTGAAAACTTTTCAGCGTACCACAACATACCATTTGCAACTAAATCAAATGGATTTGCTGGTTTAGATACTGAGTTAGCTTTCAATAGCCCAGTTCATATCAAGCACATTCAAACTTTAGGTAAATGGGCACAAGAAGGTAAATTTAAGTATATGGGTAGAAGAAATGAAGCTGGTAAAAATTTTAGAGCTGGTGAATGTATGTTAATGACAGAGTCTTCTGCTGGTTATGCTGGTATCAAAAAAGAAGCTAAATTCGAATTTGCTATCAGACACTTACCTTACTATGGAGCGACAGAAGCACCTCAAAACACAATTATTGGTGGTTCATCTCTATGGGCATTATCTGGAAAATCTAAAGAAGAGAACAAAGCTACGGCAGCATTTTTAGCTTTCTTATCAAGAACTGATATTCAAGCTAAGTGGCACCAAGACACGGGTTATTTAGGTGTTACCACTGCAGCTGCTAAGGCAACTAAAAAGTCAGGGTTCTATAAATCAAATCCTGGAACTGATTTAGCAGGAATACAGATGATGAGAAATAAAGTTACTCAAAACTCTAAAGGCTTACGTCTTGGATCTTTTGATCAAATAAGAGGAATTATTGATGAAGAGATGGAAGGAGTTTACAACGGCACTAAAACTGCTCAAGTAGCTTTAGACAGCGCTGTAAAAAGAGGTAACGTTCTTTTAAGAAGATTTGAAAGAGCTAACAAATAAATCAATTTAATGTACCAGGGGCGAAAGCCCCTAGTACACTTCTTAAGACCAAATGGAAAAAAGAGTTTTTTTTAAAGGCTGGTGGCTACCAGCACTGTTAGTTGCACCTCAGCTAATGATTTCTTTTGTCTTCTTTTTTTACCCATCAGGACAAGCCATTTGGAATTCTTTATTTTTACCTGATCCTTTTGGATTAAAGACAGAATTTGTAGGTTTAGATAATTTTAGATTTTTATTATCTGATCCTTATTATTTAGCAAGTTTTAAAACGACAATTATTTTTTCAACAGCAGTATCCGTTTCATCAATGGCTTTGGGTTTATATTTAGCTGCGTTAGCCGATCGATTAATTAAAGGAGCTGGCGTTTATCAAACCTTATTGATTTGGCCTTATGCTATTGCACCTGCGATCGCAGGAGTTTTATGGTTATTCATGTTTAATGGAAATATTGGTTTAGCTTCTTATTATCTTAAAGCTTTAGGTTATGAATGGAATCACACTTTAAAAGGTGATCAGGCAATGTTTTTAGTTATTCTAGCCTCATCATGGGGAAGAATAAGTTATAACTTTTTATTTTTTTTAGCAGGTCTACAAGCCATTCCTAAATCCATTATTGAAGCTGCTGCGATAGATGGCGCTAGTTTTTGGAAGCGATTTGGAACGATTGTAATACCTCTCCTTTCACCCATCACATTCTTTTTATTAGTAGTAAATATTGTTTATGCTTTCTTTGATACTTTTGGAGTAATCCACACTATTACTTCAGGTGGACCTGAACAGTCGACCACTATTCTTGTATATAAAGTATTTTCAGATGGTTTCGTGAGTCAAGATCTTGGATCAAGTGCAGCACAGTCTGTAATTCTTTTAGTTTTAGTTGGAATTTTAACTGTCATTCAATTTAAATATATAGAGAGAAAGGTACATTACTAATGGTTGAGAAAAAGAAATCAGGATATTGGTTAACTCACCTTGGTTTAATTCTTGGGGTATTATTTATATTTTTCCCAGTGTGGTTAACTTTTGTTGCATCCACTGTAACTCAAGATGCAATTATTTATCCTCCATTACCAATGCTACCAGGAACAGAGTTCTTTGAAAATTATGCAAACGCTTTATTTAGAGGTTCGCCAGAAGGATATGGAGCCAAAGTTCCCGTGATAAAAATGATGATGAACTCTGCAATCATGGCAATTGGAATTACAGTTGGAAAAATAATTATTTCATTACTATCAGCTTTTGCATTTGTTTATTTTAGATTTCCATTTAGGAATTTATGTTTCTGGCTAATCTTTATTACTCTTATGCTTCCAGTTGAAGTAAGAATAGTTCCAACTTATGAAGTAGTTGCGAATTTAAATTTATTAAATTCTTACACAGGTTTAATCTTTCCATTAATTGCATCAGCTACGGCAACTTTCTTATTTAGACAATTTTTTATGACGATACCTGATGAAATGGTCGAAGCAGCTAGAATGGACGGATGTAGTCCGATGCGTTTCTTTTTTGATATATTAGTTCCAATTAGTAAAACTAATATTGCAGCTCTATTTGTTATTTTATTTATTTTTGGTTGGAACCAATATTTATGGCCACTATTAATGACAACCGATCCTGACATGAGAACCATTGTAATGGCGATAGACTCAATGATACCAACAGGGGATGATTATGCACATTGGCCAACGGTAATGGCAACAGCAATGTTAGCTATGGTTCCACCAGTCATAGTAGTAATAAGTATGCAAAAGTTTTTTGTTAAAGGGTTATTAGAAAGCGATAAATAATGTCTCAAATTAGTTTACAAAATTTAAAAAAATCTTTTGGGAAAACTCAGGTTATTCATGATCTGAGTATTGATGTAAAAGATGGTGAGCTGATTGTAATAGTTGGACCCTCAGGTTGTGGTAAATCAACATTATTGAGAATGGTTGCGGGGTTAGAAGATGCTAATGAAGGAAATATTTTAATTGATAATAAAAAAGTAAACGAGCTTGAGCCTATGGAAAGAAATATTGCCATGGTTTTCCAAAATTATGCTCTTTATCCTCACATGACAGTATTTGGCAACATGGCTTATGGTTTAAAAATTGCAAAAGTGCCCAAAGAAGAAATTGAGTCTAGAGTTCAAAAAGCAGCTGAAATTTTAGAGCTTGGAGAATTATTAGAGAGAAAACCTAATCAATTATCAGGAGGACAAAGACAAAGAGTTGCAATGGGAAGAGCTATCGTTAGAAATCCTGTAGCCTTTTTATTTGATGAGCCTTTATCAAATCTTGATGCCAAATTAAGAGTACAAATGAGATTAGAGATTAAAAAACTTCAAACTCAATTAAAGACAACTTCTTTATATGTAACGCATGATCAAGTCGAAGCGATGACACTAGCGGATCGAATGATTGTAATGAACGAAGGTAATGTAGAACATATTGGAACGCCTTTAGAAGTTTATACAAAACCCAAAACTTTATTTACGGCTCAATTTATTGGAAGCCCAGCAATGAATATTTTAAAAGGTAATTGCGGAAGCAACAAATTGATTTTGGCAAACAAAGCTTCACTTTCAGTGAATTCAAAATTTAATGGACCTGTTAATATAGGTATGCGACCTGAAGATTTTGAATTAGATCAAAATGGTCCGATAAAGTTAAAAGTTGAACTTGTAGAGCTGATTGGAGCGAATACACTTATTCATGGTAAACTTGAAAATAGTAATGAAATTTTAGTTGCAAGTATCTCAGGTGTTGTTAAAGAAGATACTATTGGAAAAAACATAAATCTTTCCATTCAAAATGACAAACTACACCTGTTTGATACTAATACTGATTTGAGGATTAATTGATCAATCCATTTTTAACGAAACCTAATTACATAAGAATATACGGCCACAGAGGAGCTAGAGGTGATATTGTTGAAAACTCAATCTCCGGTTTTAAATATACTTTTGATCTTGGTATTAAAGCTGTTGAGTTCGATGTTGTAATTTCAAAAGATAATATTCCAACTATATTTCACGACTACAGATTAAATCCTGATTTAGTTAAAGATGCCTCAGGGAACTGGATCACAGATAAAAGCATGAAATTAGTGGAACTGACTTATGATGAAATAAGTAAGTATAGTATTGGAAGTATAAAACCCGAAACAAAGTACGCAAAAAGATTTAAAAATCAAAAACCTATTACAGGTGAAAAAATACCAAAATTAACTGATTTATTAAAATTAGTGACGGAAGACAAATATAAAGATGTATTTTTAAATTTAGAAATTAAATCAACTCCCACACAAGAAAACGTAACACCTGACCCAGAAAAAATGGTTTCCTTAATCCTTAAAGATATAAAAGATTTTAAACTCGAGGACAGAACTTTAATCACTTCTTATGATTTTAGAATTCTTTACGCTCTTAAAAAACAAAATCCAAATATTTTAAGAGGATTTATTACCCTGCAACAAGGTCTTTCAATCACTAAAAAGAATATTTATGAAAATTCACCGTGGATGGTTAAAAATTATCCAATGGAAGAGTTATTTTTACTGCCTAATATAATTAATTCATTAGAAGGTCATGTGTGGAGTACTTTCTACCGTGATGTTACTAAACAAAATGTAGAATTAGCACATAAGCATGGTCTTGCGACTTGTGTTTGGACAGTGAATAGAGAAAAAGATATTATTAGG
The DNA here is from genome assembly GCA_902601705.1 of uncultured Pelagibacteraceae bacterium. Lineage (GTDB taxonomy): Bacteria > Pseudomonadota > Alphaproteobacteria > Pelagibacterales > Pelagibacteraceae > Pelagilacustribacter. The sequence continues at coordinate 162,797 of CACKNV010000002.1, read as the reverse complement.
ATGATCGAGTACGGAGTTGATGGAATTATCACTGACTATCCAAAAAAGGTTCAAGAAATTTGTAAATCTAAAAATATCTCTTGGTTTTAAGCTTGAAAACTTGAAAATATATTTATCGTCGTGCAAATAAACCCCTGATTTTTTAAATCAGGGGCATTTAATTTATTTATAAACTAATTATTTAAAGATGCTGTGATAGGTTCTTTATTTTTATTAGCTCTTTTTTCAGCGATTTTTTTCTCGATACTAGCTATCTTTAGATCAATCTTTGATAGTTTTTTTTGTTTAGTGCTTATCTTATTTTTAAGCTTATCGATTGATTTTAGTATTTTTTTCTTTTTCTTTTCGTTTTTTTTTAACTTTTTTTTCATATTGATCCTCCAAAAAAGAAAAATCTAAAATAATCTAAAAAATTTTTCAAATGAAATTAAGAAAAATCTTTTAAACTAAAAGTTGAAAAAATTTAGAAAATCCTACGGAACTAATAAATTTATAAATCTGTCTGTTTTTTGGATCTCAAGACTGTTTACGTAACCACAATTTTCACCATCAACCTGTGATAGAACTTTATTGTTTACACCATTTATTTTTAATCTGTTCAATTCTTTTTTAATTACACTTTTTGCAGGAGTTAAGTCGCCTTTGGTTAAAATTAACCAAACATAATAAAGTAATTTTATTCTGGTCAGGTCTTTAAATATGTAAGCTACTATCCTGTTTTCAAATATATTGGTATCATTTGTTATAGAATGGGGACCAGCATAGTATTTTGAATTAGTACATAAAATCCAATCAGCCATAATTTTTTCATTATCTGCCTCAACCTCCATTTTATTATTTTTTAAAAATAAAAAATGCTGAAAGCCTTTTAAAGCGAAAATTACTTTTCCAAGATACTTTTTAATATTAGTATTTATAGACTCAACAATTCGAGAGTCAAAACCTACACCAGCCATCAAGAAAAAGTACTTATCATTTATTTTTGCTAATGAAATTTTCTTATGATTATCTGAAACTAGGACGTTGTAAATCTCCTCCGCCTTTTTCTTAATTTGAGTTTCTATTTGTAAAATATTTGCAGTGCCAGCAGGTATGTATCCAACTAATTTGTCTTTTAGATTATCACTTTTAAACATTTCATTAATGCCAAAACATACGCTCCCGTCACCGCCAGCAAATACTAACCGATCAAATTTTTTATTAGACAATTCTTTAAATACATTCCTTGCATGGTCTTCGCTTTCAGTTTTAAAAAGATCTACAATATGATTTTTTTCTAAAAGATAAATGACCTTGTTAATTAATTTAAGTTTTCTACCACCTGCTGCATTTGCGTTAAATATCACCGCAAAATTCAATTTTTTATTCATATTTTAACAATTCTGTAACATATTTATGATTCTACTTGTACTAGAGATTCGTTTTATAAAAAATATGGAAACAATTCAAACTAAATCTAAGGGAAAGATTTTAAATTACAAAAGCATCTTTATTTCCGACTTGCACCTTGGGCATAGAAAAAGTGCAGCAAACAAATTATTAGAATTTTATAAACATTCAAGGTCAGAGAATTTATATCTTGTTGGTGATATCATTGATGTTTGGGCTTTAAAAACAAAATTTTACTGGCCTCAAGAACATAATGATGTGATTCAAAAAACATTAAGAAAAGCAAGACATGGAACAAAAGTAAAATATATTGTGGGAAATCATGATGATGTCTTCAGAAAATTTTTACCATTACATTTTGGCGATATTGAAGTTGTAAATAGAGCCATACATGTAAGTTCAGATAATAAAAAGTATATTGTTGTTCATGGTGATGCTTGGGATGGAGTGATGAAATATGCTCCATGGTTATCAAAAGTAGGAGCTGTCGCTTATAGTTTTTTACTTGAGTTTAATGTTGTTATCAATTTTTTTAGAAGATTATTTAAAAAGGGTAATTGGTCTTTAGCAAAATATTTAAAACACAAAGTAAAGAACGCTGTAAAATATATAGGTGATTATGAAAAAACTTTAGCAAACTATGCTAAAAGAAAAAATGTTGATGGAATAATTTGTGGTCATATTCATCATTCTGCCGATCAAGTCTTAGATGGCGTGAGATATTTAAATTGTGGTGATTGGGTAGAAGGTGCAACTTTCTTGGTAGAACATTTTGATGGTCGCATGGAAGTTATTGACTGGGACAAAATCAGAGGTGATGTTGTTGATTACGAACCGTATCTAAAAGTAGTAAATAAATGAAAATTTTAATCGTTACTGATGCCTGGTATCCGCAAGTGAACGGTGTTTGTAGAACTTTAAAAAATCTTGGCGATGAATTAAAAAAAATTGGCCACCAAGTTGAATATATTGAGCCTAATCAATTTTTTACCGTACCAATGCCAAAATATAATGAAATAAAACTATCTCTTAATGTTTGGCCTAGAGTGGGTAAATTAATTTCTAAAGCCGATGCTGATATAATTCACATAGCTACAGAAGGCCCGATAGGTATATTTGCAAAAAGATATTGTGTAAAAAATAAACTTAAATTTACCACTTCTTACCATACTCAATTTGATAAATATTTGAAGCTATACTACCCTTATTTGCCAATTAAACTTGCTCAAAAGTTCCTTAAAGGATTTCACTCAAAGGCTGAAAAAATTTTAGTAACAACTCAGTCAATGAAAGATGAACTTCAAGAAATTGGTTTTGATAAAGATAAGATGGTTGTTTGGACTAGAGGAGCAAATCACGGTGCATTTCAAAAGCCTAAAAAGATTAATTTGGAGTATAAAAGACCAATTTATCTTTACGTGGGAAGAGTATCTATTGAAAAGAATATCAGAGCATTTCTAGATTTAGATTTAGAAGGTACGAAATTAGTTGTCGGTAAAGGACCTGATTTAGATAAACTTAAAAAAGAATACCCTGAAGCGATATTTAAAGGAGAGAAAACAAACGGTGAGCTTGCAAGTTACTTTGCTTCTTCTGATGTTTTTGTTTTCCCGAGCAAAACAGATACTTTTGGAATTGTAATTATAGAAGCTTTAAAATGTGGATTGCCAGTAGCAGCGTACCCTGTTGCTGGACCAAAAGATATTTTTAACGGCACAAATATTGGCTCGTTAAACAACGATCTTAAAAAAGCAGCAATTGAAGCTCTTAAGTCTGATAGAAGCGCTTGCATTGAGCATGCAAAAAAATATACCTGGGAAAATTGCGCGAAAATCTTTTTAAATAGTGCGGTATCAAACCGCTAAAAAATATTTCTTTAGTCTATATCTTTAAAGTATAATTAAATCATGGAATTATTATTGTACTCTATTGCCGGGATAATTGTGATCGTAGTGATTGCAGTATCCAGAAAATCAATTTTAGCAGGTATGGAGGCAAGATCTGATATTAATAGAGAGAATAAACCAGGTGATACTGAAGAGGGGATAGAAGACATCACCAATGAAAATATTGAAAAAACTAATGAGCAAGTAAAGATTATAAATCAAATCGATGATCTAATTCTAATTGTAGACAAATTTAAAAATATCAAATTTTTTAATAATAGTGCAAAAAAAAAATTTGGAGAAAATAATTTAAATAAGCACGTGGCTACTTTATTAAGAGTTCCTGATTTACTCCAAAATATTGATTTAGTGCTTTTAAAAAAAGAGACAATTACTATGGATTTAGAATTATCCTCTCCCTCATTTCAGTTCTTTAAGGTTCATCTATTCTCTGGACCGACCTCATATGTCGATGATCCTGACTCAGTTGTTTTATTTCTAAAAGATTTAACTGATATTATAAAAGCGCAAAGGTTCAAATCTGACTTTGTAGCCAATGTTAGCCATGAACTTAAAACGCCTTTAGTTTCTATTAAAGGATTTCTAGAAACTATAAGCGGACATGCGAAAGATGATTTAGAAGCACAAAAAAAATTCATACCGATAATGCTTGAGCAAGCTGATAGGATGGAAAGCTTAATTAAAGATTTACTTTCATTAAGTAGAATTGAGTTAGAGGAACATATACAGCCTCAAGATAAAGTAAATTTAAAAGAAATTTTAAGTAACGTTGAAGACATCCATCAAAAAAATTTAAAATCTTTTGAATTTAAAAATAATATAAAAGATGATTTCTTTATTAAAGGCGATCATGAAAAATTAATTGAAGTTTTTTCAAATATTATTGATAACAGTATAAAATATTCAGAAAAAAATAAAAAGATCGAAGTTAATTGTGGGCAAGGTAACGGAAAAGTAATAGGAGACTCTTACACCGTGTCCATTAAAGATAATGGTATTGGAATTCCAACTGAGCAACTTCCGAGAATTACAGAAAGATTCTTTAGAGTTGATGCAGCTAAAAGTAAAAAAGTTGGTGGCACTGGACTTGGAATGGCGATCGTGAAGCACATTGTTAATCAGCATAGAGGTGAGTTAGAAATAAAAAGTGAGACTCAAAGGGGCACCGAAATAAAGGTTCACTTTTCTAAATTTTAGCAAATATCGCAATTTTATTAAATTATGTCTTGAGATAGAAAGCAAAATAGTTAAAATTCTATTATGACTAGAATAATAAATTATATAATTCTGGTTTTATTAACTTTAACTTTTACAACTGTTAAGGCAGATGTAAACTTAATTGAGAAAACTTTACGTTCTCAACCTCTTACAGTTTTTGATCTTGGACTTTTAAGACTTAAAAACGATCTTAGGCAAGCTAAAAACGATTTAGTTCTTGAAGTAGATAATAAAAATGTATCTACAATTTATACTGAAGCTTTATTTTCTAGAAGAGACGATGGAATTCAATTAATTGTGTCAGCACCGATGAGCACTCATTTAAATGCTAACTCGTACATGGTGGACTCAATTAAATGTAGAAAAATTTTTGAAAAAGTTAAAAATAATCTTTTAAAAGGACAAAACGAGAGCAATATGATTCACTCAAAAGCTGCATCTTATTTAAGTGAAGTATTCACCGCTCCAACACAATGGAATGCTTGGAGATATGATAAAAGTTTTACACAAAAATTAGTTAACTTTGTACAACTAGAAGTTACATTAAAGCCAACTCAATCCTACGCAGTTAAAAATAAAGTAAGACCTTTTAGTTGCGGAGGGTCTTTAGCCTCTGATTATCAACAAATCGAGATAACTAGAAAGTTCAACTAAAAAGTTATCATTTTAATAAATTTGTAACATATCTGTAATAATTAAGAGTCCTCTTAATTTTATGAATTCAATGTTTGTTAATTAATTAATAAATGAAAGGATAAACAATGAAAAAACTATCAATCGCTTTAGCTTCATTAGTTGCAATGTTAGTTGTAACTTCTGCTCAAGCTAGAGATCAGATTAAAATCGTAGGTTCTTCAACTGTATTCCCTTATGCAACAATCGTTGCTGAAAGATTTGGTTCGTCTGGTAAATTTAAAACACCAGTAATCGAGTCAACAGGAACAGGTGGTGGAGCTAAATTATTCTGTGCTGGAGTTGGTACAGAGCACCCAGACATAACAAATGCATCTAGAGCTATGAAGGCTAAAGAGTATGCGCTATGTCAAAAAAATGGTGTTGAAGAAATCGTAGAGATTACAGTTGGTAACGACGGAATAACGTTAGCTTATTCTAAAGATGCTAAACCAGTAAACTTTACAAAAAAACAATTATGGGCAGCATTAGCAAAAGAGGTTGCTAAAGATGGTGCGTTAGTACCAAATCCATATAAAAATTGGAGTGATATCGACCCATCATTACCAAACTACCCTATCAAAGTTATGGTGCCTCCAGGAACATCAGGAACAAGAGATGCTTGGAATTCATTAGTGATGAAAAAAGGTATCGATGATGCTTCTAAAAAAGCTGGCGCTAAATATAAAGCGTTAAGAGAAGATGGTGCGGTAATTGAAGTTGGTGAGAACGACTCACTTATTATTCAAAAATTAGCTGCGGACAAAGAAATGTTCGGTTTCTTTGGTTTCAGTTATTTCTTAGCTGCAAAAGATAAATTGCAAGCTGCAAGCATTGAAGGTGGTCAACCAAGTCTATCTTCGATTCAAGATTACAGTTACGCAGTTGCAAGACCTTTATTCTTCTATGTGAAAAAAGCTCACGTGGGCGTTGTACCTGGCTTACATGAATTCGTAAAAGAGTTCACAAGTAAAAAAGCTATGGGTAAAAAAGGTTATTTAACTGATATCGGGCTAGTACCTCTAGATGGCAAGTTATACAAAACATCTAGAACTAACGCTACGAAGTTAGTTAACATGCCTGCTAAGAAATAGTAGTATCAATTAAACAAAAAGGGGGTATTTTACCCCCTTTTTATCTCTGGAAGCTCAATATGAATTTAATACTTGTAACTTTTATTATTCTCTTAGCTTTCACAAGTTATTATTTCGGTAGAAAAAAAGCTCTAGTTATTCAATCATCACAAAGACTTACGGCATTACCAAAATTTTATGGATATTATTTAGCTGCTTGGTGTGCTGCACCAGCATTAATAATTTTTGCTCTTTGGTCAGTTTTTGAACCATCAATAGTTAAAACATTTATTTTACAAGATTACACTGATCAGAACTTAACTAAAAATGAGCTTCAGCTTATTTACACAAAGGTTAAAGCATTAGCCGCAGGAACTTACACGGGAAATATTACTAATTTTCTAGATGAGTCTGCTAATAAGTACATTCAATTAAAAGGAATAGCTAACAGCGCTAAAGTAGCAATTATTTTAGCAATTTTAATTTTCTCTCTGAGTTTTGCGTATAGATCTGTTCAGAAAAATGATCGAATGAGAGAACCAGTAGAAATTTTTCTTAAATGGGTGTTATTTGTTGCATCATTAGGCGCAGTTTTAGTTACAATCGGAATAGTTTTTTCACTTTTATTCGAAGCGATTAGGTTTTTTCAAGCAGTAAAAATCTTTGACTTTATATTCGGAACTCATTGGTATCCTGCTAAAACTTTTGTAAGAGATGGCCAACCAGATCCTGAATTAATGAAGGATGCTTTCGGAGCTGTGCCTTTATTTGCTGGAACTTTTTTTATTGCTTTTATTGCAATGTGTGTTGCCATCCCCATAGGTTTGCTGAGTGGGATATATCTATCTGAGTATGCTGGAAGAGGCGTAAGAAAATATGCGAAACCTATTATTGAGATTTTAGCTGGTATTCCAACAGTGGTATATGGTTTTTTTGCAGCTTTAACCGTCGGTCCTTTTGTTAAAGAAATTGGTAACGCTATGGGTTTACAAGTTTCAGCGGAGAGCGCTTTAGCTGCAGGAGCAGTTATGGGAGTAATGATAATTCCTTTTATTTCAAGTCTAAGCGATGACGTTATGACGGCAGTACCTCAAAATTTAAGAGATGGGAGTTACGCAATGGGCGCAACAAAATCTGAAACTGTAAAAAAAGTAATTTTTCCAGCAGCCCTACCTGGTATCGTAGGTTCGATACTTTTAGCAGTATCGAGAGCGATAGGAGAAACAATGATTGTTGTAATGGCCTCAGGACTAGCGGCTAATCTTACAATGAATCCACTTGAGTCAACTTCTACCATTACAGCGCAAATTGTAGTAATTTTAATTGGAGACCAACAATTTGGAGATCCAAAAACTCAATCAGCTTTTGCATTAGGAATATCTTTATTTATAGTAACTTTATTCTTAAATGTAATCGCTCTTTCAGTTGTTAAAAAATATAGGGAAAAATATGAATAGTTTTAAGAAAAATTTATTAAAAAAAAGATATAACGCTGAAAGAAGATTTCAATGGTATGGCAAAATAGCTATAGGATTAGCTTTAAGCTTTTTAGCAGTTTTTATGTTTCAGATATTTTCAAAAGGTTACTCAGCTTTCCAAAAAACTTGGATAGTAACAGAAGTTCATTATGATAAAGAATTACTTTTAATCGATGCAGAAAGCCCATCAAAAGATGATTTAGAAAATGCAGACTATTATGATGTTGCTTACAAAGCTATGACCTCATTAGATCCTGGACTTCCTGAAGAAGAGGATCGTCAATTGATACAAATGGTTTCGTATAAATATGAGGCAGAGGTTAAAGATCTACTTTTAAAAAATCCAGACTATCTAGGTAAAATAGTGCCCATAAAATTAACAGCTTCTGATGATGTTGATCAAGTTCATAAGGGAAATTATCCAAGAGATATTCCTGAGGAGAATAGAAGAGTAAATGATTACCAGTTGCAGATTTACGATATGCTTAATGAAAGAGGAGATATTTTATCAGAGTTTAACATTAGTTTTTTTACAAGTCCTGATTCAAGAGAGGCAGAACTAGCAGGTATAGCTAGCTCGTTTATGGGAACAGTTTTTAGTATACTAGTATGTTTAGCGTTTTCATTTCCTGTTGCAGTGTTAGCTGCAATTTATCTCGAGGAATTCGCACCAAAAAATAAATTTACAGATTTTATAGAGGTAAACATTAATAATTTAGCAGCTGTTCCATCGATAGTATTTGGTTTGCTAGGTCTTGGTGTTTTATTAGCAGTTTTTAATTTACCAAGATCGACACCACTTGTTGGAGGAATTACTTTGTCTCTTATGACATTACCAACAATAATTATTGCTGCAAGAGCTTCTTTAAAAGCTGTTCCCCCAAGTATAAGAGAAGCTGCTTTAGCGATGGGTGCAAGTAATATGCAAACAACCATGCATCATACTGTGCCACTATCAATGCCTGGAACTTTATCTGGAACGATAATTGGCTTGGCTCAAGCTTTAGGGGAAACAGCCCCTTTAATTTTAATAGGAATGGTTGCTTTTGTGAATACAATACCTGGTACGCCAGTTGATCCTGCTGCAAGTTTACCAGTTCAGATATATATATGGTCAGAAAGTGCTGAGAGGGGTTTCGTTGAAAAAGTATCTGCATGTATTATGGTGCTTCTAGCTTTTTTAATTTTAATGAACTTGGCAGCTCAAATCGTTAGACACAAATTTGAAAAGAAATGGAGTTAAATGAGTAAAATAAAAGCGGAAAATGTAAATGTTTATTACGGATCCAAACAGGCATTATTTGACGTCTCTATAGATATAGCAGAAAAAGAAGTTACAGCTTTAATTGGACCATCTGGGTGTGGAAAGTCTACTTTCTTAAGATGCTTGAACAGGATGAACGACGTCATAGAAATTTGTAGAGTTGAAGGCAGTATTAAAATGGACAACCTAGAACTGAATTCAAGAAAGTTAGATGTTGTGAGACTTAGGGAGAACGTTGGTATGGTTTTTCAAAAACCCAATCCATTCCCTAAAACAATTTATGAAAATGTAGCTTATGGTCCTACTATTCACGGTATTGCACAGAGCAAAGAAGAAATGGATCAAATAGTTGAAACAAGTTTGAAAAAAGCTGCCTTGTGGAACGAAGTTAAAGATAGACTTGATGAAATCGGAACTGGCTTATCAGGAGGTCAACAGCAACGACTATGTATTGCTAGAGCTATATCTGTAAGTCCAGAAGTGATTCTTATGGACGAACCATGTTCAGCGCTTGACCCAATAGCAACAGCTCAAATTGAAGAACTTATAGATGATCTTAAAAAAGAGGTCACAATTGTGATAGTTACCCACTCAATGTCACAAGCAGCTAGGGTATCTCAAAAAACAGGTTTCTTTCATTTGGGAAAACTTATAGAATTTGGACCAACAGATAAAATATTTAAAAATCCTGATAATCAGCAAACTCAGGATTATATTACAGGAAGGTTTGGTTAATGAGTGAAAAACCGCACATTGTAAAATCTTACGAAGAGCAACTTCAGTTATTAAAAGATACAATAGTGAAAATGGGAACTGGAGTTGAGAAACAGCTTGAAAACACTATTAAATCTTTAGTTAAAAAAGACATTAGTTTAGCAGAAAAATCTATCAAAGATGACGAATTGACTGATAAGTATGAAATAAATATAGAAGAGCAAGTTGTAAATTTGATTGCCTTAAGGCAACCTATGGCAATAGATTTAAGAGAAACAGTTGTTGCCTTAAAAGTTTCTTCAGACTTAGAGAGAATTGGTGATTTAGCAAAAAACATCTCAAAACGATTAACTAAAATTGGAACTGATTTACCTAATGATATTACTAAAAATTTCGAAATAGCTGGTTTAAAAGCATCAAAACAAGTCAATGCAGTTTTAAATTCGTATTTACATAGAGCTAAAGATACAGCAGAAAATGTTTGGAATTCTGATGAAGAAATAGATCAAATGACTAATTCTAATATGGAAGCTGCAGTAAAGCATTTAGAAAAAAATAAAAACGATGTACAAAAAGTAACCCAACTACTTTTCATGCTTAAAAATATTGAGAGGATTGGAGATCATGCAACCAATATTGCAGAGCAAGTTTATTTTCTGATTACAGGAGATTATTTAGAGGGAGACCGACCAAAAGGATAATGAGGGCAAATTTATTCATTGTTGAAGATGAAATACCCATCGTAACTTTACTTAAATACAATTTAGAAAAAGAGGGTCACAAAGTTGATTATGCAGTCAATGGAGAAGACGCTATTAGAAATATAAAGGAAAAAAATCCTGATTTAATTTTATTAGATTGGATGTTGCCAGATATTTCAGGTGTTGAAGTCTGTAAAAATTTGAAAAGAAGCAATCTTCACAAAAATATCCCAATCATTATGTTAACAGCCAAAGGTGAGGAAGAAGACAAACTTAAAGGATTTGAAACAGGAGCTGATGACTACGTAACTAAGCCATTCAGCCAAAAAGAACTTATTGCAAGAGTTAACGCTTTATTAAAGAGATCTAAACCAAGTGTTGCCGCTGATGTTGTAGTATTTGAGGATCTTAAAGTAGATAGAGTTCAACGAAGAGTTTATAGAGCAGATAAACAAGTTATAGTCGGCCCAACCGAATTTAAACTAATTGATTTTTTAATAAAGAATCCAAAAAGAGTATATTCGCGTGAGCAACTTCTAAATTCTGTATGGGGAGATGATATTTATGTTGAGTCCAGAACTATAGATGTTCATATAAGAAGACTAAGAAAAGCAATAAATATTGATGGCAAGAAAGATCTTATCAGAACAGTAAGATCTGCTGGCTATTCCTTAGATGTTTGAAGATCTTTTGGCTTTATAAATGATATTAATTTTCCTTTAACTTTTGATAACTTTTCCCAATCATTGAAATTAAAACTTACTTCAGCAACGGCTGCAGTAGGAAATTTTCTTTTTAAATTTTCAAATTGTTCGGAGTTTTCTTTAAGACAGATTCGATTTATGAGTTCACTAATTGAAGGTTCATGATTGATTAAAAGTAAAGTTTTATAATTATCAACTGTTTGTTTTAAGATATGAATAATTTCATCCTCACTAGCATGATAAAGCGCTTTTTTTTTAATAATTTTCTTAAAACTGATTTTTTCTGACAATATATTTAATGTTTGTATTGTCCTTTTTGAGGATGAGCAATAAACTAAATCAAATTTTAACTTCTTTTTAATAAAAAATTCACAAATTAATTTTGCTGAATTTTCCCCTCTTTTATTCAATGGCCTGTCATGATCATCTAAATCTGGAAAATCCCAACTAGATTTAGCATGTCTCATCGCATATAATTTAAACATATTTTTAATTTAACATTTAAATATGTCGAAAGCATCATTTTCAGAAAACGCTAATATTAGCAATCAACTCATAAACAGAGAATTATCTTGGCTTCAGTTTAATGATCGTGTTTTAGAAGAATCAAAAGATAAAACAAATCCTCTATTTGAAAGAGTAAAATTTTTATCAATCGCAGGTACAAATTTAGATGAATTTTTTATGGTAAGAGTCGCTGGACTTTTTAATCAAATTAAAGATGGTTTTGACGAATTAAGCGCAGATGGATTAACTGCAGAGGATCAATTGAATAGGGTCGTATTAAAAACTAAAGATCTATTAAAGAAGCAAAACGAAGCATTCCTAGAGTTGAAAAAAGAGCTATCGAAAGAAAAAATTTTCATTCGAAAAATGTCAGAACTAAATAAGAAGGATCTTATGTATCTAAGAGAATATTTTCAGGAAACAATTTATCCTATAATAACACCTACTGCCATTGACCCATCACATCCCTTTCCTTTTATACCAAATAAAGGCCAAGCAATTTTACTAAGAATGACTAGAATAAAAAAAAAAAGAGAACTAAATGCAATTATAGTTATACCAAGAGCACTTCCAAAATTTGTATCTCTAAACAATTCTGAAACAATAAATGAATTTGTCACAATTGATGACGTAATTTGTAAATTTGCTAATGAAATATTTCCAGACCATAATATCGAGGCAAGTTTGCAGTTTAAAATAATTAGAGACAGCGAAATTGAAATAGATGATGAAGCTGCTGATCTTGTGAGATATTTTGAAAAAGCAATTAAGAAAAGAAGAAGGGGAAACGTAGTTAAACTCGAAGTAATCACTAATTCAAACAAAAAACTTTTAAATTTTATTTCAAAAAAATTTAAAATGGATGAAGATCATATTTATGAGGTTGAAGGATTGGTTGGAATACAAGATATAGATGAAATTTGTAAAAAGAAAGATCCAAAGCTGAGATTTAAAAAGTTTAATCCTAGAGAAGTTGAAAGATTGAAGGAATTTGATGATAAATTTTTTTCAGCTATAAGAAGTAAAGATTTTGTTGTACACCACCCTTTTGAAACTTTTGATGTAGTAATTCAATTTTTAGAAGCTGCAGCAAAAGATCCCAAAGTTATCGGTATCAAACAAACTTTGTATCGAACCACACCTGACTCTCCTATCGTAAAAGCACTAAGTAGAGCAGCAGAAAACGGAAAAGTTGTTACAGCCGTAATAGAAATAAAAGCTCGATTTGATGAGGAAGCTAATATTGAATTATCTAGGAAACTAGAGAAAGCTGGCGTTCAAATTGTTTACGGATTCGCAAAATATAAAACGCATGCAAAGGCAAGTTTAGTTTTAAGAAAAGAAGGAGCTAAAACGCGAAGCTATGTTCACTTAGGTACAGGAAACTATCATCCAATTAACGCAAAAATTTATACTGACTTATCACTGTTTAGCTCTAATCAAGACTTGGCCAAAGATGTCGAAAAATTTTTCAATTATGTAACTGGTTATGCAAAACCAAAAAAATTGAATAAAATTTTTATGTCTCCATTAAATAGCAGGAATTTTTTTGAAGAAAAAATTGAAAATGAAATTGTAAATGCAAGTAAAGGAAAACCTGCAGAAATATGGGCAAAAATGAATTCTCTTGTAGACCCTGGAATTATTAAGAAATTTTATGAAGCTTCAAACGCAGGAGTAAAAATAAATTTATCAGTAAGAGGAGTGTGTTGCTTAAGACCTGGAATTAAAGGTCAATCTGAAAATATAAAAGTAAAAAGCCTTATTGGCAGATTTTTAGAACACTCAAGAATTTATTGTTTTGCAAATGGTAGTTCTATGCCCTCTCGAGAGAATCAGGTATATATTTCATCTGCAGATTTAATGCCTAGAAATTTAGATAGAAGAATTGAAATTATAATTCCGATAGAAAACAATACTGTGCATGAGCAAATTTTAGATCAAATTATGTTAGCTAACTTTAAAGATAAATCAGAAACATGGTATTTAGATAGTTTGGGAAACTATCATAAAGAACAAGAAAAAGGCTTTTCCGCACATTCCTATTTCATGAAGAACCCAAGTTTATCAGGTCGTGGTAAGTCAATTTTAAGAGCTAAACCTCAAAATTTAAGATTAGTAAAATGAAACCAGAATTAAAAAATCTTTTTAAATTTCAGTCTAATAAAAAGTCTAAGCAAGCCATAATAGATCTTGGATCAAATTCAGTAAGAATGCTCATATACGATAATTTTAAAATTTCTCCAATCCCAGTCTTTAATGAAAAAGCAGTTTGCAAACTTGGAAAAAATTTAGATAAATCTAAAAAACTAAATCCCGATGGAATTAAAGGTTCTTTAAAAGTTCTAAATAGATTTAAAGAAATTTTAGATATTTCAGACGTTCAAGATTTAGAAATTATTGCAACAGCAGCTTTTAGAGAGGCCACTGATGCAAGTGAATTTTTAAGAGAAATTGAAAAAATATTTAATAAAAAACCACTAGTATTATCTGGCGAGGAAGAAGCAAGAACATCAGCAAATGGTGTAATGGTAGGATTTGATGAAGTAGATGGATTAGTTGCAGATTTAGGAGGTGGAAGTTTAGAACTTGCCAGAGTTTCTAAAAATCAAATTTTTGAAACAACCTCTTTACCTCTTGGAGTATTAAGACTTGAAAATAATCCTATTATAAAAAAAAGAAATTTGGGAAAATATGTTAGAAAACTTTTAAGAGATGAAAAATGGCTTTCTAAAAAGAAATTTAAAAATATTTATTTGGTAGGAGGGACTTGGAGATCATTATTTAAATATCATCTCTTTAAAGAAAAACACCCATTACATATTTTGCATCAATATAAACTCTCAAAAGATGTAGCAGTAAAATACTTAAATAGAATTTCAAAATTTAATAAATCATCTTTGAAATCAATGGAATATATTACTAAATCTAGAACTCCCTATTTACCTTTTAGCTCTATAATACTAAACGAAATAATTGAAGCAGCAAGCCCCTCAAAAGTTATTTGCTCAATCAGTGGACTGAGAGAGGGACATATGAATACAATTATAAACCAAGGAATGAGCGAGGATGAAATTTTCAAATTAAAAACTGACGGTATATCTTTTAAAAAAGGGGACTATGGAAAGAGTTTTGAGAAATATTTTAATTTTATTTCACCATTATTTGAAGACAACGAATATTTTAATCGAAGATTACTAACCTTGGCTTGCATCTTAAGTAAAATGGATTGGGGCCTAGGAGCTTTTCAAAAAGCAGAATTAGTTTTTATGGAAGTGTTAAATACTCCATTACTAAAACTAGAACATAGAGATAGAGTAAAAGTTGCATCAGCAAGTTTTTGGAGACATTGTGGCTTAAAATATAATCCGAATTATCAGTTTTTATCCTTATTAAATAACAACGAAATTTTATCCTCAAAGCAAGTGGGATCTGCTTTAAGATTAGCAGAGTCACTCACTAGCATGTCTTCTTTGTTGTTAGATGAATTTAAAATTTATAAAAGAAATAAGACTATTTTTTTGAAAATACCTAACAATCATAGCGATATTGTCTCAAAACAAGTAACTAAAAGACTTAAAAACCTGGCAAGAGAGATGAATGTCGACTCCAATATCATTTATTCTTGAAAATTAATAAATCTTTAACTTAATTTAAATATTTTTTTAGCATTTATATATTATTAACTGATTAACAGTCTCCCAACTGTGTTGTTAATTAATTAGCCCATCAGCCCAAGGTATCAATATTTCCTTGGGCTGGCCTCCAATTACAAAATAATTTTTCTGATTAAATAGACAGCCAATATTCCACCAAGCATCTCAGCAATGATATAGCTAGGAGTATTTAAGTAATTAATTCCAGTAAATGTGTCTGTAAAAGTTCTTGCGATTGCTACCGCTGGATTTGCAAAAGAAGTTGAAGAGGTAAACCAATACCCCGCTGTTATAAAAGTAGCTACTGATGAAGCGACCGCAAGTTTGCCGCTCTTTAAAGATCCAAATATTACAAAAATTAATCCAAAAGTTGCAATGATCTCAGCTGTAAAAATATTTATTCCAGGTCTTATCTTCTGTGAAAGCTGCAACAAAGGAAGATCAAACATAAAATTTGCTAACATTACCCCTAACATGCAACCTAAGATTTGAGCAGAGATATAAGTGATAATTAAATTTTTTTTAATCTTGTTGGTAAAATACATTGCTAAAGTAACGACAGGATTGAAATGTGCGCCGGAGATATCACCGATTGAAGTAATCAGAACAAATAATCCTGCACCTGTAGCTAAAGTATTCGCTATTAACATTACAGCGATATCATCAGTTAGATTTTGAGCCATAATACCTGAACCAACAATAATCATGACTAAAAAACAACTTCCTATAAATTCACCAATAAATATCTTTTTACTTTTCATTTTTCACCCAATGTTTAATTTTTTCATTAATTATATTATAAGTTTCTTCAGCTATTAAATTTATTTTATCTTTATTTTTAGTTTTTTTAATTTTTTCAACGGGGTCCGCGATGTCCCAGTGCGTAATGGTCTTTTTTTTGGGCCATACAGGACAAACTTCTTTATTGGCGTTATTACAAACTGTAATCACATAATCAATATCAATATCATTTTTTAAAAATTCATCAAAATTTTTCGAATAATACGTGGCTAAATTAAATTTTTTTCCTTCAAGATACTCTTTAATGTAGGGATTGATTTTTCCTGAAGGATTACTTCCAGCGCTAAATGCGATGAATTTATTTCGGAAATTATTGTTTACAATACTTTCCGCTATTATGCTTCTCGCAGAGTTTCCAGTACAAACAAATAATATTGTTTTTATTTTCCTCATAAAAAATGTATTGAAGTGTCCCGAACTTACGGAACCAAAATTTGATAAAAACCAATAATAAATAATGGAATCTGTAACCCAAAATTGGTTAATATTGCTTTATCCTTAGAAATAAAACCTGCAATTGTCCAACCAACAACTCCCGCTCCATGAAACATTATATTTACTGGATACATATTCAAATTTGTTAATAAAATACCTGTAAGAACTAAAAAAGTACTTAACCATTTAAGGTATTTTTTAATAAACTTCATAATCAATTATATGATTGTAATGTTAAAGTTTTGTTAACCAGACGAGGCTTTAACTTTTTTCTCAATAAATTCTGGGATGTCATCTTCTTTATCAAGAACCTCTTCTTTTGTGCCTTTTGGTTGAAATGCATATAATACGTGTAATTTACAATACGGGAATTCTCCTTCAGGCTTTCTTCCGCAGAAATAAAACTTTTCTTCATTGGGGTGCCCTATTGGCCATTTACAGGTTTGATCTGTTAACTCCTCTAAAGACTTAGGGTTTTCTGGTTCAAAATTTTTATCGAGTAAAATTGATTGGAATTTAGCTTTTCTAGAGGTTGGTGCAGGACCTCTTCGTGTAGGTCTATTTACAGATGTTGATGTTTGACTAGATTGTTTAGATGGAGCTCTTGCCTCTAAGTTTAATCTGTGAGCTTTACCAATAACCGCGTTTCGCGTTGTGTCACCTAGAGCTTCGGCTATCTGACTTGCGGTATGGCCTTTAGACCAGAGTTCCTTTAATTTAGCGACTTTTTCTTCTGTCCAACTCATAGTATATAATTACAATATTTAGTAATTATAAAAAACTTAGGACATAATATTGAGGTTTAAAACATTAAAAGTCCTAAAAGCTGTGAGTAGATTTAGTTGTACACAGTTTTTTTAATAAAAGGATATAAGACTATTTATGGTTGAAATAACAAAAAAATATAAAATTGGATCGAGAAGATTTGGATTAATAAATTGGATTGGAGCTTGGACTTTATATAAAAAAGAAGTCTTAAGATTTTTAATTGTGTGGATACAAACTATTTTTTCTCCGCTTATTTCATCTTTACTCTTTTTGCTTGTTTTATCTCTAGCAATAGGTGCAGATAGAGGAGATGTGCTTGGAGTTCCTTTTATAACTTTTTTAGCGCCAGGGTTGATTTCAATGCAAGTTATTCAGCAATCTTTTTCTCACTCATCATCATCTTTTATGATTGGAAAAATACAAGGAAACATCGTTGATTTACTTTATGCACCTTTGTCAGCATCCGAAGTAACCATCTCAGTTGCGCTTGCAGCAGTTACAAGAAGTGTGATGATAGCAATTGTTTCAATTATTGTATTTAAGTTCATTATAGAAATTGAGATCACAAATTATTTGTTATTAGTGATATTTACTTTGCTCTCCTCTTTTATACTAGGAAATATAGGAATTATCGCTGGCTTATGGGCGGAAAAATTTGACCATATGGCAACAGTAACAAATTTTGTGATTGTTCCTTTATCTTTTTTATCGGGGACGTTTTATTCAATTGAGAGATTGCCAGACATTCTACAAATGATTAGTAAAGTTAATCCATTTTTTTACATGATAGATGGTTTTAGATACAGTTTTATAGGTAAAGCAGATGGATCAATTTTTATTGGATTGGTATATTTATCGGTATTAAGCTTCGTTAGCTGGTTTGTTACTTACTTATTGTATAAAAAAGGATATAAAATTAAATCTTAAAAATGAGTGCAATATTAAATACATATAATAGAAAAAAAGTTGCTTTTACTAAAGGCAAAGGCTCTTTCCTTTATGGAACAAATGGAAAAAAATATTTGGACTTTGTCCAAGGAATAGCCGTGAATTGTTTGGGCCATGCTAATAATTATTTGATTAATTCAATTTCTAGACAATCTAAAAAATTATGGCATGTATCTAATGCATTTATTATTCCTGAACAAGAAAGATTAGCTAAAAGATTAAAGCAAAAAACATTTGCTGATTATGTTTTCTTTCAAAATTCAGGAGCGGAAGCTACAGAGGCAGCAATAAAATTTGCAAGAAGATATTTTTATTCAAAGGGTCAAGCAAGAAAAAATAGAATTTTGTGCATTAACAATAGTTTTCATGGAAGAACTCTTGCAACTATTTTTGCGAGCAATAGCAAAAAAGCCACTGAAGGTTTTGGACCTAAAGTCGATGGATTTGATCATTTTAATTTTGGTGATCATAAAAGTTTAGAAAAATCTATTACAAGTAGAACTGCTGCAATTATGGTTGAGACAATAATGGGAGAAGGTGGAATAAAAGTAATACCAGATTATTGTTTAGTAGGATTAAGAAAATTATGTAATAAAAAGAAAATTTTATTAATTTTAGATGAAGTCCAGTGTGGAATAGGAAGAAGTGGAAAATTTTTTGCATTCGAACACGCAAAAATAAAACCTGATATCGTGCCAATCGCAAAAGGCATAGGAGGCGGTTTTCCTATTGGCGCTGTATTAGTAAATAAAAAAGTAGCATCAGGAATGAAACCAGGCACACACGGATCTACTTTTGGAGGCAATCCTTTAGCAATGAGCGCTGGAAATGCAGTAATGGATGTGATGTTTAAAAAAGGTTTTTTGAGCAATGTTACTAAAAACGGAAATTATTTTTTAAAAGGTCTTAAGAAATTAAAAGAAAAATATCCAAAAATAATTAAAGAAGTCAGAGGAAAAGGTTTATTGGTTGGACTTTGTTTACACAGAGATCAAACTAAATTTATTCTAAAATTAATGGACAATAAACTTTTAACGGTAAGAGCTGGAGAAAATGTAGTCAGACTTTTGCCTCCTTTAAATGTCACAAAGCAAGAAATTAATTTAGGTTTAAAAATATTAGACAAGGTTTGCAAAAACTATAGATGAAAAATTTTATAAATATATCTGATCATTCTTCAAATGATCTAAGAGCTATTATCGATGAGGCGAAAGCTAGAAAGCTTAAAAGACAAAATTTAAATAAATCTTCTCCAGATGAAGATAAACCTTTTGAGGGAAAATCTATGGCGATGATTTTTGAAAAGCCTTCGACAAGAACTAGAATGTCTTTTGATATTGCTGTTAAGCAATTAGGAGGTTCCTCGATTATTTTAAATCCTGATGGAATACATTATGGCAAAGGCGATGAAACATTAAAAGATACTGCAAAAGTTTTAACAGAGTACGTTGACATAGTAATGTTAAGAACATCTTCTCATAAAAATCTCGAAGAGTTTGGAAAACACTTAGATATTCCAATAATTAATGGTTTGTCAGATATAGGACATCCTTGTCAAATCATGTCAGATATTCTTACTTTCGAAGAGAGTAATGGGACCATCGAGGGTAAAACAATTACATGGCTAGGAGATGGAAACAATAATATGTCAAATTCTTTAATCGAGGCTGCTGGAAAATTAAAATTTAATTTAAAAATTGCTTGCCCTAAAAAATATTCTCCAAATAAAAAAGTATTAAGTTGGGCAAAGAAAAATAAGGTAAATCTTATTATAACTCAGAAACCTGAAGAGGCAGTAAAAAATTCTGATTGTGTAATGACTGATAAATGGGTTTCAATGAATGACAAAGTTAATAAAAAAGCTAAGAAAAAAATACTAAAGCCCTTTCAAGTAAATAAAAAATTAATGAGCAAGGCGAATTCAGATGCGATTTTTATGCATTGTCTTCCAGTTGGAAGAGGAGAAGAGGTTACGGATGAAGTGATTGATGGAAAACAGTCTGTAGTTTGGAGACAAGCCCTTAATAGAGTGCATGCTCAAAAAAGTATTATAAAGTGGTGCTTGGATTAAGGTAAAGGTTTCGGACTGTTGCTTTTAGAGTTCATATATAAAATCACAGAAGCTCTATCTTTTTCTTTTCTAAGTCCAGCAAAAGCCATTTTCGTTCCTTTAATATGAGCTTGAGGTTTGATTAAGTAGCTATTCATTTCTTCGAAAGTCCATTCTTTTCCATGAGCTATCATAGCTTTAGAATATTTGTAATCACTAATTGATCCTGAAGTTCTTCCAATCACGCCCCACAGGTTCGGTCCAATCATATTTTTTCCACCAACCGCAATTTGATGACAGGCAGTGCATTTCTTAAAAACCTTTTCGCCGTGAGCGAGATCACCCATAGCTAAAAGAGTTTTTATATCTACAGCTTCTACAACTTTCGTCTCTTTGTTATCAGTTGAAGCATTAGTGACGGCAACCTCTAAACCTTCAATTTTGTAGGCTGACTCTTTAGGTTTCTCAACATGGAATAAAATATCAGTGAATTTTCCAATACCAATAATAATTAGAGCAGTAAGAAGAACCGCAGCTATAATTTTATTTATTTCAAAACTATCCATAATTTTGATAAAACTTAACTGACGTATAACACGACTTTAGTAAAAAAACTTAAATTACTTAATTTTTTTTTGCGTCTTTGGGACGCATAATTATGAGCAAAACTGTTATAATAATACCTTCACGATTAGACGCTGTAAGATTACCCAATAAGCCGTTGGAACTTATAAATAAGAAAGAAATGATTCTTCATGTTTATGAGGCTGCAAAGAAAACTAATTCAGAAGTATATGTGGCTACCCCTGACCAAAAAATTATTGATGTTGTTAGTAAAAATAATGGAAAAGCATTTCTTACGTCTATTGATCATCAAACTGGAACAGATCGAGTTTATGAAGTTTTTAAAAGTCACTTGAATAGTGAACCTAATTTAATTGTAAATTTGCAAGGCGACATGCCAAACATAGGGCCCCAGGTCATATCAGATTTAATAAATTATATGCAGCAAGGTAATTGTGATATTGGAACTTTGGCCAGCTCTTTTAGCTCTGATGATGAATTTGCGGATGAAAACAATGTTAAAGTAGCTGTAAAAGGACAATTATTTTCTGGTAAGTTTAGCGAAGCGATTGATTTCTTTAGAATAGACAAAAAAAAATATGAAAATTATTATCATCATGTAGGTATTTATGCCTTTACTAATAAAGCATTAGTGAGGTATGTAAGTTTGAAAAGATCCAAGCTCGAATTGGAGAGAAAATTAGAACAACTAAGAGCTCTCGAGAACTCAATGTCGATACATGTTGGATATGTCAACTCATCGCCATTAAGTGTTGATACAAAAAATGATTTAATGAAAGTAAGAAAAATTATGGAGAATAGAAATTAAAATGAAAATAGGAATTCAAGGAGAGCTTGGGGCTTATTCACATATCGCTGTAGAAAATCTTTATAAAAATGCAGATATAAAAACCTGCTCAACATTTGAAGACACTTTTAAACTTGCTTACAACGACCAAAACTACAAAATTGTGATTCCAATCGAAAATTCTTTAGCTGGAAGAGTTGCGGATATACATTACCTTTTACCCAAATATAAATTACAAATTCACGGTGAATATTTTCTTCCAGTCGAACATAATCTACTTGGAAAACCTGATTCTTCTATTGAAGAAATTAAATATGTTAGAAGTCATGCACAAGCCATTAGCCAATGCCAAAAAATTATTAATGAGAGAAATTTTAAATGTATAATTTCTGTAGATACTGCTGGATCAGCCAAAGATTTAGCTAAAGGAAAAGATAAATCCATAGCTGCAATTGCATCAGAACTTTCGGCTAAAATGTATAATTTAAAAATACTAAAAAAAAATATCGAAGATGATAAAGGTAATGTTACAAGATTTTTAATTATGGGAAAGAATATTGAACAGCCAGATTATAATAAAGACAAAAAATATTTAACAAGCTGCATTTTTAGAGTTAAAAGCGAACCTTCAGCTCTTTATAAATGTTTAGGTGGATTTGCAACTAATCAAGTTAATTTAACAAAGCTAGAAAGTTTTTCAGTAAAAAATACTTTTGAACAAGCTAATTTTTATTTAGATATTGAAGGTCATTTAGAACAGCTAAAAGTGAAAAAGGCTCTAGAGGAATTAGGCTTCCATACTGAGACATTAGACATCCTTGGGGTGTACGAATCTTCAGCATTTAGGCAAAAATAGTCCACAAAATTTAAATCTAGCCTTGTAGTATTTAAATTGATCTTGATATACTCATATTGAGGTTGGCATCAGGTGGATGTTTCATAAACCCGGTCAGGTCTGAAAAGAAGCAGCCGTAGTGAAAATTTTTCAGGTTGTTGCCTGCCTCTTTAAAATGACAAATAAAATTTTAGCACTTAAATATAGACCACAAGAGTTTAAAGATTTAATTGGCCAAGAAGTCATGGCCCAAACAATTATCAATGCAATTAAGCTTGGAAAAACTCCTAACGCGTATTTATTAACAGGAATTAGAGGTGTAGGTAAAACTACAACAGCACGTCTTATCGCAAAAGCTTTAAACTGTCAGAAAAATGATGACCCTAAAATAAATTGTTCAAATGAAAAATTTTGTCCTACTTGCCAAGAAATTATAAATTCAAATCATATTGATATTTTGGAAATGGATGCTGCATCAAAAACTGGAATAGATGATGTAAGAGAATTAATTGAGAATTCGAAGTATAGCCCAACTAGTGCAAAGTTTAAAATATTTATAATTGATGAAGTTCACATGCTTTCTAAACAAGCATTTAATGGACTACTTAAAACTTTAGAAGAGCCACCGCCAAGTTTAAAATTTATCTTAGCAACAACTGAGGTGAGAAAAATACCTGTAACCATTTTATCAAGATGTCAAAGATTTGATCTTAAAAGAGTTAGTGTAGATCAACTTTGTGAGCACTTAAGAAAAATAGCAGATGAAGAAAAAGGAAAAATATCAAAGGATGCAATAAAACTTATTGCGAGAACTTCAGAAGGATCCGTTCGAGATTCCATATCGTTGTTAGATAGAGCTTTACTTTCTCAATCCCTTAATGAAAACAAACAAATTGAGGAACCCGATGTCAGGTTGATGTTAGGATTAGCGGATAAAACTAAAGTTATTACACTATTTAAGGAAGTTTTGAGTGGCAATGAAAAGAGCGCTTCAAGTATATTGAATGAATTAATAAATGATGGCTTAGACGCTAAAAATTTTTTAAATGATATCTTAGAAGTTCTTTACTTATTCAGCAGAAGAATAAGCCTAGGACCAATTGAAAAAGATATGTCGGTGTCAGAGGCTGAAGTTCAAATGATTGATCAGTATTCACAAAACATTGACATGCAAGATATAGGCTTATTTTGGCAACTTACCATTAAGACTATCGACGATTTGAGAATAGTAGGCAATGAAAATTTAACTCTAGAAATGTATATTATGCAGTTGGTACATTTAAAAAATATAGACACAAAAAAACAAGTTTCAGATTTAGAGAAAGAAAGTAATCAAACTCCAAGTGATGCTTTAACAGGAAAAAAAATTGATGATCAATCAGTTGATAATATTCCCAATCAAATAAAAAACCAATTAAAGAATATAAATCAAATTAAAACAAACCCAATTAAAAATTTTACTAAAGAAAGCCAAAACACAAAAGTTGAAATAACAAGTTTTCAAGATTTAATTAATTTAGCAAACAAAGAAAAAGAGATTGAACTTAAATATGATCTAGAACGAAACGTCAAATTAGTTAGTTTCAATAGAGGAAAAATTGATATTAGTTTTAACGAAAAACTAAATAAAAATTTTATTAAAAACCTCACAGAAAAACTATTATCATGGACAGGTGAAAGGTGGATTATATCTTTGAGTAAAAATAATGAGGCAAAAAGCGTTTATGAAAAAAATTTAGAAGATAAAGATAATATGATTGAAGAATTTAAGAAAAGTAAAGTAGCTCAAGAAATACAAAAAGTCTTTCCTGACGCAAAGTTGGTTGATTTAAAAGAAGAGGAATAAATGACAAATTTTTCTGATATGCTTTCGAAGGCAAAAGCCATGCAAGAGAAAATGAAGGAAGCCCAAGACCAAATTAAAAAAATTGAAGTTGAAGGCGAGGCTGGTGGAAATCTTGTAAAGGTTGTATTATCAGGGGATTATGAATTAAAATCCATTAAAATTAGTGATGCCGCTAAAAAAGAAAGCCAAGAAATAATAAATGATTTAATTATAGCTGCTTATAATAATGCAAAAGATAATCTTAAAAAGAAATCTGCTGAGGAACTTTCTAAAGTAACAGGTGGTCTCAATTTACCTCTAGATTTCAAAATTCCTTTTTAATGGACAACGATATCCCAGAAATAAATGAATTAATCCAGCAATTTTCAAAATTACCTGGGTTAGGACCAAAGTCAGCAAAAAGAATAATTCTTAAATTAATTAATAATAAAGATAATATGGTAAAACCTTTAGCCAAATCCTTAGCTGAAGTTTATAAAAAAGTCGTAAGGTGTGTAGATTGCGGAAATTTAAAAATAATTGATAAAATTTGCATTTGTTCTTCAGATAATTCTTACGATAAAATATGTGTTGTTGAGAATCTCGCTGATATGTGGGTAATTGACTCAGCTAATATTTATAAAGGTCACTATCATATTTTAGGTGGAACATTAAATTCAAATGAAAACTATGAGCAAAAAAATCTTTTAATTGAATCCCTTGTTAAGAGAATTAAAAAGAATAACCTTAAAGAAGTGATTATTGCTACTAGCGCTACTGTTGAAGGACAAACCACTGCTCATTATATTGAGGACACCATCAAAAATGATAAGTTAAAAATAACTAAATTAGCTCAAGGATTACCCGTAGGCGGAGAGATTGAACAATTAGACGATGGTACTTTGTTTTCAGCCTTTAAAAATAGAGTTCCGGTTACTGGCAACTAACCAGAAGCTTTTTTCTCTAATCTTTTTTGGTGAAGCAAGGGTTCTGTATATCCTGAAGGCTGAACACGACCTTGAAATACAAGATCACAAGCAGCAGAGAAAGCTACAGATTTTTCAAAATTATCTGACATTTTTTGATAAGTAGGGTCATTTTTATTTTGTTCATCAACAATTTTAGCCATTTTTTTCATCACCGTCATAACCTGATCTTCTTTACAAATTCCATGATGTAACCAATTTGCAATGTGTTGAGATGAAATCCTAAGTGTTGCTCTATCCTCCATAAGACCAACATTATTAATGTCTGGAACTTTAGAGCACCCTACGCCCTGATTGATCCACCTTACAACGTATCCCAAAATTCCTTGTGCATTATTTTCTAATTCACGGTTGATATCATCTATTGCCCAATTAGGTCTATCTGCCGTTGGTATTTCCAAAATGTCATCAAGTTTAGCTTTAGATCTTGATCTAATTTTATTTTGTTCTTCAAAAACATTTACTTTATGGTAATGCATTGAATGTAAAGTAGCTGCTGTAGGCGAAGGGACCCATGCACAATTCGCTCCAGATTTAGGGTGACCTATTTTTTGATCCATCATATTTGCCATCTGATCCGGCATAGCCCACATTCCTTTTCCAATTTGAGCTTTACCTGAAAAACCACAACTTAATCCAATATCGACATTCCAGTTTTCATAAGTTCCAAGCCAAGTAGATTTTTTCATATCTCCTTTAAAGATCATAGGCCCAGCTTCAAAAGAAGTATGCATCTCATCTCCAGTTCGATCTAAAAAACCTGTATTAATAAAAACTATTCTATTCTTAACTTGTCTTATACACTCTTTTAAATTTACTGTCGTTCTTCTTTCCTCATCCATTATGCCAACTTTAATTGAGTATTTTTTAATTCCAAGACATTCTTCAACATTTTCAAATAACGTATTAGTAAAAGCCACTTCTGCCGGCCCATGCATTTTTGGTTTAACGATATAGACTGATCCAGTCCTTGAATTTTTTTTATTTTTAAAGTCATGAAGAGCACATAGCGTTGCCATAAATGCATCCATTATTCCCTCTGGAATTTCTGTGCCGTCTTTGAGTATGATAGCAGGGTTAGTCATTAGATGACCTACATTTCTATTTAGTAATAAAGCTCTGCCATGAAGATTAATTTTATCTCCTTTTTTTGATATGTAAGTTCTATCTGGATTTAATTTTCTAACAAATTTTTTTCCATTTTTCTCTATATTTGCAGTCAAATCACCTTTCATTAAACCAAGCCAGTTACGATAACATCTAACTTTATCTTCAGCATCGACTGCAGCTACCGAGTCCTCATTATCAATTATAGTTGAAAGAGCTGACTCAACAATGAAATCTGAAATTGATGCTTTATCTATTTTTCCAATAAAATGATTAGGATCAATTAAAATATCAATATGAAGATTATTATTTTTTAATAATATTGAAGTTAGTTTTTCTTTTTCACCATTGTATCCAATGAACTGATCTTTATCTTTTAAATATATTTCTTTTTTATTTACAAGAAAAACTATATCATTATTTTTAACTTTCATTCCCGAAATTTCATTCCAACTTCCATTCTCAAGAGGAATAGTTTCATCTAAAAATTTTCTTACATAAGCAATAACTGTATGAGCTCTTTGTTCATCAAAACCTTTGTCTTTTTTACCAGGAATGACATCGGTTCCATATAGGGAATCATATAAACTTCCCCATCTAGCGTTAGCTGCATTTAAAGCATACCTAGCATTATCAACTGGCACAACAAGTTGAGGACCAGCTATTTTTGCTATCTCTTCATCAACATTTGTAGTTTCAATATTAAATTTATCTTTTTCTTCAACTATATATGAAATAGATTTTAGATAATCTAAGTATTCTTTTTTATTTAATTCTTTTCCTTTATTTTTAATATGCCACTCGTCTAATTTTTTTTGAATTTCCTCTCTTTTTTTAATCAACTTCCTATTTACAGGAGCAAGCTCGTGAACAATTTTTTCGAATTTAGTCCAAAATTCCTCAGATTTAATATTAGTACCTGGAATAATTTCATTATTAACAAAATTTAATAATTTTGTATTAATTTTTAGGCCATTTTTCTCAGTAAAACTCATAGCAACCAATCTTTACATTTTATTATAATACATTAATAGTAGCATTATTAGCCCACTATGAAAAACTATTTAGAATTTGAAAAAAAAATCAAGGCACTTGAACAAGAAGTTGACAACTTAAAAAGCCCCTTTGGCTCAGAGGGAATTTCAGAAGTAGATACACAAAAAATCAAAAATACTCAGGACGAAATAAATGAAAAATTAAAAGAGACATACGCAAATCTAAATAGCTGGCAAAGAACTCAAGTTGCAAGGCACGAAGACAGACCAAAAGCAAATTTTTATATTAAAAAAATTTTTTCTCAATTTACATTATTGTCAGGTGATCGGTACTTTGGTGATGATAAATCCGTCATTGCTGGTTTCGGATTAATTAACGATAAATCAGTATTAGTGATAGGACAAGAAAAAGGAGAAGATTTAAATAGTAGGATAGAAAGAAATTTTGGAATGATGAGACCAGAGGGCTATAGAAAATGTATAAGGTTAATGAAACTGGCTGATCGGTTTCAAATACCTGTGGTAAGTTTTGTTGATACACCTGGAGCATATCCTGGGTTAGGAGCAGAACAAAGAGGCCAAGCTTCAGCTATTGCAAATTCAATCGAGTGCTGTATGTCTCTAAGCGTTCCTAATATTTCAATAATAATTGGCGAAGGTGGATCAGGCGGTGCAATCGCTTTAGCATCTTCAAATAAAGTTATAATGCTAGAAAATTCAATCTATTCTGTAATTTCTCCTGAAGGATGTGCATCAATACTTTGGCGTGATCCAAGTAAGTCATTACAGGCAGCAGAAGCAATGAAACTAACAGCTAGAGATTTATTAAAACTTAAAGTTATTGATGAAATAATTCCTGAACCTTTAGGAGGAGCACATAGAGACCCTGAAATCATAGCTACTGACATTAAACACTCAATATTAAAAAATTTAAAAAGCTTTGAAAATTTTAGCAAAGAGGAAATTTATGATCATAGAAAAACAAAATTTCTTCAAATTGGAAGAGATCAAGGGTTTAGTAAATCTAGCAATATTGAGGGCAGTGGATTGAGTTATAAAGATTCAAATATTCAAAAATTGGTGTCTCACGTTGTTAAAAATAAACTAATTTATGCAGGAATAAGCCTTTTAGCCATTACTAGCTTAATTGTCCTTGTATTTTAACGATTGTTGCAAAAAAACAATTCAACTAAATAATATTTTTTCCCATTGACTTTTATTGTCCAAATCTATTTAAGATGCACTAACTAATTTTTAATTAGTTAATGTTAATAATAATAAGGAAAAACAAATAATATGAGTACACTAAAAGGTAAAGTAAAGTGGTTCAATGGAACTAAAGGATATGGTTTCATTGAAAGAGAAGACAAAGAAAAAGACGTGTTCGTTCATTCTTCAGCTGTTAGAGAAGCAGGTTTAAAATATTTAAACGAGGGTGATGAGTTAACGTTTGAAGTGGAGAGCACGGAAAAAGGTCCTTCAGCAGTAAAACTGCAGAAAACATCTTAATCTAAATTTCCAAAAATCACTGGTTATCGGGGCATTAAGATTAGCTTTGCTTTTTTATTGTCCCGCTAATTCCTTCTTGAAAAAGACACATTTACTTCTTAAATAAGAATCATGATTATAAAAAATAAAATATCTACCCTAAGAACTCACACTCACAGTGTGCACGCTAAGCTATTGCTTAGCTTATAATCAAACATATATAAATTTAACTAAAATTAATATAAATATAACTAGGATGCAGCAGTAGCTCAGTTGGTTAGAGCACTAGTTTGTGGAACTAGGGGTCGGTGGTTCGAATCCACCCTGCTGTACCAAAGAATGACAAATGAAAAAAAGAACAAACCTTCTAAAGAACTTCCATTAGGGTTTGTAGACAGACAAGAAAAAGAATTACTCGTACGTGATTTTATAATTTCAAATATTAAAGAAGTTATGATCAAATACGGTTTTCAATATCTCGAGACCCCAAGTTTTGAGTATTCGGATAGTATTGGAAAATTTTTACCGGATAAAGAAAGACCTGACGCAGGTGTTTTTTCATTTAAGGATGAGAATAAGTGGTTATCTTTGAGATATGATCTTACAGCACCTTTAGCAAGATACGTTGCAAAAAATTATTTAGAAATTCCAAAGCCATTTAAAAGATATCAACTAGGTAATGTTTGGAGAAATGAAAAACCAGGACCTGGCAGATTTAGAGAATTTTTACAATTTGATGCAGATTATGTTGGAACTAAAAGTTTACAGGCAGATGCAGAATTATGTGTAATGATATCAGAAATCCTTGAAAAATGCGGCCTAGTCAAGTCAGATTATATTATTAAAATATCATCAAGAAAAATAACTGAAGAATTATTTAAAAAGATAAATTTAGTTGATAATCAGCAAAAGCTTACTACTTTGAGGGCACTAGATAAAATTGATAGACTTGGTTGGAATGGAGTAAAAGAATTATTAGGTGAGGGAAGAATAGATAAATCAGGTGATTTCACAAAAGGAGCAAATTTAAAGCCTGATGATATTAAAACAATAGAGGAAACACTTAAAAAAAATTTACCTGAAACAGAAGATTTAGTTGAGATATTGAAAATTTTTAAAGATTACAATTTTAAGAATTTTGAATTCGATCCATCTGTTATTAGGGGACTAGAATATTACACAGGTACAATTTTTGAGGTGAATTTAAAATTCGATGTAAGAAATAATAAAGGGCAAGTTATTCAATTTGGTTCAATTGGAGGCGGCGGAAGATACGATAATCTGGTAAATAATTTTGGCAATTATGATGCTCCTGCTACAGGCATATCAATTGGTTTAGATCGTTTAGTTTATGCTTTGATGCAAAAAAAAGAATTTAAAGTAAAACAATCTAAACCAGTCGTGATTTGTGTTTTTGATAAAGAATCAATGAAAGAATACATAAATGTACAAACGATATTAAGAAATGCTGGTATCAGTGCAGAAATTTATCCTGGAGAAAATAAACTAAAAAAACAAATGGAGTATGCAAACAAAATAAAATCTCCAGCAGTTATTTTATATGGTGAGAATGAAATTAAATCAGGTAAACCGACTTTAAGGAACTTAAGTTCAGGTGAAGAAAAATCAATTGAAATAAAAGAATTAGTTAATGAAATCAAAAAAATTATCTGAGGTAATAATTAAAACCTTTAAGAGCAATGGTTTTGTTTTATCAGAACCTGACATTCTCTTAGACTCAGATTATATCATTGAAAGGTCAGGTGAAAAATTTAGAAGCTCAATGTTAACTTTCGATAGTGAAGATGGGAAAACGATGTGCCTAAGGCCGGATTTAACAGTTGCATCATGTATAAGTTTCTTACAAAAAAAGTCTTCTTCAAAAATTTATTACTCTGGACAAGCTTATAGAAGATCAGGAGGCAAAGGTACAAACTTTATTAATGATCAGTTAGGTATCGAAATTCTAGGTTCAAAAAATTTAATAAAAGATGATTTCAAAGTAATTAGTACAATCTTAAATTCAGCAAAAAAGATTAAGATGAAAAAAATTAAAATTAAAGTTGGCGACATAAGTTTATTCAAGAGTTTGATCAATGCTCTTGAGATGCCTGAAAGATGGAAGCTAAGATTTATAAGACACTTTTGGAGACCAGTTTACTTTGAAGAACTTTTAAAGAGGTTAGAAAAAAATACAGATATTGATGCTGTAAATTTTGATGCAGATAAGAAAAGATTTTATGAAATGAAAAAATTTGATCAAAATAAAGTTATTGCTGGAAGATCAATCTCAGAAATTTTAAAAAGATTTGATAAAAAGATAAAAGATCCAAGATCATTTGCAGATGGAAAAAAAATTGTAAAAATTATTAAAGCTTTTTTAAAAATTAATTGCAAACTTTCAAAACTAGATGATGAGCTGTTAAATTTTGCAAAAAAAAACAACCTTAAAGTAAATATATTTAAAAATTTTAAATCAATTCAAAATTTAAAAAAACTTAATCACGATATAAATTTTGTTACAAATTTTGGTAGAGATGTTGAGTATTATACTGGAATTGTGTTTGAAGTATTTTCGGGCACAAAAGAAATTGCTTCAGGCGGTCGATATGATGATTTGCTTAAAAGTTTAGGAGCTAAAAAGAGCATTCCTGCTGTCGGTGCAGCAATAAACTTAAAAAATATATGAAAGATTTGATTACTATAGGTTTACCAAGCAAAGGGCGATTAAAAGAAAAATCAATATCATTTTTTAATGATAGGGGATTAAAAATTATACAAAGTGAAAAAGAAAGAAATTATTTTGGAACCATCGGAAATAAACCCTACGTTAAAATCATATTTCTACATGCTAAAGAAATTATTCAAAGATTAGGAGACAGAACGCTTGATATAGGTGTATCTGGTCTAGATCTTTTTAAAGAGTCAGACATTAATTTACAAAGTAAAATAAATATCCAAAAAAAACTTGATTATGGAAATGCAAACTTAGTGATCGCTGTGCCAGATGACTGGATAGATGTTCAAACTATTGCTGATCTTGAGGAAATATCGTTTGATATAAGATCTAAAAGAAATACTAGGTTGAGAGTAGCAACTAAGTACCCGAATTTAACTAATGATTTTTTGATTTCAAAAGGAGTTACCCAATACAAATTAATTCCTAGTCTTGGTGCTACAGAAACATATCCTTTTATAGGCTCTTCAGAAATAATTACTGATATTACATCTACAGGAAAAACTTTGGCTGATAATAATTTAAGAGTTCTTAAAGACGGATTAATACTTAGCTCTAGAGCATGTTTGTTTGTTGCAAAAAAAAAGGCTGCGAAATTGCAGCCTTTTTTAAAATCTTTGAGTAGGTGAAATTACATTCCCATTCCGCCCATGCCACCCATTCCGCCCATGCCGCCACCCATTGGAGGCATAGCAGGCGCAGCGTCTTTATCTTCAGGTTTGTCCGCGATCATTGCTTCAGTTGTGATTAATAACCCAGCAATTGAAGCAGCATCCTGTAATGCTGATCTTACAACTTTAGTTGGATCAATAATTCCTTTTGCAAACATATCCACGTAATCTTCGTTCTGGGCATCATAACCTTGAGAAGCTTTTTTACCTTCTAAAAGTTTACCTACTACTACAGAACCATCAACACCTGCGTTTGCAGTAATTTGTCTGATTGGTGCTTGAAGGGCTTTTTTTACAATCTCAACACCCGCTTTTTGATCGTCGCCTTTTACTTTGACACCATCTAAATCTTGTGAAGCATAAAGTAGAGCACAACCACCACCGATTACCACCCCTTCTTCAACAGCAGCTCTAGTCGCGTTAAGAGCATCTTCAACTCTATCTTTTCTCTCTTTAACTTCCACTTCTGTAGCGCCGCCAACTTTAATCACAGCAACACCGCCAGCTAGTTTGGCTAATCTCTCTTGAAGTTTTTCTTTATCATAGTCAGATGTTGTTTCATTGATCTCAGATCTAATTTGATTACACCTTGCTTCGATATCAGATTTCTTACCTTCTCCTGCTACAATTGTACTATTCTCTTTATCAATTTTGACTTTTTTACAAGAACCAAGGTCTCCAATTTTAACATTCTCTAATTTTATGCCAAGATCCTCTGAAATTACCTGACCGCCAGTTAGGATAGCAATATCTTCTAGCATTGCTTTTCTTCTATCACCAAAACCTGGGGCTTTAACGGCTACAACTTTAAGACCACCTCTTAATTTGTTTACCACTAAAGTTGCTAAAGCTTCGCCCTCAACATCTTCAGAAATAATCATTAGTGGCCTATTAGCTTGAACTACTGACTCCAATAATGGCACCATTGGTTGCAAATTAGTTAATTTTTTTTCAACTAAAAGAACCAGTGGATTTTCAAGTTCTGTTGTCATTTTTTCAGTATTAGTTACGAAGTAAGGAGAAAGATATCCTCTATCAAACTGCATTCCTTCAACAACATCTAATTCGGTTTCAACTCCTTTTGCCTCTTCGACTGTAATAACTCCCTCATTACCGACTTTTTGCATCGCTTTAGAAATCATATCACCAATAGATTTTTCACCATTTGCTGAAATCGTTCCAACTTGAGCCACTTCTTCGTTAGCTTTAACTTTTTTAGAAGATGTTTTAAGTTTATCAATCACTTGTTCTACAGCTTTATCTATCCCTCGTTTGATATCCATTGGGTTCATGCCAGCGGTAACGTATTTTAGTCCTTCGTTTACAATAGCCTGTGTAAGTATAGTTGCAGTAGTTGTTCCGTCACCAGCATTATCATTGGTTTTACTAGCAACCTCTTTGACCATTTGAGCACCCATGTTCTCAAATTTATCTTCAAGTTCTATTTCTTTAGCAACAGATACACCATCTTTAGTAGTTCTTGGAGCTCCATAAGATTTATCCATCACGACATTTCGTCCCTTTGGACCTAATGTAACTTTTACAGCGTTAGCTAAAGTGTTTACTCCAGTAAGCATTTTTGATCTAGCTTCTGTATCAAATTTAATTATTTTTGCCATTTACTTCTCCTCTTAATGTTATTTTTTACTTTTTGAAATTCCCATTATGTCAGACTCTTTCATAATGCTGTATTCTTTACCGTCAATTTTAACTTCAGTGCCTGACCATTTTCCAAAAAGAACTATGTCCCCAACCTTCACATCCATTGGAGAAGTTCTTCCATCTTCATTTTTGGCACCAGCGCCGACGGCTACTACCTCACCTTCTTGAGGTTTTTCCTTTGCTGTGTCTGGGATAATGATTCCGCCAGCAGTTTTTTCCTCACTGTCTAGCACTTTAATAAGCACACGGTCGTGCAGGGGTCTAAATTTCATATGTATTTTCTCCTATAAATTTTTATGTAGTGTTGATATGGTATGTTTTAAATAGATTTCAAGAGGCAAATATCATTAAAAAGGCCTAAAAACACTGTATTTTATGAGCATTAAGAATAAGGAAACAATAAATTGAAAGAGCTTAACCACTTATCAGAAATCTACGATAATTATGACACCTTTGTAATAGATTTATGGGGAGTGATACATAATGGTGTAATCCTAAATCCTAAAGCAATTGATGTATTAAAAAACTTGAAAGATGAATCCAAAAAAATTGTATTTTTATCTAACGCACCTAGACCAAGTTCAAAGGTAATTAGTTTCTTGTTGAAAATGAATATGGATAAAAAATTTTTATCTAATGTAATGACATCAGGAGAAGCAGCTATGTATGCAATAAATAAAAATCAATTTGGCAAGTCTTTCTTCCATTTAGGTCCACCCAGAGATACCGCTGTTTTTGAAAAAGTAAAAAAAAATAAAACTAATCTTGAAAGTTGCGATTTTATCCTTTGCACAGGTCTATTCGATGATCATGAAAGTGATTTAGAATATTATAAAAAATTTTTAAAAAATTATATTTCTAAAAAATTAATATGCACTAACCCAGATTTAACTGTACATAGAGGAAATAAAGAGGAATTGTGTGCAGGAGCGGTGGCAAAAGTATTTGAAGATCTTGGAGGAGAGGTGGTTTATTTTGGTAAACCATATAAAGAAGTTTATGATATGTGCTTTAATTTAGATGAAAAAGTTTTAGCTATAGGTGATAACTTAAGAACTGATATCAAGGGAGCTAACAATTTAAATATAGATTGTATATTCATATCAGATGGCGTGCACAGAGATGAATTTCAAGATGTTTCAGAATTAGATAATTTGTTAAATAAATATAATGTAAAGGCAAATTTTTTCCAAAGAGAACTTAAATGGTAATGAAAATTTATAATAATCCAAATTTAAATAAAAAACATCTTAACGGTGTAATTGCCATTGGTAACTTTGATGGATTGCATTTAGGACATCAAAAAGTAATTAATGAAGCAAAACAAAAAGCAAAAAAAAATAATTTACCTTTTGGATTGATGACTTTTGAGCCAGTGCCTGTAATGTTTTTTAGTAAAAGTACAAATGATCATAGAATAAATTCAAGCCAGCAAAAAAAAGTTCAACTTAAAAAATTTAAATTAGATTTTTTAATTGTAATAAGATTTAATAAAAGTTTTTCCTCTTTAACTGCAAAGGAGTTCATTAAAAAAATTTTATATAAAAAAACAAAATGCAAATATTTATACGTAAGTAAAAATTTTAAATTTGGCTACAAGCGCCGAGGCGATATACAAACTCTTCAAAAGTCAGAAAAACAATTTAATTATAAAATTATTGTAACGAAACCGTTTAAAAAAAATCAAAAAACAATTTCTTCAACGTTTATTAGAAAAAAAATAAGAAGAGGTAAAATTAATTTAGCAAATAAATTATTAAATCGAAATTGGAGTATCGAAGGGAAGGTAATTCAAGGAAGAAAAAGAGGACGCAAAATTGGTTTTCCAACATGCAACATGAGTTTGAATAATTATGTAGTTCCTAAATTAGGTGTTTATGCTGTAAAAGTTAAAGGTAAAAGTTTTAATAAAAATGGTATTGCAAATGTAGGTTATAGACCAACATTTAATGGAAAAAAATTATTATTAGAAACAAATATCTTTGGTTTTAATAAAAATTTATATAATAAAGTAATTAATGTAAGCTTTAAGAAGTTTATCAGGGCCGAAAAAAAATTTAGGAATTTTCAAGATTTAAAAAAACAGATAAAAATTGATATAAAATTAGCGAAAAAATAAAAATGTCTAAAGATACTTTGCAACTTCCAAAAACAGCTTTTTCGATGAAAGCAAGCTTGCCGACAAAAGAACCTGAAATTTTAAAAAAGTGGGAAAAAAATAAAATCTTTGAAAAATTAAGAAAAAATTCTAAAGGAAAAGAAAAGTTTATTTTACACGATGGACCGCCTTATGCGAATGGACACATTCATATGGGAACTGCTCTAAATAAAATTTTAAAAGATATGATTACTCGATTTCATCAAATGAATGGAAAAGACTCGATTTATGTTCCAGGTTGGGATTGTCATGGTTTACCTATAGAATGGAAAATTGAGGAACAGTATAAAAAAAAGAAAAAAAACAAAGATGAAATACCCATAAAAGATTTTAGACAGGAGTGTAGGGAATTTGCAAAGAGCTGGATAGAAGTTCACATAAAAGAATTTAAACGTTTAGGTGTAGTTGGTGATTTTGATAATTATTATTCTACAATGAGCTTTGAAGCAGAGGCTCAAATAGTGAGAGAATTAGGAAAGTTCCTTCTAGATGGTAGTCTATATCAAGGATTTAAACCAGTTTTATGGTCAACAGTAGAAAAAACAGCTCTAGCTGATGCAGAAGTCGAATACTTAGATCACACCTCTAATACTATTTATGCAGCATTTAAGGTAAAAGAAACAAAAAAAGATTTTCTCAAGGATACAAGTGTTATTATTTGGACGACAACACCTTGGACTATACCAGCTAATAAAGCATTAGCTTTTAACAGCAGTATCGAATACTCAATTCTGGAGGTGGATGGTCTTGAACATTTTCAAGATAAAAAAATTGTAGTCGCAAAAAATTTGATCAATTCAATTATAAAAGAATGCGACATCAAAAAATTTAAGGAATTAAAATCTTTTAAAGGCGCTGAATTTAAAGGTACGATTTGCAGCCACCCATTTCTTAAAATGAATTTTGATTACGATGTTCCAATGTTAGACGCACAATTTGTAAATTTAGACCAAGGCACCGGAATAGTACATTGTGCTCCGAGTCATGGCCCAGATGATTTTAATTTATGTTTAAAAAATAATATACCCTCACTTTACACAGTAGATAATGCAGGATTTTATACGAAAGAAATTCCTTACTTTAGTAACACCCACATATTTAAGGCAGACCTTATTGTTATAGAAAAATTAAAAGAACAAAATAAATTACTTAAGAGTGATAAGCTCAATCATAGTTATCCTCATTCTTGGAGATCTAAAGCGCCATTAATCTACAGAGCAACGCCTCAATGGTTTATTTCAATGCAAAAAAACGAACTTAGGAATAAAGCTATCAAAGCTATTAATGATACTGTTTTTTATCCAAGCAAAGGAAAAGATAGGTTGTTGTCAATGGTTGAAGGTAGGCCGGACTGGTGTGTTTCTCGTCAAAGAGTCTGGGGAGTTCCTTTACCCATTTTTATTAATAAAAAAACAAAAGAACCTCTGAAAGATAAAAGAGTAATTGATAGGATAGCCTCTATTTATGAAAAACAGGGCTCTGATTGTTGGTTCACAGATGATAACAAAGTTTTTTTAGGTGAAGAATACAATCCTGATGATTATGAAAAACTCAGTGACATTGTTGAGGTTTGGTTTGACAGCGGGTCTACACATAGTTTTGTTTTAGAGAAAAGAGAAGATTTAAAATGGCCTGCAGATATGTATTTAGAGGGATCCGATCAGCATAGAGGGTGGTTTCACTCATCACTACTAGAGTCTTGTGGAACTAGAGGAAAAGCTCCATTTAAAAGCATACTATCTCATGGATTTGTTGTGGACGGAAAAGGAATGAAAATGTCCAAATCTATGGGAAATGTTATCTCACCAGAGGATATTTTAAAAAATTACGGCGCTGACATCTTAAGAGTTTGGGCAGCATCTTCCGATTATGCAGAAGATTTAAGAATAGATAAAAGTATTCTAGCTCAGCATGCTGAGTCTTATAGAAAAATACGAAATACTTTTAGATTTTTGTTGGGAAACTTACAAGATACACATGAAAAACAAAATTTTGAAAAATTAGATATAAAAGATTTCGATGAATTAGAACAATATATCTTACATAAAATTTTTCATATAAGCAGATCTGTAGAAATTAATTTAAAAAATTATAATTTTCACAAGTTATACAAAGAATTATTAAATTTTTGTACCTTAGATCTCTCATCGTTTTATTTTGACATAAGAAAAGATGTTCTTTATTGCGATGACTTAAATTCTAAAAAAAGAAAAAATTGTGTTGTAGTACTTAATATAATTTTAGAGAGTTTACTCAAATGGTTTGCTCCGATATTAGTTTTTACTACAGATGAAATATTTAGTTTGATAAATAAAGATGAAAAAAATATACACGAATTTTCTTTTGTAAATATCCCAAAAAATTGGGAAAATCAAAAATTAAATGATAAGTGGGATCAATTATTTAAGATTAAACAAGAGGCAAATATTGCAATAGAAGAAAAAAGGTCGTCTAAAGAAATAGGATCAAGTCTAGAAGCAAATATTAAATTAAGTGTTAATAAAAATAAATTTGAATTATTAAAAAATTTGGATTTAGCAGAATATCTAATTACTTCTAAAGCAGAAAAAGTTTTGTCTGAAAATACGGAAATGAAAATTGAAGTATATAAGGCAAAAGGTGAAAAGTGCCCAAGATGTTGGAAAATTTTAGAGGACGAGTGCACTAGATGTTCAAGTTTAATATAAAATGAATATTTTAAATAATTTTCGAAATATAAAAAAAGATTTTATAAAAAAAGAAAATATTTTCTATTTGTTTTTTGCATTAATTATCTTTTTCTTTGATAGAATAGCTAAAATAAAAATATTGAATAATTTTAGTGAAAAAACTTTTATCATAAATGATTATATAAATATTGATCTAATATGGAATATAGGTATCGGTTTTGGTTTATTAAGCACAGACTCTAATATATTTTATCACATCACTTCTACAGTGATAGGTTTGATCATATTATCTTTGGGTTATTTTTTAGTAGTATCTGAAAAAACCGACAAATTAATTTACTCATTAATAATAGGAGGAGCACTGGGGAATTTTTACGATAGAATAGTATATAAGGCTGTGCCAGATTTTATTGACCTTCATTATGACAACTTTCACTGGTTTACATTTAATGTTGCAGATATATTTATTAGTATGGGTATTATACTTTTTTTATTAAGAAGCTTTTTTGCAAAAGAAATTAAATGAAAAATCTAACTTTTATATTATCAATAATAATTCTTCTAACGTCTTGTGGAGGTATTAGTGATGCTGGAAAAGT
Organism: uncultured Pelagibacteraceae bacterium; assembly: GCA_902601705.1. GTDB lineage: Bacteria > Pseudomonadota > Alphaproteobacteria > Pelagibacterales > Pelagibacteraceae > Pelagilacustribacter. Next base: position 123,408 of record CACKNV010000002.1, on the reverse strand, counting down.
TTTGAGAAATGAAAAAATAAAAACTACAGATGAATTTTTAGTTAAAAAAAGAAATCCATTAGTTCTGCCACCAAACTACGAGGAAATTCCAGAGCCAGGTACCGAGTTACGTAAAAAAAAAGAGACTGATGAAGAAAATTTAAAAAAAATTTTAAAGGCACCAAAAACAGATAATATGAGACAAAACAAATCTTCCTCTGTTGAAGAATCAATTTTATATAAAATTCGTAAGTGAGCAAATTGAATATAATTTTAAAAGATAATATCCGAATTAAAAAATTTAATAATAAAATATCTTCACAAATTTATAGCAAATTTGAAAAAATAGTTTCAGATATTTATAAGGAAATCAATGATGCTAAAAAAACTCTAAACGTATTAAATAAAAATTATAGATTTAATTTTAAACCAAAAGATATAAATAAATTTAAAAAATTTAAAAAAATTGCCTTAGTTGGTATGGGTGGATCTATTTTAGGCGCTGAGGCTATTCATAATTTTTTAAGAAGAAAAATTAAAAAAAAAGTTTATTTTTTTAATAATCTTGATGAACAACAAGTTGCAAAATTTAAAAAAAAAAACTTATCAAATATTCTCTTCATAATTATTTCTAAATCGGGTGAGACCGTTGAGACGTTATCTAATATTTTCTCCTTAAATATAATTAAAAAAAATGCAAAAAATGTTATTCTTATTTCTGAAAAAAGAAATAATACATTATTTCTATTATCAAAAAAATTTAACCTATTTTTTATTGAACATAATAAAAATATAGGTGGCAGATATTCAGTCCTCTCAGAGGTGGGTATGTTACCTGCTTATTTGATGGGAGTTAACATTTTAAAACTAAGGTCAAATATTCTTGATTGTTTAAAAAAAAAAAATAGAATTTTTTTAAAAAAAAGTGCTATCAAATTAGCAACTCTTATGAATTCCAAAAAAAAAAATAATATAATTTTTTTAAACTACTCTCCAGAATTAGAAAAATTTTTATTTTGGTGTCAGCAGCTTATTGCTGAAAGTTTGGGAAAAAAAAATAAGGGTTTTTTACCTATGATATCTAATGTGCCAAAAGATCATCATAGTTTATTACAACTTTATTTAGACGGACCAAAAGATAAAATTTTTAATATTTTTTCACTTGAAAGAAGTTTAAAAGAAAAAATAAATATAAAAAATTTAATTAATAATAGTAACTTTTTAAATAAAAGAAAGTTAAGTTCAGTTAAAGATGCACAAAAAAAAGCCCTGATTAAAATTTTCACTAAAAAGAATAATCCATTTAGAGAATTCAAGGTAAAAAGTAATAGCGAGCAAGTATTAGGTAAATTATTTTCTTACTTTATAATTGAAACAGTCATAATAGGAAGAATATCAAAAATTAATCCATTCGATCAACCTGCTGTAGAACAAGTTAAAGTTTACACAAAGAAGCTACTTAAATAACTGTCCCAAATATAATTTTTGATCTTCCATATTCTTTTATTTCAATAATTTTCAATAAACCTTTAAAATCATCTAAAGATCTTCTCTCTCTATGAATAATTATAATATGATTTATCTCAAAAATTTTTTTATCTTTAATTAGTCTAATGTCATCGATAAAATGCGAATTTGCATATGGTGGATCAAAAAAAAAAATATTAAATTTTTTCTGTTTATTTCTTGATAAAAAATCAATTGTTTTTCCATTGTGAACCTCTGCTTTATTTTCAATTGATAATTTAGATAAATTTTCTTTTAAAATATTTACAGCGTTTATATCTTGTTCCACAAAAATTACTTTTTCTGCACCTCTCGAAATGCCCTCTATTCCAAAAGATCCTACACCAGAGTACATATCTAGAATTTTTGACTTTCCCATCTCAATTTTCAAAAAATTCGAGTGAGTTAATATATTAAAAATATTCTCTCTAACAGAGTCTTTAAGAGGTCTTGTTTTTGAATTTTTAATAAAGTTAATAGACCTTCCTTTTAGTTTTCCACTAATGACTCTCATTTTTTATTGATAACTTTCCAGCCAATATCTTTTCGGTAGAAACCCTTTTTCCAACTTAATTTCTTAATATAGTTAATAATGTTTTTTCTAATTATTTTAAAATCACTACCCATTGACGTGAAATTTAAAACTCTTCCTCCGTTTGATCTTAATTTATTTTTAAAAAAGTAAGTACCTGCATGATAGATGTAACTTGAACTAGTTAATTTAATTTTATTTAAATTATCTATTAATATATTTTTCTTATACGGACCTGGATATCCTTTTGAGCAAAGTACGATTGTCATACTTTTTTTATTTGACCACTCTATTTTAGTTTTTTTTAATTTATTTGAAACTGTGCTTAACATTATCTTAACTAGATCTGATTTTAATCTTGGTATAACAACTTGACATTCTGGGTCTCCCATCCTGATATTATATTCTATCAAGTAAGGTTCATTTTTTTTGATCATCAATCCAGCATATAAAAAACCACTATAAGGTTTTTTTTTTCTTTTTAACGCTTTTAATGTTGGGTCAATTATTCTCGATTTAATTTTTTTTTCTAAACTTTTTGTAACAATTGGAGCTGGAGAATAGGCTCCCATTCCTCCAGTATTGGGGCCTTTATCATTTTCATATACACGTTTATGATCTTGTGCAGAGCCAAAAAATTTATAATTATTATTATCTACAACAACAAAATAACTTGCTTCCTCTCCAACTAAAAACTCCTCCAAAACTACTTTTCTTGATGATTTGAATTTTCCATTGAATATTTCAGAAGTATTTTTTATTACTTGATTTTTTGTTTTACAAATTATCACACCTTTTCCAGCTGCTAAGCCATCAGCTTTTACAACGATAGGAAGTTTGCAAGATTTCAAAAAAAGTCTAACTTGTTTTTCTTCATTACAAATTTTGAATTTCGCAGTTGGAATTTTGTTTTGTGCACATATCATCTTCATAAAAGCCTTTGATCCCTCTAATCTTGCTGCGTATTTATTGGGGCCAAATACTTTTATTTTTTTTTTTCTTAGAAAATCAGCTATTCCATTCACCAAGGGCTCTTCAGGACCAACTATAATTAAATCTATTTTGTGATATTTAATTAATTTATAAATTTTTTTAAAGTCTAAAATATCTACTTCAATATTGGTTGCAAGATAAGATGTTCCAGCATTTCCTGGAAAACAAAATATGTTATTTACTAATTTTGACTCATATAATTTTTTACATATTGCATGCTCTCTACCTCCACTGCCGATTAAACCAATATTCATGATAGAATATATATTGTATAATTTATTGATGAATAAAAAAAAAGCTAAACTTATTTTTAAACACAATTATTTTGAAGTTGTTGAGGAAGGAGACCACGTCGTTTGCGCAATATCTGGAAAAAAAATACAATTACAAAACTTAAATTATTGGAATGTAGACTTACAAGAAGCATATTTCTCAGCAATTGAAGCGAACGAAGGATTTAAAAAACAGAAAAAATAAAACTATTTCCACCTATTATGAGTCCAAATCCACTGACCCGGATTTCTTATTATCATCGTTTCAAGTAATCTATTTAATTTTTCCGAGAGTTCAAATTTATTTTTAAATTGTTTTGGGTCTATTCGCTTATAAAATTCAATCAAAAAATTATTATCTTTATCTCTCTCTATAAAGACAGGCACTATATCTAAATCAAACTTCATTGAAAGCTGAGCAGGAAGTGTGGTAGTAAGCGCCGATTGATTAAAAAAATTGATATTTTCTCCTTCACTTACTCTTTGATCAATCATTAATGCGATACAATGATTATTTTTTATGTAATTAATTGAATCTCTTACTCCATTAATTCCTTTTTTAATTTGATTCTTGCAAATATACTTTTTTCTTAAATATTCCATAAATGGATTTAAAAAAATATTATTTAAAGGCCTATAAATAGTAGCCAGAGGAATATTTTTTTTTGTTATCTCCATTGACATTAATTCAAAATTTGCAAAATGCCCTGAAACAAAAATAACAGGCTTATTTTCTTGTTTTATCTTAGAAAGGTTATTTTCATCTTTTATTTTTATATGTTGATTACTATTTCGAAATTTATCTAAAAAGATATATTCTATAAAAGTCATTCCGTAGTTTTTCCACATATTGTCAATTATTTGCGCTTTATTAGCATTTGAAACAGTATTTGCAAAATTATTAAGATTTTTATCTAAAATTTTTTTTGATTTAAAAATTGGACCTATGTAAGAAAAAAAATTTGAAAAAATTTTTCTACTTAATCTTAACCCTATAATTCGACTTAATAAAAAAGAAAAGTAGATAAAGATTGATTGAAGCAAATAATTTATAATTTTAATCATATAATTTTTTAATTTTATTAATAAGGATATCTTTATTTTCGATATTAAGAAAAATTTTTATATGTTCAATTTTAATATCGAATTTTTTTATTTTATAATAGTCTTTTTCAGTGGTTATTATTTGACAATTCTCTTTCTTAGCTTCATCAACAATATTTACAATCTCATTCTTCGAATATTTATGATGATCAGGAAAAATAAATTTTTTTTTAATGGATAAATCATTATCTTCTATTAATTGAAAAAAATTTTCAGGGTTTCCGATACCTGCAATAGCAAACAATTTTTTACTTTTAAATTTTTCAATATTTTGCGGTTTATAATTAGAATAAAAAATTTCTAATTTATCATTAATATTTAAGATTTTTTCTTCAAATGATTTATTTTTATTACCATTGATAATTACAACATCAGAGCTTTTTAAATTATTTAAATTTTCTCTTAAAGGTCCCGCAGGCATAACTAAACCATTGCCTATTAGTTGTTTTTCATTGAAACAAACAATATTTAAATTTTTTTTGATTTTATATTCCTGGAGCCCATCATCAAGAATTACAATATCGTAATTAGCTCTCTCAGCTTTTAAGATGCCATCAATTCTTTTTTTGTTTATAATTAGATTATTAAAATTATTCTTGATAAGCTCATATTCATCATTGTGAGAGTCATAATATTTTCTTAAAATTACTGTTTCTTTTCCTAATTTTTGAATTTCATTTGCAAGTAAAATTGACAAAGGAGTTTTGCCAGTTCCACCAACGTAAATATTTCCAACACATATAATTGGGATTTTAAATTTATGAACTTTAGTTATTTTTTTTTTAATATAGATTATAATCAAATAAATTAATGATAGAGGATATAAAATAATTGAAATAATTCCTATTTTCTTGTCCCAAAATTTAGGTTTAATTAACATCATTATTTATAAAATTATCTAAAAGACTTGTAGTATCAATTAAGGTTTTTTGTCCTAAACCTTTAAGTGGATCAGAAATTTGCTCTATATTTTTTTTGGTTAACTCTAAGTCTGTTAGTAAACAATCACTTAATTCATGGTAATCATTAATTTTTTTTGAAATATTATTCATTTTTAATATTTTGTATATTTCTTCAAAATTGTAGACGTAGGGACCGTGATAAACTTTACAATTGAGTTTTGCTGCTTCAATTGGGTTTTGACCTCCATCATGAATTAGCTTTTTAATCATAGATTTTCCAATAAAAACACTTTTCGCGTATTTAAAGTAACTTTGTAAAGAACCAAAATAATTTATTATAATAAGTTCCTTATTTTCTGAAATGATGTCACCTTTGTTTATAATTTGTACCTTTAAATTTAACTTTTCGGCTAATAATTTTATCTCCAATGACCTATCAATGTGTCTTGGAGCTATAATTGTAAGCACGTCTTTAAATTTTTCTTTAAGTTTCAAATGTGTTTTTAAACAAAAAGATTCTTCCTCTTTATGAGTGCTCGCAGCAAACCAAAATCTCCTTGTTAATAGGGTTTGATGATTTAAATTTTTAATTTTCGATACATTTATTTGGTCTATTAATTTAATATTTCCTTTGAAATAAACTTTTTTCAAGCCTAACTTTTCGAAATAATTCTTTGTCTCGTTATTTGAACAAATACAAAGATCAAAAATACCAAATATTTTTTTTGCTATTTTTGGGAAAATCATCCACCTTTGAAATGATTTTGATGTTAATCTAGCGTTTATAATAGCTATTGGAATTTTATACTTTTTAGCTTTCAGTATTAAATTTGGCCACACCTCTGAGTCCACAAGAAAAATTCTAGTTGGCTTCCACAAATTCAAAAACTTATCTATTAAAAAAGGTACATCAAAAGGAAAGTATCTATGCTCAGCGTTTAAAATTTTATCTAATTCAACACTGGCTAAATTTCCTGAACTTAAAGTAGTTGTAGTAATTAAAAAATGGAATTTATTATTACTTTTGTTTAATTGATTAATTATTGGAATTATACTTTTAAATTCTCCTATACTTGCAGCATGAAACCAAATTAATTTCGAATTATTTTGAGGAATAACATTATAATGCGAAACTAAAATTTTTTCTTTAAACCTCTTTGGATCTTCCTTTTTTAAAATTTTTCTTAAATAAATAAATAAAAATAAAAAGGGATAAAGAAGAGTTGTTAAGACTCTGTAAAAGAGAATCATTTTATTTTAATTGTTTTTTATAAAGAGATTTATATTCTTCACAATTATTTATTAATAAATCATGATTTCCTGAATCTATAACTTTTCCATTTTTCATGACAAATATCATGTTGGCACTATGAATAGTAGAAAGTCTATGTGCAATTACTAAGGTAGTCTTATTTTTGGTTAAATTACTGATTGCATTTTGAACTATTTCTTCGGACTCTGCATCTAGTGAAGAAGTTGCCTCATCTAGTAAGATAATTGGTGACTCTTTTAGTATAGCTCTAGCAATAGAAATTCTTTGTTTTTGACCTCCTGAAAGTCTGACACCATTTTCTCCAATTTTAGTATTGTAGCCATTTGGCAATTTGTTGATAAATTGATCAGACGCAGCAAATTCACATGCTTTCATAATCTCATCATCAGTGGCAGTTGGATTAGCGTAAGCAATATTATTTTTAATTGTATCATCAAATAAAATTATATCTTGACTGACTAAAGATAAATTTTTTCTTAGTGAACTTAGTGAAACATCTTTTATGTTTTGACCATCAATTTCAATTACACCATCTTGAGGATCGTAAAATCTTGGAAGAAGATTGATAATAGTACTTTTTCCTGCTCCGCTATGACCAACAAAAGCAGCCATTGAATTACCTTTAATGTTAATGTTAATCTCTTTGATCGCTTTCTCATTTGTCGTATCATATTTAAATCCGACGTTTTTAAACTCTATGTTAGAATTTTTTAAAACGAGATTTGGAGCGTTTATTAATTCTTTAATTTTTATCTCTCGATCAATTATATTACTAATTCTTTTAAAGGCCGCAGCCCCTTGATATGCTGCCATATTAATTGTGGCTAAAGACCTTATTGGTTGGTAAGCAAGCATCATTGCTGCTAGAAAAGAGAAAAAATTATTAACTCCTAATTCTCCTGAAGCAATTAATTTTCCTGAGAAAAATATAAATCCGGCTATCATAAAACCTGTTAGGATTTCCATAATTGGAGTAGCTCTGATCATAACACTTCCAATTTTAATATTTTTTTCTACTAGATCATCTATTACTTGATTTGCTTTTAGATTTTCTTGACTTTCTTGTTGGTAAATCCTTATCATTTTAGATCCTTTAAAAATTTCAGTCAAAAATGAAGCTAAATTACCCGAAGACTCACCAGCTTTGGAGGTGGCTTTACCAATTCTTTTACCTAAAGATTTGGCTAAGCCTCCTGCTAGAGGCATCATTAAAATTGCAAATAAAGCAAGTTTCCAGTTTTGATAAAACATTAATGATACTAAAGCTATTACTGAAAAAGTATCTTTCATTAAATTCAAAACTCCTGTGCTTACAAGGTTTTGAACATTGTGTGTATCAAACATTATATTAGAAATATATTTTCCAGAATGTCGATTATCTAATGTTTGAATATCGGATGTTAAAATATTATTTGCAATTTTTTTTTGTAGTGATCCAGCTACCTCTTGACCAACTCTAATAATATTTATTCTTGCAAAGTATAGTGATAACCCTTTACTTGAAAAAGCGACTACAATTAAAATAGGTATGGACCAGGCATACAATTTATTTTGTTCAATAAATATTTTTTTGACAGCAGGATCTAATAACCATGCTATACTTGAGGTGCTAGCAGCTACTATAATTGATAGAAATAATGCAATAAAAATTCTATTTAGGTGTTTTCTAACATACTCTTTGTATAATCTTTTTAAAATTTTTTTTAGTTCACTGAATTCCATTTCAAAAATTTATTGAAAAAATTGCTATAAATAAAATCAAGCCACTGTAGTTATTAAATTTAAATAACCTAAGATAATTTTCAGACCCAGTATTCTTCAGCTTAAGCACTTGATATAATAAACTAATACAAAACATTAATAAAAAAATTGTTGTTATATTTAAACCAATGTAATCTTTTAAAACGTATATTAATAAAAATATTGAAATTAAATAAGAAACTAAAACAAATAATTTCAGATTAGTTTTAAATTTTATAGCAGTGGATTTTAATCCAATTATTTCATCATCAGACATATCTTGAGCTCCATAAATCGTGTCATATCCCAATGTCCAAAATATGGCTGATACATAAAGTGAGAAAATTTCTAGGGTTATGTTGTCATTAATAGCTGCCCAAGCCATTATTATTCCCCAATTAAATGTGATTCCCAAAAATAATTGAGGCCAATAAGTTATCCTTTTCATAAATGGATAAGTAAAAGCAAGCAACATTGAACCTAAACCAAGACAAATTGTTAAAAAATTAAATTGTATTAAAATAAAAAAAGCAATTAAACACAAAGTAAAAACATAGATCGATGATGCTAAAACAGATATTTCACCTGAAGCGATCGGACGTTTTTTTGTTCTACTTACTTTTTTGTCAAAATCTTTATCAACTATGTCATTGAAAATACACCCAGCAGATCTCATCAATACAGAGCCTAAAAAAAATAAACATGCATAATATTTAAATAAATCTAAATTTTGATTTTCTTTTAATGCAATGGCTAAACCCCAAGTACACGGCCAAAATAAAAGCATAAAACCTATTGGCTTGTTTAATCGAGTTAATTCTATGAATATTTTTAAATGTGACATGAAATATTACTTGTAAATATCAAACACTAACTTCATAATCAATTTGATTCGATATGGATATAGATTACACAGTTTCAGCTTTGATGTTTCCAGCTATACCCTTAATGATGACAATGTATAGCAATAGGTTTCACACATTAAGCGGACTTATAAGAAAATTACACGATCAATTGACAGTCGATAAAAAAGCTCCTCCACAGTTAGAAAATCAATTACACGTTCTGAATAATAGGACTAACCTTTTAAAGTTTACGATGGGCTTTGCTGCTTTTGGTTTTTTATTTAATATGACTACAGTTTTACTACTCTATCTAGGAAGTTTACAAGTTGCTAGATTTAATTTTGCAGCATGCTGTATTTGTATGATTGTTTCGATTTTTTTATTTTTACAAGAAATTAGACTGTCTAACCAGGCCTTAAAATATCATTTGAGCGATATGGACTCAATGAAAAACGATTTATAATTATTTATCTTCTAATAGCTTTTTTTTAAACAAAGAGATACCTTTGCTTTTTTTATGAACGTAAGACTCTTTAAAAGTTTCTAATTGCCAACCTTGCATTCTAGTTATAATTATTTTTAAATTTTCCTCTTTCCAATCGTCTGTAATGTTTTCATCTTTCCACTTTCTTTTTTCTTCATTAGTTCTAGCACATCCATAACAAAAACCTGTTATAGGGTCAGTCCTACAAATACTTATACAAGGAGATATTATTTTCTTATTCATTATGGAATTAAAATTGCTGGGCCTGTAAGTTTTCTTGCTTCTAAATCCTCGTGGGCTTTTTTTGCATCAATTAAACTATATTCCTTTGAAATTTTAATTTTTATTTTACCAAATTTTACTTTTTCAAATATAGCATCTGCCCCAGCTTGAAGCTCTTTTCTATTCGTGAAATATTGACCAATTGAAGGTCTTGTTAAATAAAGTCCTTTAGGTTGAATATCTTTTGGAACGTTAACGGGATCAAGAGGACCTGATGCATTACCAAAGCTTACCATCATACCTCTTGTTTTGAGACAAGCTAATGAACCATGAAAAGTATTTTTTCCAACTCCGTCAAATACAGCTGGAACTCCTTCATTGTTCGTAATCTCCATAACTTTTTTTGAAAAATCATCTTTTGTATAGTTAATAACGTGTGCGTAGCCATTTTCTTCTGCAATTTTAATTTTTTCATCAGAACCTACAGTTCCAATTACTTTTGCACCAATACTATTAGCCCACTGCGCAAATATTTGACCAACGCCCCCCGCAGCTGCATGAAATAAAACAGTTTCTCCAGCTTTAAGATTGTAAGTTTTACAAAGCAAATAATTTGTTGTTAATCCTTTTGTCATTAATGTTGCTGCTTGTTTATGAGATATACCTTCAGGAACTTTTACAGCTATCTTGTATGGAATAATTCTCTGTTGTGAATATGCACCTAAAGGAACTGAAGCATAAGCAATATTATCACCTATGTTAAATTCTTTAACATTAGATCCAACTTCTTCCACTTTACCAGCAGCTTCTAAACCAATTCCACTCGGCAATTTAAGAGGATATAATCCTGATCTATGATAGGTATCAATGTAATTTAAACCAATAGCATGATTGGTTACTTTAATTTCATCTGGACCAGGAGAACCTACGTTAACATCTTGTAGCTCTAGAACTTCAGGCCCACCATTCTTTTTGATTATTATTGATTTTGGCATTCAAGGAAAGTACTTGAACTTTTAATATTTAGCAAATGTTCCGTTATTGTAGTCTTGAATAGCTTCAAGTATTTCTGCTTTAGTATTCATTACAAAAGGGCCACCTCTGGCAATAGGCTCCCCTATAGGCTTACCAGCGATAAATAAAAATTCAGATTTTTTAATTGCATTAACATTAAGTTTGTCACCTCTCTCAAGTAAAATTAAATTAGAGTCAGAAGTTTTTTCATGATCCTTGTCACCTACTTTTAACTCACCTTTAAGCAAATATATAAAACTATTGTGTCCATCCGGAGTTTCACAACTAAATTTTTTTCCCTCATTTAAAATTATATGAAAATAAATTGGTTCCACATTGTGATTTTTTTCAGGTCCCTCAGCATTTTTATATTTGCCAGCAATCACTTTAATTATTTTGTCGTCGTCTTTATGAGTTCCAAGCTCGTTACCTTTTATATAAATATATTCAGGTTTATTTTTTTTAAGTTTCGCAGGCATGTTGATCCATAATTGGAATCCTAAAAGCTTACCTTCCTTCATAGCAGGCATCTCTGAATGTATAATGCCCCTACCAGTTTTCATCCATTGCACATCGCCAGATGCCATAATTCCCTTAGCACCAGTGCTATCTTGATGTTCAAATTCTCCGTTTAACATATAAGTGACTGTCTCAATTCCTCTGTGTGGGTGTGGAGGAAAACCTGCAACATAATCGTCTTTATTTTCTGAACCGAATTCGTCGAGCATTAAAAATGGGTCAATATAATCTGCTTCTGGAGTACCAATACTTCTTTTTAATTTAACTCCAGCTCCGTCTGATGCATTTAAAGCTTTTACAATTTTTTTTACTTCGATAGTTTTCATATTCTATTTTAAATTATGCGATCCATCACACATTGGCTGATCATTTGTTTGTTTACAAGTGCAGAAAAAGACCTTTTTAGACTGATCAGCTTTATATTGCAAGGGTTTAAAAGTCGTATCTTTGTGTGAACCATCACAGAAAGGTTGTTTTGAACTTTTACCACAAGTACACCAATAATAAGATTTACCCTCTAAAACATTAACTCCGATTGGATCGTCTCCAGCCCTTATCCCTTTTGTCATTTATTTCTCCTAAATTAAAATTTGCTTATACAATATCTAATAATTGTTTCAAATTTTTAATTTCATTCTTTGGCTTATAATCAAGATTATCAAAAATATTATTATTTCTATTTACCCAAATAGAATTGTAACCGTAGTTACCGCCACCTGATACATCCCAAGTATTTGCACTTAAAAATGCAACTTCGTCTTTTTGTATATTATATTTTTTAATTGGCAGGTCATAAACCTTTGAGCTGGGTTTATAAATTCCTACTTCTTCAATTGAAAAAACATCATCAAAAATATTTTTTAAATTATTGCTTTCAATTAATTCATTGAGAAGGGCAGGTGTTCCGTTTGAAAGAATACCAAGTTTATAATTCTTTTCTTTTAAAATTTTTAAAACTTCATGAACCTCTTTAAAAGGTGAAAGTACTTTATAAAGGTTTAACAATTCATTTCTCATTGAAATATCTATATTAAAAGCTTTCATTGATTTATCTAAACTGTCTTCTGTCACTTGCCAAAAATCTTTATGCTTATTCATTAAACTTCTTAGCCAAGTATATTCAAGTTGTGTGGTTCTCCAATAATTGGCAAAACCTTCCCACTTGCTACCGATTTTATCTTTACATTTTTCTGCAGCTGAATTGACATCAAAAAGAGTGCCATATGCATCAAAAATTATTGCTTTAATATTTTTCATATCTTAAATTGATCTTAATGAGCAATATTAGATTATTTCACCCAGAAAATATAATAGAAAATACTACAAGCCTATTATCTAAAGAGCACACTCATTATGTTGTAAATGTAATGAGAATGAAAAGGGGTTCTAACATTAATTTTTTTAATAAAGATGGAGAATGGCTTAGCGAGATAGTTTTTCTAGATAGAGATCGGGTTGAGGTAAAATTTTTAAATAAATTAAAAGACCCAACAAAGAATTCTAATATTGAATTAGCGATTTGCTTAGTAAAGAAAAGTCCAATGGACACCATTTTACAAAAAGCCACAGAGCTTGGTGTTACTAAAATAACACCGATTGTATCTGAAAGAACAGAGGTTAAAGAATTAAATTTTGAAAGAGCAAAAAAAATTGTTATTGAAGCTACTGAACAATCCAATCAATTAATTCCTCCAGAAATTTCTCAAGTAATTAAACTTAAAGATTTTCTGAATAATTTAGACAGTTCTACAAAACTATTATTTGCAGATGTTAATTCTAAAGATAATTTAAAAAAAGAAGTTTTAAGAGAAGCAAAATCTTTATCTGTGCTTATAGGTCCAGAAGGAGATTTTTCACCTTCAGAAATAGAGCTTATTCATGGAAATCCTAACGTGGTGCCATTTACAATATCTAGAAACATCTTAAGATCAGATACTGCTGTAATAAGCGCTATTTCATTAGTAAATTTTATCAATAACTCTCATTAATTGTCGCATTAATTGAAATTGTGAAATTGTTTAAAAGCTGTATAAAAACTCATGATTAAAAAAATTGCATGCTCTTTATTCTTGTTAATGCCGGTATCTCTGTTGGCTAATGAACCAGTTGATTGGCAGTTAGGTTTTCAAAAATCAGCCTCAAAAACGATGGATGATATAGTCTGGTTTCATGACTACATGCTATTACCTGTTATTACCGCAATAACAGTTTTTGTTCTTTTTCTAATAGCTTATGCTTGTATAAGATTTAGAGCTTCAAGAAATCCAGAGGCTTCAACAACAAGTCACAACACAGTTATCGAGGTAATATGGACTTTAGTTCCTTGTTTGATTTTAATCGTTTTAGCAGTACCATCATTTAAAGTTTTATATTCTCAGGACCAAATCCCAAAAGCGGATGTAACTATTAAAGCTATAGGTTACCAGTGGTATTGGGGATACGAATATCCAGATGAAAATATAGTTTTTGACTCTTATATGATTGATGAAAAAGATTTAAAAGAAGGTCAACCACGATTGCTTGCAGTAGATAATGAAGTTTATGTTCCAGTAAATAAAGTTGTCAAAGTAATGATTACAGCTAATGATGTTTTACATGCTTGGGCTTTACCTTCATTTGGAGTAAAGCGAGACGCTGTTCCAGGAAGAATTAATGAAACATGGTTTAGGGCTGATAGAACTGGAACTTTTTATGGGCAGTGCTCAGAACTATGCGGAATTAAACACGCTTTTATGCCAATTACTGTTAACGTAGTAACCGAAGAGGAATATAATCAATGGTTAGAAAAAGCCAAAGTAGAATTTGCTAAGGAAGAAATTAATAATAATATTAAAGTAGTTAAAAAAATTAAGGGGATACAATAATGTCTGCAACAACAGCATCACACGAACATCATCATAACCCAACTGGTTGGAAGCGATGGGCTTATTCTACAAATCATAAAGACATCGGAACAATGTACTTAATTTTTGCGATTATCGCCGGAATTATTGGAACAGCTTTTTCAGTGCTAATGAGAATGGAATTAGCGCATCCAGGTGATGGAATTCTTGGAGGAAATTATCATTTATATAATGTATTAGTTACAGGACACGGACTGATCATGATTTTCTTCATGGTAATGCCAGCTATGATAGGAGGATTTGGAAATTGGTTTGTCCCAATCATGATCGGAGCTCCAGATATGGCATTTCCACGAATGAATAATATTTCTTTCTGGCTATTGCCAGTAGCTTTAATTTTATTAATCGCATCAATTTTTGTGGATGGCCCTCCAGGTGCACAGGGTGTAGGTGGAGGTTGGACAATTTATCCTCCGTTATCTTCTAAGACAGGTCAACCAGGACCAGCAATGGATTTAGCAATTTTAAGTTTACACGTAGCAGGAGCCTCTTCCATCTTAGGGGCAATAAATTTTATAACTACAATTTTAAATATGAGAACGCCGGGTATGACTTTACATAAAATGCCATTGTTCTCGTGGTCAATTTTAGTAACAGCTTTTTTACTTTTATTATCATTACCAGTTTTAGCAGGAGCAATTACAATGCTTCTTACAGATAGAAATTTTGGTACTGCTTTTTTTGAAGCTCAAACAGGGGGTGATCCAGTCCTATTCCAACACTTATTTTGGTTTTTTGGCCACCCAGAAGTTTATATTTTAATTCTTCCAGGTTTTGGAATGATAAGTCATATAGTTTCAACTTTTTCTAAAAAGCCAGTATTTGGATATTTAGGAATGGCCTATGCCATGGTTGCAATTGGCGTAGTAGGGTTCGTTGTATGGGCTCACCACATGTATACAGTTGGTTTAGACACAGATACCAAAGCATATTTCTTAGCTGCAACTATGATTATTGCAGTACCAACAGGAATAAAAGTTTTCTCTTGGATTGCAACAATGTGGGGTGGATCTATAAGTTTTAAAACACCAATGTTATGGGCAATAGGTTTTATATTCTTATTCACTTTAGGAGGAGTTACTGGAGTAGTCTTAGCTAACGCTGGTGTAGATACTGCCTTGCACGATACATATTATGTAGTTGCACACTTTCATTATGTACTCTCAATGGGAGCGGTATTCGCAATATTTGCTGGCTTTTATTACTGGTTTAGTAAAATGAGTGGATACGAGTATTCAGAATTTTTAGGAAAACTGCACTTTTGGTTAACGCTTGTTGGAGTAAATTTAATTTTCTTTCCTCAGCATTTCTTAGGACTAGCAGGGATGCCAAGAAGATATGCTGATTATCCAGATGCGTTTGCAGGATGGAATTATATTTCTTCAATAGGATCATATATTACTGTCGTAGGTTTAGCAGTTTTCTTAATTAATCTTTTATATGCTTTTGCTAAAAAGAAAAAAGCAGAACAAAATCCATGGGGAGAAGGAGCAACAACTTTGGAATGGACAGTATCTTCGCCGCCGCCGTTCCATACTTTTGAAGAGCTGCCTAAAGTAAAGTAAATTGAGCCAGATACTTTTAAAAACGAGAAACTCTAAACTTGGTTTAGCATTAGATCTTAACTCATTTTTTAATCTAATGAAGCCAAGAGTAATGTCTCTTGTTTTATTTACTTGCATGGTTGGTTTATTGATTGCACCTAATAGTGCTGATCTTAAAACTTCTTTAATATCATTACTAGCAGTAGCAATTGGCTCTGGTGCAGCTGGAGCTTTAAACATGTGGTATGAGTCTGATCTTGACGCTTTAATGAGTAGAACCTGTTTAAGACCGATACCAACAGGCAAAGTAAAAAGAAATCAGGCTTTATATTTTGGAACTATTTTATCAATTATTTCTGTTGCTATGCTTTACTATTCGGCAAATACTATTTCAGCAATATTATTAGCATCAACTATTGGTTTTTATTTTTTTATTTATACGATCTGGCTTAAAAGAAAAACTCCACAGAATATTGTCATTGGAGGTGCCGCTGGAGCTTTACCCCCAGTCATAGGTTGGACTATAGCTACTGGAACAATAACAATCGAACCAATAATACTTTTCTTAATTATTTTTGTTTGGACACCTTCTCATTTCTGGGCATTGAGTTTATATAAATCAGGAGATTATAAGAAAGCTAAGATACCAATGTTACCAGTAATTGCTGGAACAAAAACTACAAAAACGAATATATTGGTTTACTCATTTGCTATGCTTCCAGTTGTAATAGCTCCATATTATTTTGAGTTTGCAAGCTTATTATACTTAGTCTCTGCATTAGCTATGACATTATATTATAATTATTTATGTTTAGAGTTATTCAAAGCAAAAATTACAAAAACTTCAAATAAAATTGCAAGAAAGGTATTCGTCTACTCAATCTTTTATCTATTTTTTATTTATCTAATTTTACTTATTGATAATGCTTGGAGTCTTTTCTAATGAATAAAAAAAAGAAAAATGTGATAACTGCAATATTATTGGTGCTATTTATGATCTTTTTATTTGCGCTTACTTTCTACAATATAGGAATTTATAATAGGGAGATTTAATGACAATTAATAAAAAAAATTTAACACCAATAGCCTTAGTTTCAATATTTCTTTTGATGCTGGCTTTATCTTTTGCTGCTGTTCCTTTATATGATTTATTCTGTAGGGTGACTGGATTCGGAGGGACAACACAAAATGCTTCGGATAAAGAAATTCCAAAAATAATTGTTAATCAAGATTATAAAATGAGGTTTGACACCAATGTTCATAGCACTTCGGATTGGAAATTTTATCCTGAAAAAAATACATTAGATTTAAAACCGGGCCAAGTTCACACTATAAAATTTAATGTGGAAAACCCAAGTAATCAGACTTCATCAGGTTCAGCTTCATTCAATGTTTCTCCTTCTTCATTTGGTAAATATTTGAATAAGATTGGTTGTTTTTGTTTTGAAAAACAAACCTTAAAACCAAACGAGAAGCAAGAATTTATTTTAACATTTTTCTTGGATCCCAAAGTGGTTGATGATAATAAAACAAAGAATATTTCCGATGTAACGCTATCTTTTACGTTCTTTGCATCAGAATTTTATGAAAAGGGAAAAATTTAATGTCGGCTGAAAAAAAGAAACATGATTTTCACTTAGTAGATCCAAGTCCTTGGCCGATCTATGTGTCTTTTGCAACTTTAGTATTAGCAGTCGGTGCAGTTTATTATTTTCATTCCAAAGCTCTTTGGCTTTTATTAGTGGGTTTTGCTTTAGTTGTGTATGGAGCATTTATGTGGTGGAGAGATGTTATTGAGGAAGCAGAGCACCAAGGTCATCATACTCCAGTAGTACAAATTGGTCATCGATATGGAATGACACTTTTTATTGCTTCAGAGGTTATGTTTTTTGTTGCATGGTTTTGGGCTTATTTTAATGCAAGTTTATTTCCAACTGAGTCTATCGGAGGAACATGGCCTCCACCTGATATAAAGACATTTGATCCTTGGGATATACCATTAATCAATACTCTTATTTTATTATTATCTGGAACAACAGTAACTTGGGCTCACCATGCAATGTTAGAGAATGATAGAAAAGGATTAGTGAATGGATTGATTGCAACTGTATTTTTAGGATTTATATTTTCATGCTTTCAAGCCTACGAATATCATCATGCCACTTTCACTTTAGATGGAAATATTTATGGTTCCACATTTTATATGGCTACGGGCTTTCATGGCTTTCATGTGATCGTTGGAACAATCTTCTTAGCAGTGTGTCTATTTAGATCAATGAAAGGTCATTCAACACCAACTCATCATTTTGGTTTTGAAGCAGCTGCCTGGTACTGGCACTTTGTCGATGTAGTTTGGTTGTTCCTTTTTGCTGCAATTTATATTTGGGGAAGTTAAACTCAAATTGAAAAAAGCATTATTATTTCAATTATTTGTAATTTTTTTCATAACATTATTTTGTGCACTTGGCACTTGGCAACTATACAGACTTCAGTGGAAATTAGAATTAATTAGCGAAATAACTTTTGGATTAGACTCTCAACCAATAGAATACTCAAATTCTATAAAAAAAAACTATCAAAGAATAAACGCTAAAGGAAAATTTGATTTCGATAAACAAATCTACCTTTATAGTTTGAATGAAAAAGGAAAACCAGGATACGATGTAGTAACTCCATTTAGAACAAATAAAAATGAGAATGTGTTAGTTAATAGAGGGTGGATAAATAAAGAACTTAAAGGCAACGCTAAGATAAATCTTAATACATCAGCCGAGCAAAAAATTGTCGGTCTTCTGAGAGAAATATATAAACCAAATATGTTTAAACCAGATAATGATATTAAAAATAACATTTGGTTTTCAATAAATTTAGAAGACCTGAAAGAGGCTACAGGCGAACAATTTAACGAGTTTATAATTTTTTTGGAAGATAACCAAGTTAAGTCACCAATTCCTAAAAAGATAAGCATTGATGTGCCAAACAATCACCTCAAATATGCTATAACATGGTATGCAATATCAATTTCTATAATTTTTTATTATTTATATTTTAGAAGAAAAAAATGAATTATTTTAGCACTAGGGATAAATCTTTAAAATTTAGTTTTAAAGATATTTTCTTAAGAGGACTTGCACCAGGCGGAGGGTTATTTTTACCTGCTGAAATTAAGAATTATAATCAAGAAGAATTAAATAATTTAAGTCAACTAAATTATAACGAACTTGCTACAGAAATTATCTTTAATTTCTGTTCAGGTGAAATTAAAAAGGAAAAACTAAGCACACTGATACAAAAATCTTACAGTAGGTTTAAAGATAAAGAGGTAGTAAATTTAAAAAAGATTGGAGAGATCGATCTTCTTGAGCTTTATCATGGACCCACTTTAGCTTTTAAAGATATTGCAATGCAGGTAATTGGCAATTTGTATGACTACTTAGAAGTCGCTAAAGAAAAAACTGTAAATGTCGTAGTAGCTACATCAGGAGATACTGGTTCAGCAGCTATTGCAGCATTAAGTAATAGAAAAAATATAAATCTTTTTGTTCTGCATCCGCATAATAAAATTTCTAATATTCAAAGAAAAATAATGACAACAATTGGCGGGGCTAATATTTATAATATTGCTATTGAGGGTTCATTTGATGATTGTCAAAAAATTGTAAAAGAGCTCTTTAACGAAGAAAGTTTTAGATCAAAAATAAACATGTCTGGCGTAAATTCTATCAATTGGGCAAGAATTGTTTGTCAAATTGTTTATTATTTTTATTCTTTCTTTAAATTAAAAAAAAACAATGTTAGCTTTTCTGTTCCAACTGGTAATTTTGGAGATATCTATGCTGGATATGTGGCAAAAAAAATGGGTTTACCAATTAATAAACTTATAGTTGCTACAAATAAAAATGATATTTTACAAAGAGTTATTAATACAGGAGAATATAAACCTGATACAGTGAAAGCAACTATCACACCAAGCATGGATATCCAAGTTGCTAGTAATTTTGAGAGGCTGCTTTATTATATATTAGATGAAAGCGATAGTAAGGTAGGGTCATTAATGAATGATCTGTCATCAAAAAGTTTATTTAATTTAGAAAAAAAGGAAATCGATAAAATAAAAAGAGATTTTGAAGCAGTAAAAGTTACAGATGAAGAGACAGTATCTATAATCGATGAGATATATAAAGAGCATAAATTTATAATTGATCCCCACACTGCTACTGGCATAGGCGCAGCAAAAAGTTTTAAAAATTTAGGAGATATAGTTGTTCTTGGTACAGCTCATCCTTACAAGTTTAACGATACAATAAAAAAAGCTATAGGTAAAAATTTAGACCCACCTGAAGATCTAAAATTGAATATAGATAAAAAGGAAACTTTTGATATTATTGGGAATTCAAATTCAGAAATAAAAAATTATATTTTGGGCAAAATAAAATGAGAATAAAAACAGGAGATAAACTACCTAACTCGGAATTATTTTATCTTGATCAAAATAATGATGTAAAAAAAATTGATATATTGGATCTTTGCAGAGGTAAGACTATCATTTTAGGTATGCCAGGAGCTTTTACAAAAACTTGCTCAGCTCTTCATCTTCCTGGTTATATAAAAAATTTTGAACTAGCTAATAAAAAGGGAATTTCTAAAATAGTGTGTGTTGCTGTGAATGATCCTAATGTAATGAAGGCCTGGGGCGAAAATCAAAATGCCGGGAGTAAAATCTTCATGGCCGGCGATCCCTTTCTTAAATTTACAAAAGCCATTGGAGCAGAGGTGGATAAATCCGAAAAAGGCTTAGGAATTAGATCTAATCGCTACACTATGTTAGTGGAGAATGGTGAAGTTAAAAAAGTAGAGGAAGAAAAAGAAACAGCTACTTGTGAGTTATCTTCAGCTGAAAGCTTTTTAAAATCTATTTAGTTTTTGAAACTGCCAATTCATCAACAAGATTATTATATTTGTTACCAGCGTGCGCCTTAACCCATTTCCAAGTAACTTTATGTTTTAGGCAAACATTATCCAATTTAATCCAAAGATCTTTATTTTTAACTGGTTTCTTGTTTGAACTTTTCCAATTATTAACTTTCCACTTTTTAATCCAATCAGTTATTCCATCTTTCACATATTTCGAGTCAGTAAAAATCGTAATCTCTGATTTCTTTCTTATTTTTTTTAATGCCATAATTGGAGCCATTAATTCCATCCTATTATTAGTTGTATTACTTTCACTTCCAGAAAAACTTGATTGATTAGAACCATCTAATATGATTGCTGCCCAACCTCCTTTTCCAGGATTTCCAGAGCAAGCACCGTCAGTATAAATTTTTAACTTCATTAAAAGAAATAATCCTCATGATTTTTTGCATTCTTGTGAAATTCTAATCTTTTTAAATACTCCATTGGATCTTTAATTTTAACTATTGCTCCTTCTACTTTATTTAATGCATCGAATACTCGAGTTAGCAAGAATCTCAAAGCAGCACCTTGAGATAAAACCTTAATATTATCCAATTCTTCGTTGGATAATTTTCTTACAGATGTATATCCATCTATAAAATTCTTTGCTTTAGTAACGTTAAAACTTAAATTGCTTTTTAGACCATCAAAACACAAAGCGTTAAAGCAAATAGCTATTTCAAAAGCAAAAAAATCTTCACATGAGAAATAAAAGTCAATTACACCACTAAATTTATCTTGAATGAAAAAAATATTATCATGAAATAAGTCAGCATGAATAATTCCTTTTGGTAAATTTTCTGGCCAATTTTTTTCAACATCGTTAAGATTTTCCTCAATTAATATTGGAAGATCTTTATGTATATTTTCACATTTATCTTTAACTGAATTAAACAACTTTCTCCATGAATTGACCGATAGATCATTTTGTCGATTTAGTTTAAGACTCTTTGTGAGCTCATGCATTTTAGCTACTTCAGATCCGATTGTTTTACAGTTGGCAGGTGAAAGATTTTGTTTTGCCCTTCCTTCAAGAAACGACACAATCATTAGTTTTTTTCCCTCAAAATTTGTGATAGTTTCATTATTATTATTGAAAATAGGTGCGGGGCATTTAAAGCTAGCTTTATTTAATGATGACATTAAATCTGAAAAAAAAGGAAGGTCAGCAGATCTTACTCTTTTTTCATAAATAGTTAGTATAAATTTTTTCTTGTCAATTGATAAAAAATAGTTTGTATTTTCAATACCTTCTTCAATTCCTTTGAATGAGTCTAACTTCCCTAAACTATAATTAGATAAAATTTCCTCAATCTTTTTTTGATTTAACTTTGTATAGACAGCCATTAATTGAGCTCTTTCGGCAATTTAAATACAACCTTTTCTTCTGCAACTACTACTTCTTCAATAGAAACATTTCTATCTTTTCTTAAATTGTCTAACAAAGTTTGAACAAGCTTTTCTGGTGCAGACGCTCCAGAAGATATCCCGATTGTTTCAGAATTATCTATTTCATTAAAAGGAATTTCTTTTTCGGAGTGCATCAAATGAGAATTATTACAACCTGCTTTTTTCGCAACCTCAACTAATCTGACAGAATTAGAAGAGTTACGACTTCCCACTACAAAAAACATATCACACTTGGAAGCTATCTCTTTAACCGCGGACTGTCTGTTAGTCGTAGCGTAACATATATCCTCTTTTATAGGGCCTTTGATTTTTGGAAACTTACTTTTAAGAGCTTTGATTATTTCAGCTGTATCATCTACTGACAGGGTGGTTTGAGTAATATATGCCAGAGGTTTTTTAAAATCATTTTCTTTAAGAAGTTCAACATCATTTATTGTTTCAATTAGTTTAATTGATCCATTTGGAAGCTGACCCATTGTGCCAATAACTTCAGGGTGATTTTTATGTCCAATTAATAATATTTCGAAACCATTTTTATTTAATTGTTCTGACTCTCTGTGAACTTTTGAAACTAATGGACAAGTTGCATCTACATAAGATAAATTTTTTAATTTAGCCTCCTCCGGGACTGACTTCGGAACTCCATGGGCTGAGAAAATTACAGGTCTACTTGCATCATTTACGTCAGATAATTCATCTACGAAAATTGCACCTTTTTCTTTTAATTCTTCTACAACCTGTTTATTGTGAACTATTTCATGACGAACATATACCGGAGCCCCAAATTTGCTAATAGATTTTTCCACTATTTCAATTGCTCTTTTAACTCCAGCACAAAATCCTCTTGGTGATGCTAAATAAATTTTAAGTTCTTTTTTCATTTTTTTCTAAAAGATATTCTAACAATATATGCGGAAAAGTAAGTGACGCCAAACCAATAAATATAACCTTATAAATAGCCTCATCAAGTTTATAAAGATTATTTAAAAAATATATCGCAAATAAAAATGTTACTGCAGTTATAAAAGTTAAAGGGATAGCTTTCGTTATAAATTTTTTAAGTCCTTGGTTGAAAGATCTATCCAAATCAAAAATAAGAGTAATCGAATGCCTAATTGAGTGAAGAAAACAAAAATAAAGAGTGAAAGCTAAAATAGGTGACAAAAAAAGATTTAATATTATTAAAGAAAAGAAGTCCATGATCATAATACTTTTAAGATTTATATTTTCTTTTTTTGAAATGTACATAGATGATAAAAAACCTAGGCATAACATTCCAATTAAAAATTCATTAGTAAAAAATTCTGCCTCAAAAACATTGAAATTAAGAATTTTAAATATTGCATTTGTTTCTTCTCTCTTAAATAATAATGGAGCCATAATTACTGTTGATCCTTTTAAGAAGAATAAACACTCAGAGATGAAAAACTTTTTTCTAAAAGAAAATACTGTGTCTTCTTTTCCAAAATGATATGCGGCTACAATCAAAAATAATAATAAAATTGTATTAGGAAATATTAACCAGAATATTATTATCAATGATGAAATTGATACATAGCCAAGATAAAAGGATAAGTTTTGTTTGTATCCAAATAATTTTAGAAGTTTTTTTCCTTTGATATTATCTAATGCACCATGAGAAATTCCCAAAATTAAAATTAAAAACAAGCAAAATACAACTGGTTCAAAATTGAACATTAGATAAAGAGGGCTTATCAAAACACAAAAATTAAAAAATATTATTGAGTGCTTAAAGTTAATATTTTCCATTAGTTAAACAATGCTTTTAAAAAAATTAATTTTGGCATTTTGCTAATAATATTTATGTCTTCAATAATATTACTTTTATTTGATAAAAATTTTATAATCGTATTTGAAGAAGTTTTAAACATATTAAAAAAAATTTTAGGCATCTTTTCGGGATATTTTTCTAATACTCTTAGAAATACTTTATCTAAAAATTGATATTTTTTTCCTAAGTTGAATATTTTTGCTCTATCAATATTGTCAATATTTTTTACAATATACTTACTATGTTCTTGAATATTTAAAAAAGTATACCCAGTACTTAATCGCGTCATACCTCCTACAGACCCAATATTGATTATTCTATTTTCATTTTTGAATGAAGTATAAAAAAGCGGTATAGCACCTTTTTCAGTAAAATTTATTTTATAGTTTTTTATACCAAGGTTATTTTTTATGTAATTTTCTAACTGAAGATCGTAATCCATTAAGCTTTGATCTTCTAAATCTGAAAGCCATGTTGTTTCAATTAAAGCTTTATTTTTACTAAATGGCAATGTGTAAAAAAAGTGAACATCATTTCTCTGATCACAATTAAAATCCATTAAATTTATTATTTCTTCATCAAAAATATCTTTAGGTGTTTCTATCTCGATACCTTGAAAGTGTTGCCACAATTTAGATTTATCTAATTCTTTTTCATGAACACTATTAAAAATTATCGAATTTTCTGAGTTGATTTCACTTAGGTTTTTAAAAAAACTTATATTTGAATTTGTAGATAGTTTAGAATTTATTTTTTTGTAAAATTTACCACTATCAATACTTTGATAGGGAAATTTTTCATTAGTTAATTCATGTGAACTATCCGGAGAATTTATCGTAAAGTTGTTCCAACTTTTAATTACACAATCATCAAAATTATGATTAAAAACTTTCCAAAAAGACCATGTTTTGTCTCTTTTATATTCTTCACGAGTTTCAATAATTGCTAAGGTTTTCTCTTTTAACTTATCATTAATTTCAAGCTCATAAGCTAAAGATAGGCCCGCGCATCCACCGCCAATTATTATATAATCAAATTCTTTCATTTAAATTAATCTCTTTACTCAAGATATTAAGATTTGTTTGATTATCGTAATTTAAATTTTTGATGAACAATAACTTAATAAAGTCAAAAACAGATAAAAAGGTCTGAATTATTTTTTCGAACTTAGGAACATAGATTTTGCCAGCTTTATTGTAATTATCTATATTTTTCTGTTTAAGGATATAGTCACCTATTTTTCTGTAAATACGCCTTGCAACAATAACTGAAAATCTTGACCTAATTGGTATATCACTAATAGAGTTAAATGAATTTTCATAAAATATTTGAGACTCACTAATTATTTCCTGAATTGCCAAAAAATCGTGAGCAACATATTGTCTATTTCGGGCTTTATCTTCACAAACATCTCGAGCAATATTAGTAAATTGCATAGCTATCCCAAGATCAATCGCGCCTTTTAAAGCCTCTTTATTTTTTACTTTCAGTATTTTTGACATCATTAATCCGACTGTTCCGGCAACTCTATAAGAATAAACAAGCAAATCTTTTTTCGAATTTATCACTACTTTTTCTTTTAAGTCTGTTTCAACTCCATCAAATAAATCTATTATAATTTGTTTAGAAATATTTTCTTTATCAATAACTGACCACATATCTTTTATAATTTGGTTGTTAAGATTTTTATTCTCAAAATCTCTTTTAAATTTTGAAAAAATTTCTTTTTTTACTTCCAGATTATTATCATCATCTACAATATCGTCTAGGGTTCTACAGAAATTATATATAGAAGAGCATTTTTCCAAAGTATTGCCCGACAAAAAAAAACTTGCCCAATAAAAAGATTTAGCATGTTTCTTAAGTAAATTACTTTTCATTAAAATAATTTATCTAAAACTTTTGCTGATGAAAGAACACCGGGCATTCCAGCACCCGGGTGTGTACCGGCACCAACAAAGTATAAGTTTTTATATATTTCAGATTGATTATGAAATCTAAAATAAGCTGACTGAGAAAATTTTGGCTGAATTGAAAATCCGGATCCATAAAGAGTTGCTAAATCGATCTCAAAATAATCAGGTGTTAAATAAAAATCACTTACCACATTTTCTTTAATGCCAGGCAGAACGGTTTTATCCATTTTATCTAGAACTAAATCTTTGAATTTATCGCCTTCGTCGATCCAATTAATTTTAGACAAATTATTTGGTACCGGAACCAATACATAAAAAGCATCTTGGCCTTTTGGAGCCATATTAGGATCTGTTGCAGATGGTCTATGTAAATAATAGCTTATATCATCAGATAGTATTTTCTTTTCAAAGATTTTATCAAGATGTTTTTCATAATCTTCTCCAAAATAAATTGTGTGATGAGCAACATCACTATATTTTTTTTTAGAGCCAAAATAATAAACAAATAAACCCATTGAATAATCCATTCTTCTCATTTTTTGTTTAAATAAAAAATCATAATCTTTCTTCGATCTTATCAATTTGTTGTAAACATTAGGGGGATCGGAGTTACAAATTACATAATCACTATTAATTATTTTTGAATTATTTATTTTTACACCTTTAACTTTTTTATTTTCTGTAATTATTTCAGTGACTTCAGCGTCTTTAATAATTTTGATATTTTCTTCAACCATTAGTTTTTCTAAGGCTTTAACAACGCTTCCTGTTCCTCCCATTGAGTAATGTATGCCCCATTTTTTCTCTAAAAATAAAATTAATGTATATATCGAAGTAGTACTGAAAGGATTTCCACCTACTAAAAGAGGATGCATACTAAATACTCTTCTCAATTTTTCATTTGATATATAGTTTGAAACCAAACTGTAAACTGACTTATAACTTTTTAATTTTAATAAAGATGGAATTTGCTTCATCATAAAGATTAAATTATTAAAAGGCTTGTCTGATAAATCTGTAAAACCTTTATCAAAAATTTTTTCAGTAAAATTTACTAAATTTTTATATCCATCGTAATCTGAGGGATTAAATTTTTTAACTTGTTCCTCCATAGATTTATCGTCTCCATTGTAATCAAACTTATCTCCGTTGCTAAATACAAAACGGTACCATAAATTTAATGGTACGATTTTGACATAGTCAGAAATATTT
The DNA here is from genome assembly GCA_902601705.1 of uncultured Pelagibacteraceae bacterium. Classification (GTDB taxonomy): domain Bacteria; phylum Pseudomonadota; class Alphaproteobacteria; order Pelagibacterales; family Pelagibacteraceae; genus Pelagilacustribacter. The sequence goes on along the minus strand of CACKNV010000002.1, from coordinate 96,290 downwards.
TTATTGAACAGTGAAAATAATTCTTCAAATAGGTAAGGGGCAGTTATTACTGTTGGACCTCCATCATAAACAAACTCATCTTTTTTGAAAACTCTTGCGCGACCACCAAGGTCAGGATGTTTTTCTACTAATGTAACCTTATGGCCTTTAGCCTTTAATCTAAGCGCAGCAGCTAGACCTCCAAAACCTGAACCAATAACAGTTGTTTTTTTTGCCATAATTTTATGGCTATTCTAACTAGATTTTTTCTTAAGTGCTAATTTTGTTTCCTCAAGGCTAGAGTTGTAAATTTTATCTAATTTGCTTTTATCTAGTGAGTTTTTAATGAGTTTTTCGACTGACTCTATAGCAATTTTTACTGAAGCATTTTTAATATCTTTCAAAGCTTGATATTTAAGTTGTTTTATTCTCTCTTCTGCATTTTTCTTCCTTGAGTCCATCAAATTGTGAAAATCTTGATTTATTTTTATGACATTTCTTTCAGCTTCTTCACTTGCTTTGTTGATCATTTGTTTTACTTCGGCTTTAGAATTACTAATCTTTTTCTCATGTTCGGTTAGGATATTTTTAGAATCTTCTTTGAGTTTATCAGCCTCATCTATTTGTTTTTTTATGTTCAAGATATTTTCATCTAAAGTTGTTTTTATTTTTTTGGGAATTTTAAAATATATTAGTAGTCCTATGAAAGCAAAAAAGGATATCATTACCCAAAAAGTTGCATCAATTGTCATAAATATTTACCTAGGTTTTTTTTCGATATATCTTCTACAGCAGCTTTGATGCTACTTTCATTAAGTTTGTCACCCGATATTGTTTCAATAATATTTGAAGTAATATTTTCTGATATTTTTTGAATATCGGAGATAGAGTTTTTTTTAAGATCACTTATTTCTTTTTGAGCTTTAAGAATTTCTTTTTCAATTTCTTTTTCAATAGTCTCTTTTTTATTTTGAATATCTTTATCTAATGCATCTTTAGACTCTACATGAATTTTTATTACTTTTTTTTTTGCATCTTCCATAATCTTTTCGTATTCTTTAAGTTTTAACTCAGACAGTTCATTGAATTTATTAGCATCATCTAAATCATCTTTAATTCTATTTTCACGATTATCTAAATTATTTTTAATTTTCGGAAGGTAAAATTTTGCTATAGAGATGTACAAAATTGTAAAAACTAAAATTAACCAGAATGCTTGTGATGCCCAATACGTCGGATCCAGCTGAGGCATGCCAGCCTCAGCTGCAAACGAATTATTTTGCATAGCTAAAGAAGCTAAAATCAAACTTAAAAACCTATTCATAATTTTTATTTAAAATGCAAATAAAATTATTAAAGCTACTACAAGACCGAAAAGTCCAGTCGCCTCTGCTAAAGCAAACCCTAACAGTAAGTTAGGGAATTGTTTTTGAGCTGCAGACGGATTTCTCATTGCACCAGATAGGTAGTTACCAAAAATAATTCCAATACCTACACCAGCTCCTGCTAATGCGATTGCAGCAAGACCTGCTCCAATCATTTTTGCCGCTTCTAACTCCATTTTTCCTCCTTTATTAATTAATGATGTAAATTTAATGCATCATTTAAGTAGATGCAGGTTAATATTGCAAAAACATAAGCTTGCAGAAATGCAACTAATATTTCTAAGCCTGTTAATGCTACTGAAAAACCAAGTGGTAACCATCCACCAAGTAATCCTAAACTTATGACAAATCCACCAAAAACTTTTAGCATAGTATGTCCCGCCATCATGTTCGCAAATAATCTTACTGATAAACTTACTGGCCTGCTCAAATATGAGATAATCTCAATAACGGTGATTAATGGCAATAATACCGCTGGAACTCCAGTTGGAACAAATATACTTAAATATTTAAAACCATGTTTAGCAAATCCAATAATAGTTACTGCGATAAAAATAAAAAGCGCCATAATTAAAGTCACAATTATATGACTAGTTACTGTAAATGAGTAGGGTAACATTCCAACCATATTACAAAACAAGACAAACATAAATAAACTAAATATAAAAGGAAAATAAGGTTTTGCTTTAGAGCCCGCCGTATCACTTATCATTTTGGCAACAAATGTATAAAACATTTCAGCGATCAGTTGAATTTTATCAGGGACAATTTTTTTCTCTTTTGTTCCTAAGAACAAGAATAACAATATAATAGATGCACTAATAACCATGAATAGACTTGCGTTTGTAAAAGATAAGTCTATTCCTGCAATTTTAATTTCAGGTCCAATTTTATGAACACTAAATTGTTGCATTGGATTACTTGCCATAAATTTCCTATAATATTAGTCCTCTTTTTGCATTCGATTAGCAGTTCTTATTACGTTTAATATTCCTGCTGACGTACCTAAAAAAAAGAAAATTATTATTAACCAAGGTTTAGTATCAAACCAACTATCTAAAATAAACCCAATTATTGTCCCAACAGCAACTGCTGCCACAAGCTCGGTGCCTAATTTAAAAGCGCTACCCATAAATGAGCCCTTTTTTATACCATCAGACTGAACTTGTTTTTGAATTTTTGATTTTGCAATTTTTAGGCGAGTTTTAAAATCTTCGGGTGTATTCATTTTAATTAGGCTACTAATTCCTCTGCTTTTTGTAAATCTACAGAAACAAGCTGACTTACACCTTGCTCAGCCATTGTAACCCCGTATAACCTATGCATCCTAGACATGGTTAAAGCATGATGGGTAATAATTATAAATTTTGTATTTGTAATTTTTGTAAGCTCATCTAACAGTTCACAAAATCTTGTGACATTAGCATCATCTAGGGGAGCATCAACTTCATCTAAAACACAAATTGGCGATGGATTTACTAGAAATACAGCAAAAATTAAAGACAAAGCTGTTAGAGCTTGCTCTCCCCCTGATAGCAATGTGATTGACTGCAACCTTTTACCTGGAGGCGAAACATACATCTCTAATCCAGCTTCCAAAGGATCTTCAGAGTCTACCAACTCTATTTTTGCACTACCACCACTAAATAATTTTGTGTAAACTTCGTTAAATTTCCTATTCACTTTTGTAAAAGCATCCAATAATCTTTCTCTTCCTTTTTGATTGAGTTCGTCAATACTTGTTTTTAGTTTTACAATTGCTGAATAAAGATCGGCTCTATCATCTTCCATTTTTTTTATCTCTGTCTCATACTTTTTGGTTTCCTCATCTGCCCTAAGATTTACTGAGCCTAAGGAATCTCTTTGTTTTTTGATTTTATCTGATTTTTGAGATTGATCCTCTAATGATGGGAGATTATCAGGGGATACTTGGTTTAAATCTGATCGAGGAAGCAACTCATCTTCATTTTCAATGTTCAATTCGCTTTTAACAGAAAATAAAAGATCTTTTTTTCTATTTTCGATTCCTTCTAGAGTAGCTTCATTTCTAGCCTTATTTTCTTTTAAATCAGAAAGTTTGGACTGAATTTCTTTAATGTTTTGATTTATGGAAGTATATTTTTTTTCGGCTTCTATCAGTTCATTTTCAATCTCTTCATTTCTTTTTTTTGTATTTTCTAAATTTTGAAGGTTTTGCCCTTTTGATGTTGCTATTCTCTCAGGATTTTTTTGATTATCAGTTAGCTCAGTCTGAAGTTTACTTTTTCTATCACTTAATTCATATATCATTTTTTCTGAATTAGATTTCAAATTTCTCCAATTTTCTAATTCTAAGTCAATATTTTTAATTCTTTCTTTCCTTTTAATAGAGTCACTTTGGATTGATTTATCTTTTCCATATTTTTCAGCATACTCCTCTTGTGAAGAGGTAATTTTTTTTACTAATTTTTTTAGTTCTCCAAATATTTCTATGGTGAGTTTTTTACCTTCTTTAATATATTTCTCAATTTTATCTAACATTTCATCTAATTGAATTTGTAAACTATTTAATTGTGATTTAGATTCCTTGAGTTCTTTTGATGAATTATATTCTACTTTTGATAATTGACTCTCTGTTTTAAGCAACTCTTCTTTTTCCTTTGAAATTCTTTTTTCATTTAAGTCTGCATCTAAAGAAATACTTTTCTCTCGTTCAAGATCTGACTCTACTGTTCTAATAGATTTTTCTAATTTTTCTTGTAATGATTTTACCCTAGCTTCCTCCTCATCTAGACTAGCCATGTCTAAATTGATCTTTTGTAAGCTTGCAACGCTTTCCATCTTTTTATCTCTAAGCGGTGCTAATTTCTTATTTTCTTCCTCCAAAAGTGTGTTGTTATGATTAAAATCGATATTTATTGCGCTTATTTCATCCTCAAGTTCACTAAGTTTTTCTAATATTTTTTTTTTATCTTTTTCTATTTCTCTAATTTTTAAATAATATAAGCCTGCTTCCACTCTCTTAATCTCTCTTGAAATTTCTTTGTATTTTGTAGCCTCTTCAGCTTGTTTTTTTAAATTATCCAGTTGTTTTTGTTGTTGTTTTTTGAGCTCATCGGCTCTTTTTAAATTATTTTCTGCTGCATTAAGTCTTGTTTCTGCTTCTTGTCTTCTAGCGTGAATTCCTGATATTCCTGCAGCTTCTTCAAGAATAGATTTTCTTTCAATTGGTTTAGAAATTACAAGTTGTCCAATTCTTCCTTGACTAATAAGTGAAGGTGAATGAGCTCCAGTTGATAAGTCTGCAAACAAAGTTTGCACATCTTTCGCTCTTACTTCTCTATCATTTATGTAATATTTAGATCCTTTATCTCTTTCGATTTTTCTTCTTATAGTAATCTCATCAAATTCTTTAAATTGAGCTGGACCCTCTTTGTTCTGATTATCAAGCATTAAAGATACCTCTGAAATATTTTTCGAGGGTCTATTAGAAGTACCGGAAAAAATTACATCCTCCATCCCACTTCCCCTCATACTTTTTGCAGAGTTTTCTCCCATGCACCATCTTAGAGACTCTACAACATTCGATTTACCACATCCATTGGGACCAACTATACCAGTCAACCCATCTTCAATTAAAAAGGTGGTTTTTTCAGAAAATGATTTAAAACCTGTTATGTCTAATTGTTTAAACTTCATTTATAAATTTTTATCAATTATCTTTTTAAAAGATTTATAATCTATTTTATTTTTATATTTTTTTTCATTCACAAATATTGTTGGGGTAGATTCAATTTTATATTTTTTTTGAGCTTCAATTCTTTGTTCTAGAATCATATCTTGAGCATCGCTATCTTTAAGACATCTGTCCATTTTTTCTTTTGATAGATCGAAGTTTAAACCTACTTCTTTAATCAAATCGTTAATTTTATCTATGTCAGAGCCAACAGCCCAAAATTTTTGTTTTTTATAAATTTCCTCTAACAATTCAAATTTTCGATTATTATTAGTCTGACAATTTACAATTACTTCAGCATTGAGCGCCGCTAAATCAAGCGGAAAAGGATGATGCTCAAATTTTACTAATCCTTTATCAATATAGTCTCTTTTAAGGTTATTAAAAATTGCGACATGAAAATTAGCACAATGAGGACACGTTAATGATGAAAAAACTTTCACTGTAACCTTTGCTTCTGAACTTCCCATACTCAATATTTTGCTCTCGACTGGTGCGATGCAGGAAAAAAAGGTTATTATAGTTATATAAAAAAATTTATTTATTTCTTTCATTAAATGCTTTCAAAAAAATTTTTAAAGAGTTTTTGAGATGACTATCTTTTATTTTATTCATTTTTTCTTCAATTTTTGGCAAGTTTTCAATTTTAGGAAAAACTTTATTTTTTGATTTTATTGTATCTTGGACAATTTTCAACGACACTTGATTGATACAGCTGTAGCCAAAAAAGCTATTTATTTTATCAATTATTTCTTTTTTCATGTACTCAACTTCAATTTCTTTTCCGTGAACCACATTTAGCACTAAAGTGCCATTTCTCATTTCTTTACCCATTTTAATTGTTACAGGATAACACGCGTCTGAAATTTTTTTGCTAACCATTTTTGTCCAATTATCCACGATATTAGAATAGTTATATCCACCTTTTTTAAGAAATTTTTTAAGCGTTTTAGGAATTGAGCTTGAAAAAGGTCTTAGCCCTTGTATGAAAGTTTGAGTTTTATTATTATTTTTATTATGCATTTAAGTCCAACTTTATCAAAAAAAATTCTTGCTTGGTATGATAATAGCAAACGAAATTTACCATGGCGTGTTAGCAAAAAATCACCAAAAAAGCTTTATTACAGACTTTTGAGTGAATTTATGTTGCAACAAACACAAGTAAAAACGGTCATCCCTTATTTTAAAAAATTTACTAGAAAATATAAGACACTTAAGTCGTTATCTAAAGCTAATGAAACTCAAATTCTAAAAATGTGGGAGGGTTTGGGTTATTACAGAAGGGCTAGAAATTTGTTAGCATCTGTTAAATTATTAGTAAAAGAACTTAATTCTAAGCTACCAAATACTTTAAAAGAAATAAAAAAATTACCAGGAGTTGGAGATTACACTGCTAACGCGCTGATGGGTTTTATTCATAATTATCCAACAATAGCTTTAGACGGAAATGTAAAAAGAGTATTCACAAGATATCTAAATAAAAAGGAGTCCAAGATAAATTTTGAACAGTTAATTGACTGTAATAAAAAAAATCTTTTTATTACTAACAGAAACTCTGATTTTGTTGAGGCGTTAATGGAATTCGGAGCTTTAATTTGTAAGCCAAAAGACCCAAAATGTAGTCAATGTTGTTTGAATAAAAGTTGTAGGTATTTTAAATCATCAAATAAGATTAAAGGTAATAAAAGAAAAAAAATAAAAGTTATGAACTACAATATTTTTTGTTACGTGAGTAAAAAAAAACAAATAGCTTTGACTAAAAAGAATGAAATAAAATTTCTCAAAAATTTTAATTTACCATTAATAAAAGAAGTAGAAAATAATTCGGTAAATAAAAATTGGAAATTTTTAAAAAATTATAAAAATTCTATTTCAAATTTAAGTCTTAATATTAATTTGTACTATAAATTTTCAAACAAGATCCCAAAATCATATAATTGGTATTCTTTAGAAGATAATAAAGAATTTATTCCTAGTTTCACCAAAAGAATATTTAATCAAGTTTCATCTTTATTCTAATGAAAAAAAAAATTGCAATAATTGGCGCTGGCATAGCAGGATTAACTTTAGCAAATTTAGTAAAAAAATATACAGATCATGAATTTATGGTTTATGAAAGAGAAGAAAGTTTGTCTCTTGAGGAGGGCTACGGTATTCAATTAGCCGCCAACAGTATAAAAATTTTAAATCAAATAAGTTTTGATAAAATTAGAATTGAAAAAATTTTTCACCCAAAAACAATAGATTTTTACAATATAGGAAATGAAAAAATATGTGACTTAAATTTATCAAAGTTTAATAGTCCTGAAGCAAAGTACACAACGCTGCAAAGATCAACTTTAATTGAATTTTTGAAAGAAGATATTTACACGCAGCATTTAAGATTTGGAAAAAAAATGAAGGAAGTCTCTGAACTAAAAGACAAAATTCTTATCAAATTTGATGATAATACAAATGATTTAGTAGATTTTGTTATTGCTGCTGATGGAATATTTTCAAATACTAGGTCATTTTTTGAAATGAAAAAAATTGAACCAAGATTTAAAAAAGCTATTGCAGCTAGAGTAATATTAAATTCAAAATCTGAACTAGATATAAATGATGAAAATATAAGTTTAATGCTTGGAAGTAATAGTCATATTGTTCTTTATCCAATAAATAAAAAAAAAGAACTTAATATGGTTTGTATAATGAGGTGTAAAAAATATGAGCCCGATAATGTCAAACAGTTAGTTCAAGAAATAGTTTTAAAACAAAACCCTAAATTAAAGAATATATTTGAGAATGAAATAAAAACATGGCCTTTATATTTTACTCCAAAAATTATTCCCTCTTCTAATAAAAAGGTATTTTATATTGGAGATGCCTTTAATGGGTTTTTACCAACTCTTGCGCAAGGCGCCGGACAATCTATAGAAAGTGCTTTTGAAATATTTAATTTATTGACAAAAGATAAGCTTGATAAAGAAAATGATTATTTTGAAATAAGATCAAAAAGGGCAAAAATCATAAGAAGTAGATCAAATTTTAATTTCTTTGCATTTCACTTTTCAAGCAAAATTATGCAAAACGTCAGAAATCTACTTTTAAAGTTTTTGGTAAAACGTAAATTTTTTGTAAAAAGATACTTAGGTAAAGTTTATACGAATTAAGCTTTAGTTTCTGAGATAAATTTTTGTCTTAAACTATCAATTACAACGGTGGATCCATTAATATTACAATGCCAATAAGTCCAACCATTAAAGCTTTCAGCTCCCATGATTGTTGCTGCCACTTTATGAATTGAACCTTCTGACTCTTTATATTTAATACTTCCATCAGCCATAATTTTGGCATTAATTTTCTTTTTAGGATCAAATAGGGTAGTACCTGGCTTTAATATTCCTAGTTCCACAAGAGAACCAAAAGGTATTCTTGGTTTTGATTTATTGTTTTCAACAGTATCTAAGTATTCATCCTCAATTACCTTAGTTTTTTTTATTCGTTCGCTAGCAGCTTTAAAATACTTTTTATCTCTTTCTATTCCAAAATATTTTCTACCTAATTTTTTAGCAACCACGGCTGTTGTTCCAGTGCCTAAAAAAGGATCAAAGATGGTATCACCTTTGTTTGTAGTAGCTAAAATAATTCTATGTAAAAGCGCCTCTGGTTTTTGTGTAGAATGAATTTTTTTTCCATTTTTCTTTAACCTCTCTTTTCCGTTGCAAATAGGTAATGTCCAGTCTGATCTCATTTGTAAGTCATCATTTAAGCATTTTAACGATTGATAATTAAACGTATATTTTGATTTCTTATTTTTTGAAGCCCAGATAAGAGTTTCATGTGCATTAGTAAATCGTGTACCTTTAAAATTTGGCATAGGATTATTCTTTCTCCAGATTACGTCATTAAGCAGCCAGTAATCTAAATTTTGTAAGTGATAACCTAGACGAAAAATATTATGATAAGATCCTATCACCCAAATACTTCCATTATCTTTTAGAATTCTTTTACATTCATTTAGCCAAGCAATGCAGAATTCATCGTAATGTTTGAAACTATTAAATTGATCCCACTTATCATTTACACCATTCACTTTACTTGAGTCAGGTCGAGTTAATTTTTCACCAATCTGCATATTGTATGGAGGGTCAGCAAAAACTAAATCAAAGGTCTTTTCAGGAATTTTTTTTATTTCCTCTAAACAATCCCCATTAACGATTTGACTGGAAAATTTTGACATTTTTAGATTCAACCTTAAATTGAATTCAGGGTCAAACTTTTTTGATGAAAAAATTAGTTTTCTAGTGTTTAAGACTCTTAGTTAGACAACATCTTGTGTACGGGTTTAAAACCTTTTCTGTGATGAGAGGTAATACCAAATTTTTTTAGACCGTCTAAATGAGCTTTAGTTCCATAACCAAAATTTTTTTCCCAAGAATAGTTAGAAAATTCTTCAGCAAGTTTAATCATGAGTTTATCTCTATAAACTTTAGCGATAATAGAAGCTGCACTTATGACTTTAATTTTTTCATCACCATTAACTATAGTTTTATAATTTTTTAAGCCACTTGGAGCGAAATTTCCATCTATCAACGTCAAATCTGGTTTTAAAGTCAGCTGTTCTAAAGCTCTTTTCATTGAAAGCAATGATGCTTGTAAAATATTCAAATCTAAAATTTCTTCTACAGAAGCTAAACCGATAGCATAATGTGAATAAGACTTAATATGTTCTGAGATTTCTAATCTTTTTTTAAAGCTTATTTTTTTGGAATCTTTGAGGAGGTCTAGATTTATACTTTCTTTTAGTATTACAGCTGCTGAAACCACCGGACCAGCTAAACATCCTCTTCCAACTTCATCAACTCCAGCAATAATAATTTTTTTTTTCAATTTAATTAAATTTTTTTATCTCTTATCATTTTTAAATCGATCCAAGCCATTTTTTTCTGCGCTGGTTGTCTCATTAAAAAAGCAGGATGAAATGTGATAATTACTGATGTCTTGCAACTACCAAATTTTTTTTCAATCCATTTACCCCTCATTTTGGAAATTACAACTTCATTTCCTATTAAAGCACTCATTGCCGTACTTCCAAGCAAAACAAGAATTTTTGGATTTATAATTTCTATGTGTTTGGTAATGAAAGGCAAATATCTTTTAATTTCCTCATCTGTAGGCCTTCTATTTCCGGGAGGTCGATAATTTATTATGTTTGATATATATACTTTTTTTCTATCTAAATTAATTGCAGAAAGCATTTTATCAAGTAAAGCTCCCGCCCTTCCAACAAAAGGAAGCCCTTCCTGATCTTCATTTGAACCTGGGGCTTCGCCAATTAGCATAATTTTTGACTTTGGATTACCATCACTAAAAACCATGTTTGTTGCATTGTTTTTGAGATCACAATCTTTAATATCAAAAATTTTTTTTTTTAATCGTTCCAAACTTTCAACTTTATCGACAGAAATTTCAAATTTGTCCCTTTTATACCTATTGATTGCCGAGTTATTGTAAATTAAATTATGATTAATTAAATTATAATATTTTAGTAACTTTATTGGATTAAGGCTATTTTTTTTCGTCATCTATTATTATGAATATACATGTAACTAAATATAAGATTATAGGACAAATTATATTTGTCATTATATTTTTGTTCACATCGTCAGCTAAATCCTTGGATAAGTTTGGTAATGAAGAGCAAATATCAGATTATTTTTCTGGAATATTGCTTTTAAATGAAAATCAATATGAGGATTCTTTAAAATACTTAAAAAATTTGAATGGACTTGAAATTAGCCATTCAAATTATTCAACTAAATACTTATATGCATTGGTTAACTCTGGAAATTTTAAAGAGGCATTTACTTATTCTAAAAAACTTAAAATAAAAAAAAAAGATACATACGAGAGTAATTTAGTTTTAGGAATTTATTATCTTAAAAATTCAAAAATTGACTTAGCAAAAAAATATTTTCTTAAAACAAAAAAAAATTCTGAATTTATCCTGAACAATTATATTTCCAGCTCCCTTTATGGTTGGTCTAATATTTCAAATTTAAAACAGGCTACCGAAGAATTAAATAATTTAAATAAAAGTTTTGAAAACTTTAAAAAAATACAAAATGCTTTTTTAAACTGTTATTTTAATACTTCAAATACAAAATTTTTTTTTAATGAGTTATTATCGAGTCGAACAACAGATTTCTCTAGATATAATTATTTCTTGGCATCTTATATTGCCTCAACAGGGGAGATAAATGAGGCAAAAAAAATTGTTAATTCTGCATTGGAGCTCTACCCAAGAAATTTATTACTCAACCAATATAAATTAGATTTAAATGAAGATAAAAATATTTTAGCTTTTAACTGTAAAAAAAAAACCAATGTTGCTGCAGAAATACTTTACGTAGCTGCTAACGTGTTATCTTCTCAGTCGATGTATTCTTTATCAAACTTTTATTTAAATTTAGCAAAATACTTAAATGAGGACTTTCATTCATACGATACTTTAATGGCAGAAAATTTTTATAAAATAAGTAATTTTAAAAAAGCGAAAAAAATTTATAATAACTTAAGCAAAAAAGGAAAGGCCTTTCATTGGTACTCATCGAAACAACTTGCAAAAATTTTTATAGAGAGTGAAAATAAAAATGAAGCGTTAAAACTTTTAGAAAAATCTTATAATAATTTAGTCAAAAAAAATATTTATGAAACTTTTGATTATGCTGAATTTTTAAAAAATAATGAAAAATTTAAAGAAGCTATTCCATTTTATACTCAAATAATAAAACGAATTCAAAAGAAACATCCTTTATACGCCGAGTCCACTGATGGGCGAGGAATCGCTTATGAAAGAATTGGAGAGTGGGATAAAGCAGAAAAAGATTTATTGGCCTCATTAGAAGCCAAACCTGATCAAGCCTATGTCATTAATTATTTAGCTTATTCGTGGATTGAAAAAGGTATAAAAATAGAAAAATCTTTGAACATGTTAGAGAAAGCTAACAAATTAAGATCGAATGATCCTTATATAACAGACTCCCTTGGATGGGCTTTATTTAAACTTGAGAGATACGAGGAAGCTAAAGAGTACCTACAATTAGCTGTTAGATTATTACCTGCTGATCCAATAGTTAATGATCATTATGGAGATGTATTATGGAAAATTGGAAATGAAATTCAAGCGAGATATTATTGGGACTATGTTTTAAATCTTGAAAAAATTGAAGATAAGCTTAAAAAAAATGTCGAAGATAAATTAATTAAAGGCCTATAAAAAATGGTCATTAAGTCTTATTCAAAAATCAACCTTACATTAAAGGTAAACTCTAAATTAAAAAATAATTTACATGAAATTCAGTCGTTATACTGTTTGATAAGTTTATCTGATAAAATTGAGATAAATAAAATAAAAAAAAATAAAGATAAAATTAATTTTAAAGGACCTTTTAAAAACTTAGTAAATGTAAAAAAAAACACAGTGTTAAATTTACTTAAAAAATTAAGAAATTTAAATTTAATTTCAAATTATTATTCCATCACTATTACAAAAAATATTCCAGTTTTTGGCGGGCTAGGGGGAGGATCTAGCAATGCTGCTTTTATACTAAAATTTTTACTGAAGAATAAAGTAAATAATGATTTATTAAATAAACTTAGAAGTATTATTGGAACTGATCTTAAACTTTTTTTCAAAAGACAAGCTTTTTTGAAAAACTTAAAAACAATAATAAATTTGAAAAAGAATCAAAAATTTTATTTTTTACTTATTCAACCAAAAATTAGATGCTCCACGAAGGAGATATACTCTAAAGTAAGAAAATTTTCAAAAAAGGAGCGATTTAATAATAATATTGTAAATTCAAGGAAATCCTTTTTAGACTATTTAAGTAAAAATAGAAATGATTTGCAATTCATTGTTGAAAGAAAATATCCTCACATTAAAAAAATTTTGATTAACATTAAAAATGAAAAAGGGTGCTTTTTTTCAAGAATGACTGGCTCTGGGTCAGTTTGTTACGGCTTATTTAATGATCAGATTATTGCAAAAAAAGCCTATATTAATTTAAAAAAACAGTATCCTCATCTCTGGTTTTCATTGGCTAAAACTGTTTAATTTTTGTGATATATGATATATCAGATTTCTGATAGTTGGGGCATAGCCAAGCGGTAAGGCAGCGGTTTTTGATACCGCCATCCTAGGTTCGAATCCTAGTGCCCCAGCCAAAATCTATGTTAGAAAAAATTTTTAATTTAATTAAAAAAATAAAAAGAGTTTTTTTTCCATTTTATAAAGATAAAGAATTAAAATTTGTATTTCAAAAACTTCAAGAAGGTCTTCCAAACGATAAAATTGCAGCAAGATTTGTTGGAGGCTGTGTAAGAAAATATCTCAGCAATGATGAAATCGACGATATTGATATAGCAACAACATTGAGTTCTTACGAAATTAAAGAACGATTTAACAACACAAATTTCAAAGTAGTTGATACTGGTATTGAACACGGAACAATAACTCTAGTATCAAAAAAACATAAACTTGAAATTACAACATTGAGAAAAGATGTTGAGACAGATGGACGACATGCTGAGGTAGAATACATTGATGATTGGAAGCTAGATTCTGAAAGAAGAGATTTTACTATTAATGCGATTTATTTAGATATTAATGGAAAAATTTTTGACCCACAAATGGGTACTGTTGACTTAAAGAACAATAACGTCAAGTTTATTGGAGATCCTCACAAAAGAATTGAAGAAGACTATTTACGTATTATCAGGTTTATAAGATTTAAAATTATTTATGATAGCAAAGTTGAAGCTACAACTAATAATGCGATAAAACAAAATTTAATAGGGATTAAAAAAATTTCAAAAGAAAGAATTTTAGTAGAATTGTTTAAAATTCTAAATTTAAAATCTTTTATTAACTTAAATGAAAGCACTTATTTGAGGGAAATTTTTAATCTCATTTTCCCTGAATTTGCAAACCTTAAGCGTTTAGAAAGGTTAAAAAAAATACTAAATTCCTCTAAAATTAATTTAAACCTTCTACTAGCTATTTTATTAATAGATAAGGATAGCAATCATGAATATTTTTGTCATAAGTATAATGTATCTAATGACATTAAAGATGATCTAAATTTATTAGCAAAAAATTTAAAGTTACTTAAGAATAATAAAGATTTTTTTACCAAAGATATCGAGAAGTATATTTATTTAAATGATAAAAGCCACTTGATAAATCTGAACATATTAAACTTTGCCTCAAATTCAAAATATACCTTTAAAAATTTTTCTGAGGCAATGAAAAATATCTTAAAATCAAAAACTCCTAAATTTGATATAGACGGTAAATATTTAATGAATAAAGGAATGAGGGAAGGAGTTTTATTGGGTAAAGTCTTAAGAAAAATTGAAGAAGAATGGATGAAAAATAATTTTAAAATTTCAGATGATAGGGTTCAAGAAATAATAAAACAAAATTCTTAAATATATTCAACGTCTAGTATTTCAAAATTTTTTTCACCAGATGGAGTGTTTACTGCAACCATTTCACCTTTATCTTTTCCGATTAAGGCTTTTCCTATTGGACTTTTAAAAAAAATAAGATTTTTTTTAATATCAGCTTCATCCTGTCCAACTAATTTGTAATTAATTTGTTTATCATTTTCTAAATCTTGTAATTTTACTGTTGAGCCAAAAATAACTTTTCCATTATTTTCAATTTTTGTCACATCAATTACGTTTGCTCTTGCAATTAAATCATTGATAGCAACAACACGACTTTCAATTAAGGCCTGTTGTTCTTTAGCTGCATGATACTCAGCATTCTCTTTTAGATCACCATGAGATCTTGCTTCAGCAATCGCTTCAACAACTTTTGGCCTTTGAACATTTTTTAAATTTTCTAATTCTGATTTTAAACTTTCAAGACCATTAACTGTAATAGGTTCTTTATCCATAATTACTTCCACTTAGCTTCAGGTGGTAAAGACATTAAAATTGAGTCAATGTTACCTCCCGAATTTAAACCAAACTTTGTACCTCTATCATATAAAAGGTTAAACTCAACATATCTTCCCCTTTTAAATAATTGCTTTTCTTTATCTTTTTTTGAATATCTTAATTTTTTTTTTCTGTTAATTATTTTATTTGAAATATCTATAAAAGCTAATCCTAGTTCTCTTACAAACTTAAAATTTTTAATCCAATCTTTTGTTTCATAATCAAAAAAAATTCCACCAATACCCCTTGCTTCGTTCCGGTGAGGTAAATAAAAATATTCATCACACCATTTTTTATATTTTTTATAATTTTTTTTATTTTTTAAGCATACATTTCTTAAATCATCATGAATTAACTTACTTTCTTTTTTATCTTCGTGACTAGGTGTTGCATCCATTCCTCCACCAAACCATTCTTTAGAAGTAACAATAAACCTTGTATTAAAATGCACAGCTGGAATTTTAGGGTTTTTCATATGTGCAACCACTGAAACTCCTGATGCCCAATATTTCCCTTTTTTTTCAGCTCCTAAAATTTTAGATCTAAATTTCTTTGGGAATACTCCAGAGACTGTTGATTTGTTAACTCCAACTTTATCGAAGATTTTACCTCCTATTAAAAGATAAGAAGTTCCTCCGCCCTCAGATGCCTTTTTCTTATACCAATCTCTTTTTGTAAATTGCACTTTATCACTTTCAAGTCGTTCAAATGATTTACAAATTTGCATTTGTAAATTAGAGAACCAACTATCTGCCATTTTCTTTCTAAATTCTGTATCAACCATTATTTCAATAAGTTATTCTGCCTAAGTGCTTCAGCTGAAATTATAGCTACACTCATAGCAATATTAAGTGATCGAGTATTTTTGTTCATTGGAACTTTAACTTTATTTTTTATAGTCTTATGCAAATTTTCGGGTACCCCAGCACTCTCTCTACCAAATAGCATCATATCATCTTTTTTAAATTTAAACTTATGATAATGTTTTTTTGCTTTAGTTGTCATTAAAACTATTCTTTTTCTTTTATTCTTTTTCAGAAAATCATCATAGTTCTCATATCTAAATATTCTGCTCATACTCATATAGTCCATCACTACTCTTTTAAATCTTGAGTCGTGTATATTAAAGCCACAAGGTTCAATAATATGAATTTTAAGATTTAAACAAGCACCCAATCTTATTATTGCAGCAGTATTTTGGGGAATATCAGGTTTATAAAGAGCTATGTGCATTATTATTGCTTGAATTATGTGTCATTCTGACCCTAGAGTATTTAAAAACATAGTTTAAATGATTAAATATATTATAAACACAAACATTAATGAGCAAAGAAGAAAAAAAAGTTAATCGGAGAGATTTTCTATTTACAGCTAGTTATACCATTGGAGCAGTTGGAGTTGGCGCAGTGATTTGGCCAATGATTGACCAAATGAATCCAGATAAAGCTCAACAAGCTTTAGCAACTACAGAAGTTGACATTAGTGGTATAGAACCTGGCAAATCTATTACCGTTTTATGGAGAGGAAAGCCAATATTTATAAAAAAAAGAACTTCAGAAGAAATAGCTGAGGCCAGAGCAGTAAAATTGGACGATTTGCCTGATCCTCAAAAAGATGAGGATAGAGTAAAAGATGGAAAAGATGAGTGGTTAGTCATGTTAGGAGTTTGTACACATCTTGGATGTGTGCCTTTAAAGGATAAAGGAGACTTCAATGGTTGGTTTTGTCCTTGCCATGGTTCGCATTACGATGTATCAGGCAGGATAAGAAAAGGACCAGCTCCAACAAATATGGAAATACCAAAGTTTGAATTTGTTGATAGCAATACAATTAAAATTGGATAAATAATTATGAGTGAGCACGAGTACGTACCAAAATCTAAAGCAGGGAAATGGTTTAATGACCGTTTACCTTTGCTTACGCTTGGAGCACATTTAACAGATTATCCAACTCCCAAAAATTTAAATTATTGGTGGACCTTTGGTGGAATTTTAACTTTTTGTTTGATCACTCAAATAGTTACAGGAATTGTTTTAGCAATGCATTACGTTGCTCATGCAGACTTAGCTTTTGCAAGTGTGGAGCACATAATGAGAGATGTAAATTATGGTTGGCTTATAAGATATATTCACAGCAATGGCGCGTCTATGTTTTTCCTAGCAGTTTACATACACATTTTTAGATCTTTATTTTATGGATCATATAAATCACCAAGAGAGGTAATTTGGATAATTGGTCTTATGATTTATTTATTAATGATGGCAGCAGCTTTCATGGGTTACGTTTTGCCTTGGGGTCAAATGAGCTTCTGGGGTGCCACAGTAATAACTAACTTATTTAGTGCGATACCTTTGGTTGGAGATAGCATAACAACTTGGTTATGGGGAGCATATTCTGTAGATAATCCAACACTTAACAGATTTTTTAGTTTACATTATTTAATTCCGTTTTTAATTTTAGGATTAGTAGTTTTACACATATGGGCTTTACATGTTCCAGGGAATAATAACCCTGTAGGAATTGATATAAAGAAACCGTCTAAAGATACAGTGCCATTCCATCCATATATAACAATTAAAGATGCTTTCGCGCTTTTAGTATTTATGATCATATTTGCCGGATTTGTATTCTTCACCCCTAATGTTTTGGGTCACTCAGACAATTATATACCTGCAAATCCTTTAGTTACACCTGCTCACATTGTGCCTGAATGGTATTTGTTGCCATTTTACGCAATTTTGAGATCTGTCCCTGATAAATTAGGAGGAGTAATTTTAATGTTCAGTGCAATTTTTATTTTATTTGTTTTACCTTGGTTAGATACATCAAAAGTAAGATCGGCTGTTTTTAGACCGATTTATAGACAGTTTTTTTGGATATTAGTAATAGACGTTCTAATGCTTGGTTATGTTGGCGCGATGCCAGCTGAAGGGATTTACTTAGTATTAGCTAGAGTAGGAACTATTTATTACTTTTTACATTTTATAGTGGTTATGCCAGTTGTCGGTTATTTAGAAAAAACAGATCCTATTCCTATGAGTATCTCCGAGCCAGTATTAACCGGAGGAGCAGAGCCATCTTTAGCTAGGAAGGTTAATGATAAAGTTTAATATAAAACTAATCGTTTTATCTTTTTTACTACTTGTCTCACTTAAACCACTACAAAGCGCTGAAATGGTCGATCCAATTAAAGTGGATTGGAGTTTTAAAGGTTTAACTGGAACTTTTGATAGAGCATCACTACAAAGAGGCTTTCAAGTTTATAAAGAAGTCTGTGCTTCTTGTCACTCAATGCAATATCTTAGCTATAGAAATCTAGGAGAACCTGGCGGACCTGAGTTTTCAGTGCAAGAAGTAAAAGCTATTGCTGCTAGTTTCGAAATAGAAGATGGCCCAGATTCTCAAGGAGAAATGTTTACTCGACCAGGAAAACCCTCAGATAAGTTTAAAAGCCCGTACCCTAATGTTCAGGCAGCGACAGCTGCTAATGGTGGGGCATACCCGCCTGATATGTCAGTTTTAGTTAAAGCAAGAAAAGGAGGAGCTAATTACATTTATTCAGTTCTTGTCGGTTATGAGGACCCGCCTCCAGGTGTAACTCTTGATGACGGCGTTTATTATAATAAATATATGGCCGGCAATAAAATTAAAATGCCAAATAATTTAATGGATGGCCTAGTTGAATATGCAGATGGCACCGAGTCTACTGTTGAACAAATGGCTAAAGATGTAACAACTTTTTTAGCTTGGGCTGCCGAACCTGAACTTGAAGAAAGACATAAAACGGGTGTTAAAGTTATTATTTATTTAGTACTGTTAACGACTTTAGTTTATTTAAGTATGAAGAAAATTTGGTCAAGGGTTGACACGGAAGTATAAAACATCCCCATCTTTTACAATATAATCTTTTCCTTCAATTCTAAGCTTTCCATTTTCTTTGCATTTCTCAGCACTTCCAAATTTTATAAAATCCTCGCATGTTACAGCTTCAGCTCGAATAAAGTTTTTTTCAAAATCAGTGTGAATCACACTCGCTGCTTTTGGTGCTAGAGTATTTTTTTCTACAGTCCAAGCTCTACTTTCCTCAGGTCCCGAGGTAAAAAATGTATCGAGGTTCAAAAGGTCATATCCTTCCTTAATTAATTGATTTAGCCCAGTTTTATTTAATCCTATTTCTTTCATGAAGGTTTCCCTTTCATTGTTATCTAATCCCATGATTTGATCCTCAATATCAGCGCAGATAGTCACAATTTTTTCATTAGAATATTTTTTTTTAATGCTTTCAGTAAAAGCATTACCTCTTACTAAGCTTTCCTCATCTACATTACATACAATTATTTTTGGTTTTATAGTTAGTAAACCTAATGTAGTTAAAAATTTTTTTTCATTTTCATCTTCTATAGTTACTTCTTTACCCTCATTTAATTGTCTCAATTTTCCCTCAAGTATTTTAACTTCTTTTTCTTGAAGTAATTTTTTCTTACCTTTTTCAAGTTTTTTTTGAACGATATCTAGGTCAGAAAGTATTATTTCTGTTTTAATTGTCTCAAGGTCTTCAACTGGATTAATTTTAGAGTTGACGTGAGTAATTTTATCTGAGTCAAAACATCTTACTAAGTGAATAATTGCATCTACCTCTCTTATGTGAGAAAGAAATTTATTTCCTAGACCTTCTCCCTTTGACGCTCCCTTAACTAATCCTGCAATATCTACAAAAGTTATATTAGTATAAATTTTTTTTTTAGAGTTAGATAATTTTGATAATTTGTCTAATCTTTCATCAATGACATCGACTATCCCGATATTTGGATCTATAGTACAGAAAGGAAAGTTAGCAGCCTCTGCATTTTTCGATGCTGTTAATGCATTGAATAAAGTGGACTTTCCAACATTAGGAAGTCCAACTATTCCACATTTAAATCCCATTCAGGTCTTGATTTACTTTACTCGAAAAAAGATCTATTTTTTTTTCTATTAATGTAGGCAATTGTTTGACTATATTTTCTGTAATCTCGTTAATTTTGTCCTCTTCGTCTTCTTTAAAATCTTCTAGAACATGATTATTCACTTTTTTCTTTTGTTTTGGATGCCCTATCCCTATACGAACTCTAGAGTAATCTTTACCAATAAATTTATCTATAGATTCAATCCCGTTATGACCTGCACTACTACCCCCAAACTTTGCTTTTATTTTTCCAAAATCAATATCCATATCATCATGAAAAACAAAAACATCTTTTGCATCGATCTTAAAATAATCGATTAGCTCTTTTATAGCTGTTCCAGAATTATTCATAAAAGTTAATGGTTTAATAGCATAGATTTTCTTTTCATCTATATTACCTGTAGTGAGCAAGCCTTTGAATTTTGGTTTTTGTTTTGAAAGTTTAAAGTGTGCGTTGATAGCATCAATTATTTTAAAACCAATGTTATGTCTGGTATTAGTGTAGTTGGATCCAGGATTTCCTAATCCGACGAGTAAAAGCATATTAATTATTTTTTCTCAGCAGGTTTCTTTTCAGGAGATTTTTTTTCGTCAGGTTTTTTATCAGCACCATCTTTAGACTTATCATCTTTCTTAGCTGCTTCTCCATCTTTACTAGTTGCAGCAGCATCTGCACCTTCTGCTGGAACCTCACCTTCAGCACCTTCTGCTACATCCTCTCCCTCCGCTGGTTTTTCTGGTTCTTTGATAACTGTTGGAGAAGCTACAGTTGCAATTACGAAATCACGATCTGTAATAGTTGGAGCAACATTGCCTTCTAATTTTACAGAGGAAATTTTTATACTTGTTCCAATATCTGTCCCTGTAAGATCCACGACTATCTCATTTGGAATATTTTCTGCTGGACATTTCAACTCAACTTTTCTTCTTACTATATTTAAAACTCCGCCTCTTTTTAAACCAGGTGAGTCAGGATGATTGATAAACTTTACAGGTATTTCTAAAATAATTTTTTTTCCTGAAACAATTCTCATAAAGTCTATATGTATAGGTTCTTCAGATACGACATTAAAAGCTACATCTCTTGGAATTACTTTTTCTTTTTTTCCATCAATATCTAATTCTAAAACTTTAGATAAAAAAGTATCTGAGTTTATTAAATTTTTAATTTCTTTAATCTGTATAGAGATATTTTGATTGGCGTCTTTTCCACCATATAGAATAGCAGGTATAAGACCTTGTGACCTTAATTTATTGTTTGAGCCAGAAGAGGTGCTCTCTCTTTTTATTGCCTTTATGTTACTCATAATATAATTGAAGAGGGTGTATAACCCAAGATTAGTATCAAAACAAGTGTTAATTGAATAAATCAGACACCGAATTAGAGTTTGCTATTCTCTTAATGGCCTCCGACATCAATGATGAGATAGATAACACCTCAATTTTATTGTTATTTTTAATTTTATCAGAATTATCAATTGAATCAGTAATAATTAATTTTTTAATCTTAGAATTCTTAATTTTTTTTGCCGCATCTCCACTCAATACTGCATGAGTAATAAAAACAAAAACTTCTTTAGCTCCCTTTTTTTTCAGAGCATCAACTGCATTAACTATCGTCCCTCCACTGTCAATAATATCGTCTACAATGATGCAAGTTTTGTTTTTAACATCTCCAATAATATTCATAACCTGAGATTTTCCAGGCGCTGGTCTTCTTTTATCAATGATTGCAATTTCAGCTTTTAGTCTAGTAGCTAAAGCTCTTGTTCTAGCAACACCACCCATATCTGGAGAAACACAAATTAAGTTTTTTGAAGTGACCTTTCTATTAATAAATTTTGAAAATAGAGGGGTAGTAAACAAGTTATCAACCGGCATATCAAAAAAACCTTGAATCTGCCCAGCGTGCAAATCAACCGTAACAATTCTATTAGCTCCCGCATTAGTTAGTAAATTTGCAACAACCTTTGCTGATATAGAGGTTCTCGGAGCAACTTTTCTATCTTGTCTCGCATAACCAAAGTATGGAATTACAGCTGTTATAGTTTTTGCTGAAGATCTCTTCAATGCATCAATTACTAAAAGTAATTCCATTAAATTATCGTTTGCTGGATTTGAAGTAGATTGAATTACAAAAACACTATTGCCCCTTATATTTTCATTTATTTCTATATAAATTTCTCCATCAGCAAATCTTCTAATATTGGTGTTTATAAGTTTTAATTTTAGATTTTTAGCAATATTTTTACTGAGTTTTAAATTGCTTGTTCCAGATAAAATTTTCATGAAATGTAACTATTTATACCTTATTTCTATATCTTTTCAAATTAATAAAGTTAAACTAGGCGAACTGTAGATATACATCTTCCATAATCTTTTTGCTTCAATTTAAATGATCTTCTATAACTGAAAAAATTACTTTTTTCAGAGAAAGTATCTTTATTTACTTGGTCAACTTTAATACCTAATTTTAATAGCTTATCAGTCACAAATTTTCTTAAATTAAACAGTTTTTTTGTTTTATTTTTTTCTTTAAAATATATTTTATATTTCCAAGATTTTGACACAAACATTTTGTAAAATTTAGTGTCAACTTCATAACTTTTATTCCCAATACATGGCCCAACACTTGCATAGATCTTATGTTTTAAATTTAGTCTTTTAACCTTTTTAAATGTATTTTCAATTATACCAGTAAAAGCGCCTTTCCAGCCTGCATGAATACAACCAACAACTTGACTTTTATTGTCACAAAAAATGATAGGCACGCAATCAGCTGTTACTACTCCAATAGCTAAATTTCTCATTTGAGTTATCATCGCGTCTGCCATGATTATTTTTTTGTAATTTTTTTTTGTTATTTCAACTACTTTATTACTATGAGTTTGATGCATTAATATCAATTTAGCTCTTTCAACAGCCATTGTTTTAGCAACAAATTTTAGGTTTTTTTGAATGTTTTTTTTATTATCTTTTGAACCTCTTCCACAATTTAAACCCTCATAGATACCTTTAGAAAATCCATTTTTTCTGGAGAAAAAACAATGACTAATCTTTTTAATCTTTTTGAGTTTTTTTGAGTAAAACATTATTTAAATCCTGCGAAATTATTGTTTTTAAAATTATAAGCTAAAATTACTTTAAATAACTCTCCCATCATCTTAGGACTTAATAATCTTTGAATTCTTAGATATAAATCTGTTTTTTGAGTAAACCTCATTTTTTTTGCTAGAATATTTGCTCTTTCAACAAGACCCATGTTTTCTAAAAAATTTTTTTGTGATATTAAATTTTTAGTTTTTAAATTATTTTTTAAAAAAAATTCATTCAGAAGTGCAAAGTTAACATGCGCAGTAACATCAGCTTTACCTAAATTATTAAATAACTTATTTTTTTTATGTTGTAT
The DNA here is from genome assembly GCA_902601705.1 of uncultured Pelagibacteraceae bacterium. Taxonomy (GTDB): domain Bacteria; phylum Pseudomonadota; class Alphaproteobacteria; order Pelagibacterales; family Pelagibacteraceae; genus Pelagilacustribacter. The sequence goes on along the minus strand of CACKNV010000002.1, from coordinate 72,864 downwards.
TACAGATTGTAAAGTATTTTGATTATTTGGATTTGAGTAACCATAATCAATTAATAAAATACATCCATTAAGCATAGAAATTTTTTTTGTTATTTTTTTAAGCTCTTTAAAACCTAATTTTGGATATTCAATAAATTTTAATTTCTTTAAGATCTTGTAAGACTCGATATCTTTCACATTAGATGCTGAAGCTTTTTTAAAAACTTGTTTAATTTTATTGTTCTTTCCAATGATATAATTTTTCTCAAATATTGTATTTTTCAATTTCTTAAACTGTTTAATTGGTATTGCATCAAAAAATTCATTTCCAAAAAATACTACTGGCCCTTTTTTAATTTCATTAAAGTTATTTATCCACCTAACATCCTTATTGTTAATCTTCCTTTTTTGTATTTTTTTTAATAGTTGGCTTTCTTCGAACAAGAACATTTTTTTTATTGAATCAAATTTAGGAAATTTTTTAAAAGATCTTAATAATACACTTGCTAAACTACCATCACCTGGACCTAACTCAACAATATTAAAATTGTTCGGTTTTCCAAATGTCTCCCAGCAACTAATTATCCAAATTGCAATTATTTCAGAAAATAAATTTGATATTTTTGGCGAAGTAATAAAATCACCTTTTTTTCCTAGTGGAAATTTTGAATTGTAATATCCAAATTTTTTATCATAAAGAACATTTTTGAAAAAACTATCGACTGGAAGAATTTTAGAATTTTTAAAAAATATTTTGTTTGTTTTCATTTTTTTTTCGTAAAATATTGTAGATTAAAAATCCAGCAAAAATCATAAGTAAACTTAAAACTGTTCCCATACTAAACAAATTAAATATATAACCTAATTGAATATCAGGCTCTCTAAAAAATTCTGATATAATTCTAAAAATTCCATAGAAAATCAAAAATAAACAAGAACAAGTACCAATAGAATATATTTTTTTAAAAATTATTTTATTCAATATTAAAAATAAAATTATTCCCTCAAGAACGGCCTCATAAAGTTGAGAGGGATGTCTTGTCAACTTATCGAAAGTTGGAAAAATCACGCCCCAAGGAACAGATGTTGCTTTACCAATTAATTCTCCATTTATAAAATTTGCTAAACGTCCTAAAAAAATCCCTATAGGTGATACGCAAGCTAAAATGTCTAACATAAAAAAAGTAGGGATATTTTTTTTTGAAGAAAATAAGTATGTTCCAATAATTATACCAATCAATGCACCATGAAAGGACATTCCTCCTTCCCAAACTTTTAAAATTTCTGCTGGATTAGAAATATAGTAGCCGGGATTATAAAATATCACATATCCAAGTCTCCCCCCAATTATAATTGAGACGATTATATAAGTGATTAAGTCGTCAAAGTCTTTAATTTTAAATTTGAGATTTGATATTTTTAAAATATGATTTATTATTTTTTTTCCTAACCACCAACCTATAAGTATTCCAAAAACATAAGATAATGAGTACCATCTAATCGATAAAAACCCGAAACTAAATAAAATAGGGTCTAAATTATGGGTGTACATATTTTCTTATAACATATTTGAAATTAGTATTGCCATCAAATAAGATAAGGCATGAGCAACTCAGAAAAAATTTTAAAATCATTATCAAGTTTAATAGAAAATGGTATCTTAACTTCTAATGATATCAAAAAAGAGATATCTACAGACCTTAAATTTACAAGAGATAAAATAATCAACAAATTAGATCTTGTTTCTAGAGAAGAATTTGAGGTTTTAAAAAAAATAGTTCAAAAACAAGAATTAATAATAAAAAAATTAAAAGATAAAAAAATTAAAAAGGTAAAGAAATCTTAACTTGTAAGCCGCTGTATTTACTTTTACTAAGTTGAATATTTCCACCATGTGAGTTAATTACATCCTCAACAATAGCTAAGCCCAAACCAACGCCTGACTTATTAAGACTTCTACTTTTATCAAGTCTAAAAAACGGTTTAAAAACATTTTTGTATTGGTCCTCAGGTATACCAGGGCCATCATCTTCTATTAAAACTACTATAAATTTATTTCCCTTATGAGCATTAATTTCTACTTTTTCACCGTAAGTTAAGCCATTTTGAATAATATTTTCAAAAGATCTTTTTAAAGCTATAGGTCTACCATTTATCTTAATATTCGAATCATTATAATCTAAGCTCAAGTTTTTATCATTAAACTCATTTTTTAAAGAATTTAGTAGGTAAATTAAATCTATTTCGCTAGTAGTTTCTTGAGCCTGAGTTTTAGCAAAATGTAAATAATCATTTAACATTTTTTCCATTTCATCAATATCCTTTGACATTTTGTCCGAGACATCTTTTTGTTTTAACATTGCCAACTGTAATTTTAATCTAGTTAAAGGCGTTCTTAAGTCATGGCTTATTCCTGAAAGCATTTCTGCTCTTTGATTTAGGTGTCGATTAATTCTTTTAGCCATACGATCAAATTCAAATGCCGCCTTTCTAATTTCCTGTGATCCAGAAGCTCTAAAGTCATTTACATAGTCACCTTTTCCAAATCTTTCAGCTGCTTTAGCTAATTTTACCAAAGGTTTTGTTTGGTTTTTTAAAAATATTAAGGCAACGATAATCAAAACTAGAGAGGGTAAAGTAGTCCAAAGTACAAATAGTCTTACAGATGAAGTTGAAACCATTTCTTTTGGAACTAAAAATTCTATTACATTATTTCCTGATCGTATCTTTATTTCTACGGCGTTTTTAAATTTTGATGTATTAAACCAGTAATTATCATTTCCAAAAACTGATTTTAGTTCTCTTCTTAACGACCTATCCATAGGACTAAATTTTCTTTCACCAGTATTATTAGGAAAAATGTCCTGTTTAATGCCTATTTCAAAATTAAAATTATTTTTATAACTATCGGTAAAAAAATCTAAATTTTTATTATCATTTTTATAAACTTCTTCAATTGTTTTTAATTGGTTTACTAACGATCTGGTAATATTCTTATTAGCTTTAATCCATATACTATCATAAAAAACAATTGTAATTATAATTTGTAAAATAATTGTTGGAGCAGCTACAATAATTAAAGCTCTGTAAAAAAGTCTTTTTGGTAAAATATATTTTATAAAATTATTCAATCCAGAGAACATAGCCCGAGCCCCTTATTGTTTGTAGATATTTTGGATTTTTTGGTTTTAATTCAAGTTTTTGTCTTAATCTTGTAATCATTACATCAATTGATCTTTCTTGGCTTATTCCAGAAATTTTTCCTATTTCTTCTCTCGAGAATGGTATCCCTGGATTAGCTAGCATTTCAATTAAAACTTTCTTTTCTGAGCTATTAATTTTTTTAAATTTATTATTCAAATTAATAGTCATTTTATTCAAATCAATTTCGGCTAAACCAATTTTATGTTTTATTTTAAGGTCAATTTTATAATTTTTATCAATAATATTTTTTATTCTAAGTAATAGTTCTTTTGGCTCAAACGGTTTTCCAATGTAATCATCTGCACCAAGTTCTAATCCTTTAATTCTATTCTCCACTTCACCTTTAGCTGTGAGTAGTATAATTGGAATTTTAATTTTTTTTTTAATTTCTCGAGTTAATTCGTATCCATTTTGGCCAGGCATCATTACATCTAATATCATAATATCAAACTTTAAATATTCTATTTTTTCTTTAGCTTGATTTGCATTTTCTGCCGTAGAGACAATATAATTATTTTCTGTTAAATAATCTTTTAAAAGATTACGTATTCTGTCATCGTCATCTACAATAAGAATTTGGTGTTTATTATTTTCCATCTATAATTTTTTTTAAAACTTCTTTAAACTTGATAACAGAGTCTGAATTTGAATTTTTTAAAGCATTAAATATCCTTTTTTTTTGAGTATTATAGACAACTTCAAAAAAAGTTTTTCCTTCTTTATCTAAATATAAGTTTTTTTTTCTTGTGTCAGTTTCATCTTGAACTTGTTTGATCATTTTTGATTTAATTAAATCTCTTAAGACTCTGTTCAAACTTTGTTTAGTTACTTTTAATTTATATATTAGCTCTCCCAAATTAATTCCCGGGTTCCTTTCAATAAGATTTAATGCTCTCAAATGTGCAGGGCCAAAAAATTTTTTTGACAATACCTCTCTAGGATCTGAAAATGTTTCCCTATATGCATAGTAGAGTAGTTGAATAAACTCTTTAATTTGTTCGTCTTTAAGATAAAGCAAATCTTTCATAATGGTAAGTTATATTGACTTATCCTATTATTGAATATACTTTTTTATAATAAAAAAATCTATATATTTACTTTAAATGGAAAGTATACCTTACGATAAACGCTCAGGAAAAATTTGGTTTAATGGTAAAACTGTGGAATGGGCAGATGCAAATATTCACATCCTTAATCACGGGTTGCATTATGCTAGCTGTGTATTTGAAGGTGAGCGTGTCTACGAAGGAGAAATATTTAAATTAGAAGAGCATACTGAAAGACTTTTTTATTCTGCTAAAAGAATGGGTATCAAGGTTCCTTTTTCGCAAGCTGAGATAAACAACGCATGCAAGCACATAGTCAATGTTCAAAAAGTTCAAAATGGATATGTTAGGCCGTTAATTTGGCGAGGCAGCGAAATGATGGCTATATCTGCGCAGAAAAATAAAATTCACGTTGCAATTGCTACTTGGGACTGGGGATCTTATTTTGATCCAAAACTTAAATTGAACGGAATAAAGTTAAATATTTCTAGCTGGAGAAGACCGGCTCCAAACACAATTCCTTGGGATACTAAAGCTGCAGGATTGTACATGATTTGCACTTTATCAAAGCATGAAGCTGAAGCTAATGGATACACGGACTCGTTAATGTTGGACCATGAAGGAAATATCGCAGAAGCTACTGGAGCAAACATATTTTTTAAAAATAAAGCAGGAGAATTACATACTCCAGTGCCCGACTCATTTTTAGATGGGATAACCAGAAGAGAGGTAATTAAAATTGCTAAATCGAAAGGAATAAAAGTAGTTGAGAGAAAAATTAAGCCAGAGGAAATGACAGGTTTTGTAGGCTGTTTTTTAACCGGAACTGCAGCTGAAGTAACACCTGTTTCCCAAATTTCAGAATATAACTTTAAAGTTTGTGATCTGATAAAAAATCTAAACGAGACTTATCAAAAAATAGTTAGAAAAAGATCAGCTGCCTAATCTTTATTATCCTGATCAATTGCATGATCAATTCCTTTTCTTAAATAATCATAACCTGTATAAAGTGTAAGAAAAGCTGAAAGCCATAAAAGAACAATTCCGATTGTTTGAGCATTATAATCTTGAAAGTTTATAATTTTATTTCCACTTTCTCCCGTGAGAAGAATAGCAATAGAGACCATTTGAATAAAAGTTTTCAGCTTTGATAAACTTGTGACTTGCATTGTTATTTGACCTTTAGCTAAAAATTCTCTCAAGCCAGAAATCAATATCTCCCTCGTGAGTATTATTATGGCGGCTATTACCTCATAATTTTTGATCGTTCCATTCATCACTAAAAGAATTAATGCAGCAGCTACAAGTATTTTATCGGCAATAGGATCCAAAAGCTCACCTAATTTAGACTCTTCTTTAAAAATTCTAGCTAGTAGTCCATCAAGGTAATCTGTAAAACTAGCTATCACGAATAAAAAAAAAGGTATCAAATCACCAAAAAAGCCTGGGATGTAAAATGTTAACACAAATATTGGTACAATGATTATTCGTCCAATAGTTAATATGTTTGGAATTTTTAATTTCATATTTTTTTATTCGTGAAAATAATTATATATTTTATTTGCTATACTGTCTTCTATTCCTTCAATAGCTTTAAGATCCTCGAGACTAGCTGACTCAACCGCTCTAGCAGATCCAAAGTGATTTAACAAAGCCCTTTTTCTTTGTTTTCCAATGCCTTGTATCTGATCCAATAATGACTTGCTTAAATTTTTTTTTCTTTTTGCTCTGTGAGTACTAATGGCGAACCTATGGGCCTCATCTCTTAGTCTTTGAATAAAAAATAAAAGAGGGTTATTCTTATTTAAAATAAATTCTTTATTTTCATGGTAAATCTTTTCCTCACCAGCATTTCTTTTTTTACCTTTAGCTACAGCTAAAATAGGTAGATCGTGCAAGCCAAGTTCATTTAAAACCTCCCGACTGACTGAGTATTGTCCTTTACCACCGTCTATTAAAATTAAATCTGGAAGTGATAAAGATCCTGACTTTTCTTTTATAGCTTTAGAGAATCGTCTGAATAAAACTTCTTTCATCATTCCATAATCATCGTTTTTTACTTTCTCATCCTTTATATTAAATTTTCTGTATCTTTTTTTTATAAAACCCTCATTGCTAAAGCATATAAGAGCACCAATAGAGTCTGTTCCTTGAATGTGACTGTTATCGTAAACTTCAATGAGATCTATACTGCTATTAAGTTTAAATTTAGAAGCAAGAGACTCAATTAAATTATTATTTGTATCTGACTGAATGAGTTTTTGTTTTAAAGCCTGTTTTGCATTTTTTTCAGCTAGTTTTGAGATGGATACCTCATTTTTTGCTTTTGCTTTTTTAATTGTTATCTGTTTATTTTCTTTTGTGGAGAATGTTTTCTCAAGAAGTTTTTTTTCTCTTACCTCAATATTAGTTAGGATCAAAGAGGGTATAGCTTTATTCTCATAAAATTGAGGTAAAAAAGATAATAGAATTTCTTCAATTGAGTCATCCGTATCATGTTTTGGGTAAAAAGCCTGATTACCCCAGTTTTGTTTAGATCTAAAAAAGAAAACCTGAATACAAGTTTTTCCAGTTTCTTTATAGATACTTATAACATCTGCTTCATTTAAATTTGTTTGGTTTATCTTTTGCGAAGTCTGTATCTGAGTTAAGGCTTTGATTCTATCTCTTGCAATAGCTGCTTTTTCGTAATCAAGTTCTTTACTGGCTTCTTCCATCTCTTTAGATAAGTTTTTTTGAATTCTTCTTGATTTGCCCGAAATAAAATCTATTGCATCATTCACAGTAGATAAATAATCTTTTTCTTGAATATGACCAACACAAGGACCAGAACACCTTTTGATTTGATAAAGAATGCATGGGCGTTCTCTGTTTTTGAAAACTGTATCGTCACAAACTCTTAATTGAAAAATTTTTTGTAGTATTTTGATTGTCCAATTAGCAGAGCCTATTGATGCAAAGGGACCAAAATAATAACCTGTTTTTGATTTTTTTCCTCTTAACTTAGTTAGCTGGGGCCATTTATCTTTATTACCAATATATATGTATGGGAAAGATTTATCATCTCTTAATAAAATATTGTACCGAGGTTTATGTTTTTTAATTAAGTTTGCTTCTAGCAATAAAGCTTCACTCTCATTACTTGTTGTAGTTGTTTCCAGGCTATGTGTAAGAGATAACATTCTTTCAGTTCTTATAGGCAGGTTTGAGTCTGCAACATAACTCTTTAGCCTGTTTGGGATATTTTTTGCTTTACCAATATAAAGAATTTCACCCGTAGAGCTTAACATTTTATATACCCCAGGATTTTTTGGAATTAATGGTATTTTATCTTTAATTACTTTTTTTCCTAGTTCTAAACTATTAATCATATTTTAGTCTTTGATACTGCAATACCAACAGATTTGGTTTTTTTTAAGATATCTAGCTTTTCTAATTTTAAACTTATTTTTTTAACAAGTTTGTTTTTAAAAATAATATTAAAAATATTTTCCGCCAAATCCTCAAGTAATTCGTGGTGTATTGAATTTGTAAGTTTTTCAATTTTCGTTACAACCTCTTCATAATTTAAAATTGAATTTAGGTCTTTACTATTTGGAGACACATAAGGATTTGTCAAAATTTCAATATTAAATTTTACCCTTTGCTTCTTTTTTTTCTCGAAATTATGTATTCCAATAAAAATCTTCAAAGTAAGATCTTTGATGATTACTTTTCTTTTGTATTTAAATTTTTCTCTTTTTTTAAATTTTATTATTTTCATTCTTTTGTATTAATTATATCAGGCGTTTGCCATGCAAGTCTTTGCCCGCCGTCAATGTTAATTATTTCTCCAGTTATACTTTTACTTTCAATAAGAAATTTTACCCCATTACAGATATTTTCTAAATCTACTTTTTTTCTTAATATTATTGACTTCCACTGTTTCTTAAAATGTCTCTCAGATTGTCTTTTATTTTTTAAAGTAGGACCAGGTGAGATACCATTCACTCTAATATTGGGAGCTAGTTTCATAGCTGAGGTTTTTGTTAAAACCGCTAAAGAAGATTTACTCAAGGTATACGAGAAAAAAAAGGGAGTTAATTTTTCAACTCTTTGGTCAATAATATTGATAATGCATCCATCTTTATCTCTTACAAACTTATGAAAATTTTGAGTTAAAATTGCTGGCGCTTTTAAGTTAATATTAATATGTTTTGTAAAAGATTTTTCAGAGAAATTTTTAAGATTATCGTTTTCAAAAACAGAGGCATTATTAATCAAACAATCTAAACCTCTCATTTTTGAATACGCATTCTTAATTAAACTGTTTGTTTGCTTAAAATTATTTAAATCTGCCTTTAATAAATAAGTTTCGGCACCAAGACTCTCTAGTTCTTTTTTTAATTTTAATGCACTACTTTTAGAACGATTGAAATGAATAACAATTTTTGTATCGAAACCTACTAGGCTTTTTGCGATAGAAGCACCTATTCTTGTAGCTCCACCGGTTATTATTACTTTTTTGGCTTCCATTTTTTAATCGCTTTTTTAGGTTTTGTACCAGGCATGCCCATCGTTGATCTCCCTTTTGGGTAAACCTTACTTTTTAAATTATATTGAGAAATTTTTGGATTTAAAGTTATTTCAAGCTCACTTGCTTCCAGCTTTCTCATTTCATCTCTTAATTTTGCGGCTTCCTCAAATTCCAGGTTAGACGCAGCTTCTTTCATTTTTCTATTTAATGCTTTTAAATGTTTTTTTAAGTTTCCACCTACATTTGAACCTTCGCTAATTTTTACGTAATCTTTTTCGTAAACAGATTCTAAAATATCGCTTATTTCTTTTTTGACAGACTCTGCAGTTATTCCATTTTTTTTATTATATTCTAATTGTTTATTTCTTCTTCTCTCTGTTTCCTTTATTGCTTTATCTATACTTTTAGTGACTTTATCTGCATACAAAATTACTTTACCGTCTATATTACGAGCAGCTCTTCCAATAGTTTGTATTAATGAAGTTTCAGATCTTAAAAAACCCTCTTTATCTGCATCTAAAATTGCTACTAGAGCGCACTCGGGTATATCTAGTCCCTCTCGCAATAAGTTTATACCGACAAGAATATCAAATACTCCCATTCTTAAATCTCTAATAATTTCAATTCTTTCAAGAGTATCAATATCGGAGTGCATGTATCTTACTTTAAGACCATTTTCGTGAAGGTATTCAGTAAGATCTTCTGCCATCTTTTTAGTAAGAGTTGTGGCAAGAACTCTGTAACCCTTTTTCACAATTTCTTTTGCTTCATGCATAAGATCATCTACCTGAGTTTTAGCTGGCCTTATCTCTACAGGCGGATCTATTAAACCTGTTGGCCTAATAATTTGGTCAATGTGTTTATTGCTGGTTTGTTTGAGTTCCCATGGCCCCGGTGTAGCAGATACGAATATTGTCTGTGTTCTCATTAAATCCCACTCTTCAAACTTTAAAGGTCTATTATCCATACAGGATGGTAGTCTAAATCCATACTCAGCTAATGTGCTCTTTCTTGTACGGTCTCCTTTATACATTCCATTTAACTGAGGTACAGTTACGTGACTTTCATCTACAAATATTATTGCATTATCCGGAAAATATTCAAATAGAGTAGGTGGAGGTTCTCCAGCTTTTCTTCCAGACAAAAACCTCGAATAATTTTCGATGCCTGCACAAGTTCCAGTCGCTTCAATCATTTCTAAATCAAATTTAGTTCTTTCCCTTAGTCGCTGCTCCTCTAAAAGTTTATTATTCTCTCTGTGTTTTTTTAAAGTTTCAGCTAATTCAGATTTTATTTGCCTTATAGCCTGATCGATAGTTGGTTTAGGAGTTATGTAGTGGCTATTAGCATAAATTTTTATAATGGAGTAATCATTTGTTTTATCACCAGTAAGAGGATCAAATTCTTCAATTTTTTCTAATTTATTTAAATTAAAACTTATCCTCCAAGCTCTATCCTCCAAATGCGATGGAAAAATTTCTAAATTCTCTCCTCTTACCCTAAAAGTGCCTCTAAAAAAATTTTGATCATTTCTTTTGTACTGTAAATTTATAAAAGCTCTGATTAAATCATCTCGTTCATATTCGTAATTTTTTTTTAAAGTTATTGTCATTTTTGAGTATGCCTCTACAGAACCTAGACCATAAATACATGATACGCTTGCTACAATAATTACATCATCTCTTTCCAGCAAAGATCTAGTCGCTGAGTGCCTCATACGATCTATTTGTTCATTTATTGACGCCTCTTTTTCTATATAAGTATCTGATCTAGGCACGTAAGCTTCTGGAGTGTAGTAATCATAATATGAAACAAAATATTCAACAGCATTGTCTGGAAAAAAACTTTTAAACTCCCCGTATAATTGAGCGGCCAAAGTTTTATTGGGAGCTAGAATTAAGGCTGGCCTATTAGCTTTTTCAATAACTTTCGCCATAGTAAAAGTCTTGCCGGAACCTGTTACCCCTAAAAGTACTTGTTCTTGTTTATTATCTTTTAAATTTTTTAAAATTTGTTTTATTGCGTCAGGCTGGTCGCCGCTAGGTTGAAAATCACTTTTAATTTTAAAATTAATACCTCCCTCTAACTTCTTAATTTTTTTAGAGTTATTAACCTCCAGGTCAGCTAATTTTTCTTGATAAGTATTTTGCATTATATGTTAATAGTATTTATAAATTATTATAAATTTCAATGAGCATAGTTTCCAATACTTTAAAACGTATAAAACCGTCGCCCACAATAGCTGTTACCTCAAAAGCTAGAGAATTACGGGCAGCTGGTAAAGATGTGATAGGATTAGGTGCAGGAGAACCTGATTTTGACACCCCGGATAATATTAAAGAGGCTGCAATAGAAGCTATTAATAAAGGTGATACTAAATATACAGCTGTAGATGGAACGCCAGCTTTAAAAAAAGCAATCCAAGCGAAATTTAAAAGAGAGAACAATCTTTCTTTTGATCTCAACCAAATAACCGTGGGAACTGGAGGAAAGCAAGTTCTTTATAACGCATTTATGGCAACGGTTAACAAAGGTGACGAGGTTATTATACCAGCGCCTTATTGGGTATCTTACCCAGACATAATATTATTAGCTGGAGGAAAACCAAAAATAGTAAAGTGTGAAGAAAAAGATAACTTTAAACTTACTCCTTCTAAACTTAAAAAAGCAATATCTAAAAAAACTAAATGGATTATTTTAAACTCTCCATCTAATCCAACAGGATCTAGTTATACAAAAAAAGAAATTGAAAACTTAGCTGAAGTTTTAAAAAAATACAAAAAAATATATATTTTAAGTGATGATATTTATGAACACATTACTTATGATAATTTTGAATTTTCAACGATTGCTGAAATAAATGAGTTAAAGGAAAGAACTCTTACTATGAATGGGGTGAGCAAGTCTTATTCAATGACAGGCTGGAGAATAGGATATGCTGCTGGCCCAGTTGAAATTATTAAAGCAATTTCAAAAATTCAATCTCAATCCACGAGTAACCCTTCATCAATTAGTCAAGCTGCAGCTGTCGAGGCTTTGAATGGAACACAAGATTTTATTCCAGAAAGAGCAAATTCATTTAAAGAGAGAAGAGATTTTGTTGTTAAAAGCTTAAACAACATAAAAGGTATAAGTTGTCTCAAACCTGAAGGAGCTTTTTACGTTTTTCCAAGTTGTAAAAATCTTTTAAATAAAAAAACTAAGCTTAAATCAGATACTGATTTTGTTCAAAGATTATTGGAACAAGCCAATGTCGCAGTAGTACAAGGGTCTGCATTTGGTCTACCTGGTTACTTTAGGATTTCTTACGCAACTTCAATGGAAAATTTAAAAAAGGCTATGGAAAGAATTAAAAATTTTTGTGAAAGTATTAATTAGTTTTAGATAAAAATTTTTCAGCCTCTAGGGCAGACATGCAACCCATTCCAGCAGCAGTCACAGCTTGTCTGAATATTTTATCTTTTACATCACCAGCAGCGAATACTCCTGGTATGTTTGTTTCTGTAGAATCTGGTTTTGTAATTAAGTAACCCTCTTTATCCATTTTTAATTGATCTTTGAAAAGTGAAGTTGCTGGATCGTGACCAATAGCTATAAACAATCCATGAACTTTAAGTTTTGTAATTTCATTATTTTTAACGTTTTTTATTTTTATTCCGTTAACACCTTTTGGTTCTTTATCTCCCAAAACTTCATCAATAACGCTATCCCATATTATTTCAATTTTTTTATTAGCCTTTAATTTTTCCTGAAGCATTTTTTCAGCTCTTAATTCATTTCTTCTATGAATAAGCTTAACTTTAGATGCAAACTTAGTTAAAAACATTGCTTCTTCAACTGCAGCATTTCCACCACCAACTACAGCCACCTCTTTATCTTTAAAGAAAAATCCGTCACAAGTAGCACATGCTGAAACTCCAAAGCCTCTAAATTCTTGTTCTGATTTTATATTTAACCAACGAGCTTGCGCTCCAGTAGAAATTATAAAACTATCTGCTGTATAAATTTGACCGCTGTCTCCAACAGCTTCAAAAGGCTTTTTAGATAAATCAACTTTATTTATATGATCTTGAATCATTTCAGTGCCAACCGCTTCAGCTTGACCTTTCATTTCATCCATAAGCCAGGGACCTTGAATCACTTTTGAATAGCCCGGGTAATTCTCAACATCTGTTGTAGTAGTCAATTGCCCTCCAGGCTGGGAACCGTGAACAAGTATAGGTTTGAGCATAGCTCTAGCCGCATAAATAGCCGCTGTGTAACCAGCTGGACCAGATCCAAGAATCAACACTTTTGTATGTTTTGATGATTTATTATTCATTATGTAAAGGTATATAATAACTAATGTTAGAATTAAAAGCACTTCTTTTAACGCAAGGTATGCACGGCATGGTTAGCCAAGTAGAGGGATTAGCTAAAGCCCTGGGTCTAAGTTATAAACATCAAAAAATTGAATTAAAATCTTTTTGGAATTTAATCCCTCCTAAAATCAGTCCAATATCAGAAAATTTGGTAAAAAATAAATTTGTTTGTGATTGTAAAGTCATTATTTCTTGTGGAAGAAAAAGTGTAATACCTTCGATTGCATTAAAAAAAAGACTGGGAAAAGAAGTTTTTAATATTCATATCCAAGATCCAAAAATATCATTCAAACATTTTGATCTTATTGTAAGCCCAGAACATGACAATCTAAAAGGCGAAAATATAATTAACACTACGGGAGCTATACATTATTTAACAAAAAAAGAAATTATGGATAACTCTCTATATTTAGGAATAGAAAAAGACAAGAGGAAGGAATTGATTGCTTTTATTATTGGTGGACCTAATAAATATTATAAGTATTCGGAAAAACAAATTCATGCACTTTTTAACAAAGTAAAAACTTTATTCACTCCGGATAAATTTAAGATCATTGTCATTCCCTCTTATCGAACTCCTGAAAATATTTTAAAGATAGCCTACAATACATTCAATGTGGATCATCATGTGGTAAAAACTATTGATAAAAAAGCTTATCTTTCTGCATTAGCAATTTCCAATTATATTGTTGTTACATGCGACTCTACGTCAATGATTTCTGAGGCAGCTATGACTGGCAAGCCAGTGTATATAGCGATGATGAGCTCTTTAAAACCAACAGGAAGATTTAAAAAATTTTATTCACAATTAAGAGATTTAGGTATAACAAGAGTGTTAGATAATACTGTTGAAAGTTGGAGTTACAATAAGTTAAATGAGGTAAATAGAATAGCTCCAATCGTAAAAGCAAAAATGAGAAAAAATGGAATTATTTAAATCTTTAGAAAAAAGAACAAAATTATTTAGCGATCCATTCAAACATTTTGAAATCAATGAACCATTAACACAAAATGCTATAGATGAGATTTGCAATGCTGATATAGCTGATCCTAGAAAACAAAATTTAAACTATGATGGAACAAGAGCGCTAGATGGCGGAGGAGGAGCTTTTAGGGCAGGAATTAAAGATGGAGGTAAAGCTAAAAAGCTTAGATGCTATGTTACCAAAGAAAATTCTGGTCAATTTCCTAACTTAACTAAATTTATTGAGGAATTAAGATCACCTGAAGTTCATAAAAAAATTGGATCATTAATTGGTAAAGATTTAAGTAATTCTTTTGTAAGACTAGAGGTAATTTGTGACAGAGAAGGTTTTTGGCTGAAACCTCATTGTGATATCCAAGAGAAATTAATGTCCTCTATTGTATTCGTAAATTTACATAACGAATCAGAAAATTTAGGAACAGATTTTTATGATGCAAAATTAAATAAAGTAAAAACAGTTCCTTATAAACATAATTATGGATATTTCTTTACAAGTGGACCAAATACTTGGCATGGTATGGAAAAAAAAGAGATTAAAAAAGAGAGAAGATGCATTCAAATAAACTATGTTACTTTTGAGACTGATTGGAAAGTAAAAAGTTAAATATCTTGCAAGGAAGTAACACTAATATCTCTCAATTTTAGAGATTTAATTCCTTCCAAACAAACTTTAGCCGTGGACATATTAGTGCAATATGGAACTTTGTTAGCCAGAGTGGCCCTTCTTAATGCTACGGCGTCGCTCAGCTGAGTCTCACTATTTCCACCTCCTGTATTAATAACTAATGCTATTTTTTTAGCATTTAAAACGTCTACAATATGCGGAGAGCCTTGATTTACTTTATTTATTTTTTTACACTTTATTCCGTGTTGATTAATATAATCAGCCGTACCTCTAGTTCCACAAAGAGAAAAATTTAATTTAATTAATTGTTTTGCTAATTGTACCCCCTCTTCTTTATGACTATTTTTCAAAGAAATAAAAGCTAAGCCTTTTTTTGGAAGAGAGTTTGAAGCTGCGATCTGACTTTTAGCAAAAGCCATTCCAAAGTTTTTATCAAAGCCCATTACTTCACCTGTAGATTTCATTTCTGGTCCAAGCAAAAGGTCACTATTAGGGAACTTATTGAATGGAAAAACAGATTCCTTAACTGCAAACATGTCTTTGGTCTTGCTTATTAAATTAAACTTGGACAAATGCTCTCCTGCCATCACTCTAGAGGCTATCTTAGCAAGTGGTAAATTTTTAGCTTTTGAGACAAATGGCACAGTTCTACTTGCTCTTGGATTTACTTCGATTACATAAATTTCATCTTTTTTAATTGCATATTGAACATTCATAAAACCTTTAACTTTAAGTGCTAAAGCTAATTTTTTTGTTTGATTCTCAATTTCTTTTATTAAAAAAGATTTAATTGATACGGGAGGCAAACTACATGCTGAGTCACCCGAGTGTATTCCTGCTTCTTCAATATGCTGCATTATTCCTGCTACAAAAACATTTTTGCCATCCGATATTGCATCAACATCAACCTCCATTGCATTATCAATAAATTTATCAATTAAGATTGGATTTTTTTCAGCAACTTTAAATGCTTCTTTTACAAATTCTTTAAGTTGGCTTTTTTCATAAACGATTTCCATCGCTCTTCCACCTAACACATAAGATGGCCTAACCACTAAAGGTAAACCAATCTTATCTGCAATTTTTATCGCTTGAGGAAAAGTTCTAGCTATACCACTTTCAGCTTGTTTCAAATTAAGTTTATTTAAAAGATTTCTAAATCTATCTCTATCCTCAGCAAGATCAATTGACGTGTATTGTGTTCCTAAAATTGGAAGCTTATTTTCGTGTAAAAATTTTGCAAGTTTAATAGGAGTTTGCCCTCCAAATTGTGTGATAACACCTTTCACACTACCATTTGAATTTTCTTTTTTTATAATGTTGAAAACGTATTCATCAATTAAAGGTTCAAAATATAATCTATCACTTGTATCATAATCTGTTGATACAGTTTCTGGATTACAATTAACCATGATTGTTTCATATTTAGCTTCTTTGAGAGCAAAACTAGCTTGGCAACAACAATAATCAAATTCTATTCCTTGACCAATTCTATTTGGACCTCCGCCAAGTATAATTATCTTATTTCTGTTAGTTGGATCAGCTTCACATTCTGTGTAAGCTGATAAATTCCTTTGATATGTAGAGTACATGTATGGAGTAAAAGACTTAAATTCTGCAGCACAAGTATCTACTTTTTTATAAACTGGAAAAACTTTTAATGCAGTTCTTCTTTTCCTAATTAATGTTTCTGAAAGTTTTGTTAGTTCAGATAATTTCTTATCAGAAAATCCAATTGATTTAATATAGTTAAATTCATTAAAAGCATTGGGAAGACCTTTTTTCTTTATTTCGATTTCCTTATCTACTACTTCTTTAATTTGACTTAAAAACCAAGGATCAATTTTTGAGAGTTTATGAATTTTTTTTAAATTGATTTTTTTTCTTATAGCTTCAGCAACAAGTAAAATTTTATTTGGAATGTTCTTTTTCAGTTTCTTTTCTATTTTTTTCTTTTCTAGATTAAATATTTGATCCAAACCTGAGAAACCTGTCTCCAAAGAAACCAAAGCTTTTTGCAAGGACTCTTTAAAATTTCTTCCTATTGCCATTGCCTCACCCACAGATTTCATTGATGTTCCTAAAATTGCAGGAGAACTCGAGAATTTTTCAAACGTAAATCTTGGAATTTTCGTTACAACATAGTCTATTGTAGGTTCAAAAGAGGCAGGTGTTACTTTTGTAATTTCATTTTTTAATTCATCTAAAGTGTAACCAATAGCAAGCTTCGCAGCTACTTTTGCTATTGGAAATCCAGTAGCTTTAGAGGCTAAAGCAGATGATCTTGAAACTCTTGGGTTCATCTCAATAATCACCATTCTTCCATTTTTTGGATTGATCGCAAATTGAACATTAGATCCTCCTGTTTCCACTCCAATTTTTCTTAAGCATGCTATAGAAGCATTCCTCATAACTTGATACTCTTTGTCAGTTAAAGTAAGCGCAGGTGCAATAGTAACTGAGTCGCCAGTGTGTATACCCATGGGGTCTACATTTTCTATTGAACAAATAATGATACAATTATCATTTTTATCTCTGACTACTTCCATCTCAAATTCCTTCCAACCCTCCAGACACTCCTCTACTAAAACTTGATTGACAGGTGACTCATGTAGTCCATTCTTTATTATTTTAAAAAACTCCTTTTTATTTTTAGCAATTCCACCTCCTAACCCACCGAGAGTGAAAGCCGGTCTAATTATTGCAGGTAAACCGATCTGCTTTAATGCTTTGGTCGACTGATTTAAATTATTTACAATTTTTGATTTAGGAAGGTCCAAACCAATTTCGATCATATTTTTTCTAAATTTTTTCCTATCTTCCGCATTAGAAATTGCTTTTGAGTTAGCACCTATTAGTTCTATTTTATATTTTTTAAGAATTCCTTTTTTTTCAGCTTCCATTGCTAAATTTAATGCTGTCTGACCTCCCATGGTCGGTAAAATTGCATCGGGCTTTTCTTTTAAAAGGATTTTTTCAAGAACTTCTATTGTGATAGGCTCGATGTATGTTTTATCTGCAATATTTGGATCAGTCATTATGGTTGCAGGATTAGAATTTATTAAAATTACTTTGTATCCTTCATCTTTTAATGCCTTACACGCTTGAGTTCCTGAATAATCAAATTCGCAGGCTTGACCAATAATAATTGGTCCAGCACCAACAACTAAAATTTTTTTAATATCTTTTCTTTTTGGCATTTTTTTTTAAACTTTTTATAAACTCTTCAAATAAATAAACACTATCTTGAGGACCAGGGTTAGACTCAGGATGATATTGCACAGAGTAAACTGGTTTATTTTTTAATCTTATTCCCTCAATACTGTTATCAAAAAGAGATATATGAGTAATTTGTACATTCTTTTTTAAACTACTTTTTACAACTTCAAACCCATGATTTTGACTTGTAATTTCTACATTTCCATTAATTAAATTTTTGACTGGATGATTGGCACCCCTATGACCGAGACTCATTTTTTTTGTTTTCGCACCTAATGCTAAAGCAAGAATTTGATGACCAAGACAAATGCCAAATATAGGTAAATTTTTTTTAATTAGTTCTTTAACAATAGGTATTGCGTATTTTCCAGTTGCAGCAGGATCACCAGGCCCATTTGAGAGAAAAATTCCGTTTGGTTTGAGTTTAATTATTTCTGCTGCTAATGTTTTACAAGAAACTACTGTAACTTTACAATTAAAATCTGAAAAATATCTTAAAATATTTTTTTTTATTCCATAATCAATTGCCACTACATGGAAATTTTTTTTATTATTTTTTACATAGCCTGTTTCTTTTTTCCATGTCTTTAATCCTTTCCAAATATAATTTTTTTTCGTAGAAACTTTTTGAGCTAAATCTAAATTTTTAAGGCCGCTCCATTTTTGTGTTTGTCTTAGAATTTTTCTAATATTAAACTTATTATTCTTTAAATAGGATATGGTTCCTTTGGGCGCTCCTTTATCTCTTATTAAATTTGTGAGATTTCTTGTGTCAATACCAGTAATTCCCACAATTTTATTCTTTTTTAACCATTCATCCAAGTGTTTGAAGGATCTGTAGTTTGAAGGACTTGTAATTTCAGAATTTAAAACAACTCCTTTAGTCCAAATTTTTTCAGACTCATGATCTTCTTGATTAGTTCCCACGTTACCAACATGAGGAAATGTAAAATTTATAATTTGATCAGCATAAGACGGATCTGAAATTATTTCTTGATAACCTGTTATAGAAGTATTGAAACACACTTCACCCGTAGCTGTACCTTGATAGCCAAGACCTAAGCCTTTAAAAAATTTTCCATTTTGTAGAATTAAAATAGCGTTGGAATCGATCTTATTAAGATTTTTAATTGAGTTTATATTTTGAATAAAAGGTTTCAAATACAACTCATGAGTTAAAGTAAAATACTTATAAACATGATTTTGCGCAACATATGAAATAGTAATTAAATCGTCAAGAAAGTTCTTTTTATTTTAGATTAGAATTGTGATTAAAATAAATTTTAATCATGTCTTTAAAAAAGCTAATTGAAGAAAAACTTAATGAGGCACTCAAGGCAAAGGACAAGAGCACATATCCTACCCTTAGATTAGTAGTATCAGCTATAAAAGATGCTGAGATAGCAAGTAGAACAAAAGGTCAAAAGGAAATGACGGAGAGCGAAATAACTGCAATTTTAAAAAAAATGATTAAACAAAGAAACGAGTCGTGCGAGGTGTATAAAAAAGCTGGAAGAAATGAACTTTTAGAAAATGAAACAAAAGAAATCCAAGTTATAAGTGCTTTTTTACCCAAACAACTTAGTGAGGAAGAGACTAAAAAGATTTGTGAGGAAGCTATAAAATCATCTGGCGCTTCTTCTATTAAAGATATGGGAAAAGTTATGGGAGTTTTAAAATCAAAACACGCAGACACTCTTGATTTTTCGAAAGTGAGCTCAATTATAAAAAAACTTTTAAACTAAATGAAATACCCTAAAGAATATCTTGACGAAATTAAATTGAGATTAAAAGTATCTCAAGTTGTAGGTAAAACAGTTCAGTTAAAAAAGAGGGGAAAAGAGTTTATTGGACTGTCACCTTTTAAGAATGAGAAAAGTCCATCCTTCACTGTTAATGATGAGAAAGAATTTTATCATTGTTTTAGTAGTGGTGAACATGGAAACATTTTTGATTTTTTAATGAAAACAAAATCTATAGGATTTGGAGAAGCAGTAAGATCTTTAGCAGCTGAAGCGGGAATGCAGCCTTATAGATTTTCTAATTTTGATAAAAAAAAAGATCTAAGATTTCAAACTTATAAAAATATTTTAAATAATTATTCGAATTATTTTCATAAACAATTATTTAAATCAGAAAATAAAGAAGCATTAGAATATCTTCTAAAAAGAGGTTTAAAAAAAAATATAATAGAAGAGTTCCGATTAGGGTATGTGCCTTGGCAAAACAACTTTTATGAAGAATTACTAAAAAGTTATTCTGAAGAAGAAATTAAATTGACTGGTCTATACTACAAAAATGATAAAACTGAAAAATTTATAGACAGGTTTAACTCAAGAATAACATTTCCTGTTAACAATATAACAGGAGATACGATTGCTTTTGGTGGAAGAATTATCCGTGAGAGTAAATTAGCAAAATATATAAATTCACCAGAAACAGAGTTTTATAAAAAAGGGAATATGATTTTCAATTTAGATAAAGCCAAAGACTTAAGATCAGAAACAGACGAGGTTATTATTGTAGAAGGATATATGGATGTTGTGAGCGTATACTCATCTGGAGTAAAAAATGTAATTGCAAACTCGGGCACAGCTCTTACGGAAAGACAAATCAGTTTGATATGGAAGTTTTTTTCAAACCCTATTATTTGCTTAGATGGAGATGAAAGCGGCCAAAAAGCTGCTTTAAGAATTGCAGAAAAGTTATTTCCATTAATCAATGAAAAAAATAAAATTTATTTCTCAATCATGCCTGATGGAACTGATCCAGATGATTATATAAAACAGAAAGGTAAAGATGGATTAATAAATTTGTTAAAAGAAAAAGAAATAATACAATCATTTATTTGGAATTATCACCTTAGTAAAATAGACCAGAATAATCCTTATGAAATTTCTAAATTTGAAAAAGAAATTAAAAGTTTGTCATATTCAATTCAAGATGAGACATTAAAAAAATATGTTTTAGAGGATTTTCTTGAAAAAATTAAAAAATTAACTCCAATACAATCTTCAAGTCGAGATTATAAATATTCTTCATATAAGAATAAAAAAAATTATCAAATTCTCAAGGAGACAAAAATTTTGCATCAAAAAAGAAAAGATTTGTCTAGAATACAAATTATTGAATTTTCAATTTTATACATAATCTTAAATTATTTAGAAATAGCTGAAAAAAAATTGGAGGATTTATCAGAAATAGAATTTCTAGCTGACAAAAATGAAAATTTAAAAAAGGAAATTACCACTTATTTAATGGAAGGAAATGATAAAGAGGCAATTAATAAAAAGATTAATTCTAATTATGAAAAAATTGTTAGTGAAATAAATGAAAATTCTAATATTCAAATTATTATAAAAAATAAAAACGAGGAAGAAGTTGTTAATCTATTTGATGAATTGATTAAAGACCACAAAGAACAAAGTAACTTAAGAAAATTAGAATCTCTGGAGCAAAAACTCATTAATAACTTAGATGAAAACTCCTACTCAGAGCTTGTTAAGCTTAAAAGTCAGCTAAATAGGGATTAAAAAGAGTATAGATTTTCATAAGTTAGTCATTATATATACTTCAATATCCAATTATGGCTGAAAAACTCATAACAAAATCATTTGAAAGGCTTCTAGATAAAGGGAAACACAGAGGTTTTATAACTTATGAAGAGCTTAGCAAGTCTTTAGGTAAAAGAAACAGCACTAATGAAAATATTGAACGAGCTTTTATTATACTAGTCGATGAAAAAATAACTTTAGTTGAAAAAAAATCTCAATTTCAATCAAATAAAAAGAAAGAAGCAACCTCACAAACTGAGGAAAAAACTTCCGATAAAAGCGATGATCCTATTAGAATGTATCTTAGAGAAATGGGAGGCGTTGAGCTTCTTTCAAGAGAGGGTGAAATAGCAATAGCAAAACGAATAGAAGCTGGAAAAGATGTGATGATCAATGCATTAACTCAAAGTCCAATTGTTGGAAAAAAAATATTTGAATGGAAAGAGCAAATTGAAAGTCAACAAATGCTAGTGCGTGATATTATTGATATAGACTCCACCTACGAAGATTTTGAAGCATTGGATGATGATGATGATTTAAAAATTAATAAAAAGACCAAATCAAAAAAAGAAAAAGAGAAGATTGATGACACAGAAAAAAAAGAGGAAAACACCTCAAGCGAAGATGATGAATTCAATGTTTCTTTGGCAAAAATGGAAGAGGAGATCAAACCAAAAATAATAAATATTTTAGACTCGCTTAATAAAAACTATTCAAAACTTCAAAAATATCAAGTTGAAAAACTTGAATGTTTATTGAACTCCAGAGAATTATCTGTTTCTAAAAATAAAAATTTTAAAAAAATTCAAGAAATACTGGTTGATAATTTTAAAAATTTACAATTAGCACCTCACGTAGTGGAAGAATTGGTTCAATCTCATTATAAGGAAAACAAAAAAATAGTTTCTTTAGAAGGAGTTCTTTTAAGATTGGCGATGGATAACAAAATATCAAGAGAAGAATTTCTAAAATATTATGTTGGAAATGAAATAAATCCAAAGTTTGAGTCATTCTTAAAAGAGAACCCAACTTGGAAAGCTTTTTTCAAAAAATACAAAAAAGATTTTACAGAGATAAAAGAGAGGCTTGTTGAATTCAGTAAAAAGATTGGTCTGTCAGTTGGTGAGTTCAAAAAATTAGTTAGTAGAATTCAAAAAGGTGAAAGAGAATCTAGAATAGCTAAAAAAGAAATGGTCGAGGCAAATTTAAGATTAGTCATTTCAATCGCAAAAAAATATACTAATCGAGGCCTTCAATTTTTAGATTTAATTCAAGAGGGAAATATTGGTTTAATGAAAGCGGTGGATAAATTCGAATACAGAAGAGGTTATAAATTTTCTACATATGCGACTTGGTGGATAAGGCAAGCAATCACAAGGTCAATTGCAGATCAAGCAAGAACTATTAGAATACCAGTTCACATGATTGAAACAATAAATAAAATAGTGAGAACTCAAAGACAGATTATGAGTGAATTTGGTAGAGAACCAACACCGGAAGAGTTAGCTAAGAAATTAGCTATGCCTTTAGAAAAAGTAAGAAAAGTTTTAAAGATAGCAAAAGAGCCAGTTTCATTGGAAACACCAGTTGGTGATGAAGAGGATAGTAGCTTAGGCGACTTTATCGAGGATAAAAATGCATTACAGCCTCTTGATACAGCAATACAATCGAATTTAAGTGAATCTACAACAAAAATTTTAGCTTCTTTGACCCCCAGGGAAGAAAGAGTTCTTCGTATGCGATTTGGAATAGGTATGAATACAGACCATACTTTGGAGGAAGTTGGTTTACAATTTTCAGTGACTAGAGAAAGAATCAGGCAAATTGAAGCAAAAGCTTTGAGAAAACTAAAACATCCTAGCAGATCTAAACAACTAAAAAGTTTCCTAGAAAAATAACTTAATGTGGTATAAGTGATAAGTTTTGGGCCTGTAGCTCAGTTGGTTAGAGCAGTACACTCATAATGTATTGGTCCCAGGTTCGAGTCCTGGCGGGCCCACCAATTAATTATTAACAAAATCCTCTAATTTAATAATTAAAATTCTTATATCATTATCATTAGAATTTAGAATTGAGGCAAATTCTTCTTTTTGAACCCTTGCCATACTTAAACCTTCAACAATCAAATCTCTTATTAAAGGTTTATCTGGATTTTTTGTATATACTCTCCAGTCAATTTTAATCTCAGGACCGCCATCTTTAGGAGTTACCTTAGAATTTATAATTGTAGTATTAGGGCTTTTTTTGTCTTCACCAATAATTGTAAACTCACTTGAAGAATAATCCGTCAATCTTGAAGTCAGACTTTTTAAAAAATATTTTTCAAATGACGTTTGAAAATCTGAAATTTCACTTTCACTAGAGGATTTTCTTAATACGCCAAGAGCGTAAAGACCTAGAGCATTTATATCTACATTTTCTAGTGCCAATTTTTCAACGAATTCTGATTTTTCTTCTTTATTAAGATTTTTATCTGATAATTTACTTAAAGCATCGTTGACTAATTCATTAATAAAATCTTTAGGATTTGAACTATAGGCCATTAAAGAGCTTTGTATTAAGAAAAAAAACGAAATTAAATAAATACCTATTTTTCTCATTTTACTTTTAATTATCTAAACTGTCCCAATCGTCCAGATTACTGGATGTATTTTTTATTTTATTTTCTCTATCTTGTAGATAGATACTTTTATATGATGAGTATAGGTCAATGGAGTTCTTTTCTAAACTTTCTAGGTTAGCGTCATTATTAGCCCTAAAATCAATAGCAGTTGTCGCTTTGACCGAATAATAATCTAGAACGTTTCCTGATGAACTTAATAATTCTTTTTCCCTTAAAGTGATATGAGCAAAAGGATCAACAAATGTATCTGCTAAAAGACCGAGAGAGTCTCTTGCTGTAGTTGGTCCTAAAATTGGGAGCACAAAATAACAACCTGTGCCAATTCCGTATGATCCTAGAGTTTGCCCTACATCTTCTTTGTGAGGTTTTAATCCAATCTTTTCTGCAGGATTAAGAAAACCTAAAATACCAACTGTGGTATTTATCGCGAAACTCCCAACTGAGTGACCTAATTGAGTTAAATTCCCTTGTAAAATATTATTTGGAATAGAGAGTAAAGTTCCAATGTTTGAAGTAAAATTACTCGTACCAGTTCTGACTGGTGAAGGAAGTTTATTATATCCTTTAGAAATAGGTTCTAGAATAATGTCATCAAAAGCCATATTAAATTTAAAAATTGCCCTGCTTGTTTTTTCAAAACATTCTTCAGCAGAACTTAACTTTGTTGCCTGAAAAAACATTATGATAAGAGCTAAACCAGCTATTCTAAATATTTTTAAAGTTTGCATAATGGCTATATATATAATTTTAATCTATATTCTATATAAAATTTAGCTTAAAATTGTCTAAAATACGTAATTATAAGGCCTAATTTTAACATATGAAAATTATATCAAATTTATCTCCAAATTATTCTAAAAAAAATAGGCAAAAAAAAGATATAAAATTCGTGATCATTCATTATACAGGAATGCAATCAGAAATTGAATCTAAGCGAAGACTTAAAAATCCTAAATATAAAGTTAGTTGCCACTATCTGATTAATAGAAAAGGGGAAGTTATTAAAATGGTAAAAGAAAAAAACATAGCTTGGCACGCTGGTAAATCAAAATGGAAAAAATTCATAAATTTAAATAATCTATCTATTGGTATTGAGCTAGTTAATAAAGGCCATCAATTCGGATACCAAAAATTTACTCATAAACAAATAAGAAGTTTAATTTTAGTATGTAAAAATTTAAAAAAAAAATACGCTTTAAAGTCAGAAAATTTTCTTGGTCATTCTGATATAGCTCCGTTAAGGAAAATTGATCCAGGTGAAAAATTTCCTTGGAAAAAACTTAGCACCTATGGAATTGGAAAATGGTACAAAGAGAAAAAAATGCTTCCTGAAAAAAATATTAAAAAAATGGAATTTTTATTTTTTAAAAACATACAAATATTAGGATTTAGATATTTTAGCGTTCATAGAAGAAAAAAAAATGACAGGAAGGTAATTAAATCTTTTCAACTACATTATTTGCCTAAAAATATTACAGGCAAAATTGATAAAAAAACCTATAAAATAAGCCATTTTTTACTTTGAAATCTTAGATCTTGATTAATTGCAAATAATTAAATATTAAACATTTGCTAGATAATTGGATTGTCGCTATTAGCAAGCTAATAGAGGAAAGTCCGGGCTCCATAAAGACACAGTGCCAGTTAATTACTGGCGAGGGTGACTTCAGGGATAGTGCCACAGAAAATAAACCGCCTTATCAAGGCAAGGGTGAAACGGCGAGGTAAGAGCTCACCGGTTTTTTGGCAACAAAAAACGCACGGCAAACCCCACTGGGAGCAAGGTTAAATAGAGAGGACAATGTGTGAAAACACTCAAAACAGTCTTTAGTTAGTCCTCTGGGTTAACCGCTTGAGCTTAAATGCGAATTTAAGCCTAGATAAATGACATCTTCAATGACAGAACCCGGCTTATAGATTATCTAGCAAAATCCTCGTTAATGCTGTTCTACTTTTGTACTTTTTAAATAATATTAATCTGTTGACTAATCTTTCAAAACCCATACTATCCCAATTAATCCCATAATGGAGGATGTATTGATAAATATTAACAAATATAGAACTTTTTTAAAAAATGTTTTTATCAAGTTACGTGAACAAAATAGACAAGAAAGGACGAGTTTCAGTGCCTGCAACATTTAGATCGCATCTAAATTCAATGGGTTATAATGGATTTATCAGTTATCCGTCTTTTAATCACTCTGCACTTGAAGCATGTTCACAAGATAGAATTGAAAAACTTTCAAATACAATAGACTCACTGAATCCGTTTGAGGAAAAAAGAGATTTTTTTGCCACTTCAATATTATCAGAAAGTGAAAATTTACAATTTGATACTGAA
Source organism: uncultured Pelagibacteraceae bacterium (assembly GCA_902601705.1). GTDB lineage: Bacteria > Pseudomonadota > Alphaproteobacteria > Pelagibacterales > Pelagibacteraceae > Pelagilacustribacter. The sequence goes on along the minus strand of CACKNV010000002.1, from coordinate 46,411 downwards.
GGCAGAGTTTCTTTAACTGATAAACTTTTGAGTCATGCAAATATTAAAAATAATGTTTTATTTGTTGGACTTGGCAAAACTTTTCAAATTTGGGAACCAAAAAACTTTGAAAAATTTAAAATTGTTGCAAGAAAAAAAGCTTATCAAAATAGATCAAATCTAAAATGGGAAACTAAACAGAAGGGAGAATTGTAATGAGCATAAATATTGGCGGAGGAGAACTAAGGGAATTAAAACCTAGAATTTTAGTATTAGGCGTTGGCGGGGCAGGAGGAAATGCTATTAATGCTATGATCGATGCAGGAATGGAAGGAGTTGAATTTGTTGCTGTAAACACGGATGCTCAAGACTTAAAAATGAGCAAGGCTCATGCAAAAATTCAAATTGGTATGAACTTAACTAAAGGTTTAGGAGCAGGAGCAAAACACGATATTGGTCAAGCTGCTGCTGACGAGTCATTAAATGAAATTATAAACTACATGCAAGGCGCTAACATGGTTTTTATTACATCAGGAATGGGCGGCGGGACAGGAACTGGAGCCTCACATGTGATAGCGAAAGCAGCTAGAGAATTAAATATTTTGACTGTAGGCGTAACTACCTTACCGTTTTCTTACGAAGGACCTAAGAGAATGAGAAGTGCAGTTATGGGATTAGAGCAATTTAAAAAACATTTAGATACAGTAATCGTTGTGCCAAATCAAAATCTTTTTAAAATTGCAAGTGAAACTACTACATTGGAGGAATCATTTAATCTATCTAACAATGTTTTAAAACATGGCGTGCAAAGTGTAACCGATTTAATGGTAAGACCAGGAATGATAAATCTTGATTTTGCTGATGTTGAAACTGTTATGAGCTCAAAGGGCAAAGCAATGATGGGAACGGGTGAAGCAGAGGGAGAAAATAGAGCAATGTCCGCTACTGAAATGGCTCTCAATAACCCATTAATTGATGAATACTCTCTTCAAGGCGCTAAAGGCTTATTAATAAATATTACTGGCGGAAATGATCTAACGCTCTTCGAAGTAGATCAGTCCGTAAATAAAATAAGAGCCGAAGTAGATCCTGAGGCTGAAATAATTTTTGGTGCTATAAAAGATGAAAAAATGACAGGAAAAATTAGAGTCTCTATAGTTGCTACTGCTCTTGATGGATATAAAACTGAGGATAAAACTGTTCTTAACATGGTCTCTCGTATCCACAACAGAAACACAGGTTATTCTGAAAACTTATTTTCTCACAATCCTAGAGTAGAAAATAATACTCTAAATTCAATTGAAGGTGCCACAGCACTTAAACTGGATGAAAGCTATCAATTAGATGAACAACAAAGTAACTCAATTGGAGAAATTGAAAATGAGAATCTTAATGAAGATTTAAATATGAATCAGATTGATCAGACGCAAAAGATTACTGACAATATTCCATCAGGTGTTTCTATAGAAAGTGCATCTTACATAGAGAATAATAATTTGGAAAGCGGGCAAAATTCATCTCCGTTAGATAGAGAGGAAGAATATACACCAAAATTATTTTCTGATGACCAAAGCCACCTTTACGATGAAAGTGTAGATATAAGTAAAGAGAAGCAAACAGAGTCAGATCAATTATTTGATCAAGATATGGACGAGGAAGAAGACTTTGAAATACCTGCATTTTTGAGAAAACAAAAATTTTAATGATTCAGAGCTGGACACATGATCAATCAAACCTCATCACTGGAATTCTCCCATTTTCCAGTGATGTTGAATGAGGTTTTAAAAATTTCTTCACCTTCTAATGGCGGAAAATTCGTTGATTGTACATTTGGCGGTGGAGGATACTCAAGAGCAATTTTAAATTTTTCTAATACAATAATTCAAGCTATTGATAGAGATAAAAAAGTTTTATCACTAGCCAAAGAACTTGAAAAAAAATTCCCAAAGCGATTTAAATTTCATCAATCTAGATTTAGTCAATTAGATCAAACTATCAGCGATTATGTGGATGTTGTAATTTTTGATCTTGGGCTATCTTCAATTCAATTAAATGATCTAAAAAGAGGTTTTTCTTTTAAGTCTAGTTACGATTTAGATATGGCAATGGGTTTAAATAATATTTCAGCTGTAGACGTTGTTAATAATTTAAATGAGAAAGAATTAAAATATATTATTAAATTTTTAGGAGACGAAAAAGATGCATCTAAGATTGCTAAGAATATAGTAAAATATAGAAATATTAAAAGAATTACAAGCACTTCTGAATTAGTAAAAATTATTGAAAGAAGTAAAAAAAAAAATTTCTCAAAAAAAATAAATCCATGCACAAAAACCTTTCAAGCTCTTAGGATATTCGTAAATAAAGAAATTACAGAATTAGTAAACGGAATTATAAATGCAACTAAAAAATTGAAACCAGGTGGTAAAATTTTGGTTATTAGCTTTCACTCATTAGAGGATAGAATAATCAAATATTTTTTTTCTAATTATTCTAAAAATAAGGCAAAATCCTCTAGATATTTCCCAGAAAGTAATTCTGAAGAGTTAGTTTTATTTGAAGAGTACAAAAATAAAGTAATCAGACCCTCAAAAAAAGAAATTTCAATTAATAATAGATCACGATCTGCCAAATTAAGATTCGCAATAAGAAATAAAGATAAATTTGAGCACCCTCAAAAATTTATTGAAAAGTTTCAAAAATATTTAAATTTGGAGGCTATAAATGTTTAAAACTAAGTTGATAGCATCTTTATTGGTTTTTTTAATTTTTCTGATTATCACATCTATAATTAAAAATAAAACAAGGGTAATCGAAAAACAAATTTACAATTTGAAAACTAAAATTTTTTCAAAAGAGAAAGATCTAAATGAGACTCAACTAGATTTTTATTATTTAACATCACCTAAAGAGATAGAAAATAAATTAAATATTATTGGATTTAATAATTATCAACCGATTGAACATTCTAAAATATTTTATACGATTTCTGATTTTATTAAAATGGAAAACAAAATAACAAATCTAAGAGATTTAAATGAAAAAAAAATTGAAAAAAAATAACAATACTAACCAAACAAGCTTTTTTTTTGAAGATTTTTTAGAGTCAAATAATAAAAAGAAAAAAATTCAAAAGTTTAATAACTTTGAGGATAGAATTTATTTATTGTTTTTTTTCTTTTTTTCTTTAGTGTTAATTTTTTCAATTAAAATCACCTATGTATCTTTAGATAAGAAAGATATTTTCAATTTTAAAGAGCAAGAAAATAAATTTACCTTATTAAGAAGAGATATTGTTGATAGAAATGGAATAATCATTTCAAGAAACGTTAATACCTTTCACGCAGCAATAGACCCAAAATTAATAAAAGATAAAAAGAATTTTTTAATTAAATTAAGATTAAATTTCCCAAATTTACCTTTTGAAAAAGTAGAAAAGCAAATTAATGAAAAAAAATATTTTCGTATAAAGAAAAGGATTAATCAAATTGAAAAAGAAAAATTCTGGGCGTTAGGGGAAAAAGGTATAAAATTTGAGCCCTTTCAGGCGAGAATGTATACCCATGGAAACTTATTTAGTCATATAATTGGACAAGTTGATTACGATAATTATGGTGTTTCGGGTATAGAAAAATATTTTGATAAAGAGCTAAAAAAAAAAGATCTTTTAAATCAACCTTTAAAACTTACTTTAGACAGTAATATTCAATACGTCATCAATAAGGAATTAAAGAATGCTATTGAGACATTTGACGCTACTGGAGCAGGAGCGTTATTGATGGATGTAAATAATGGAGATATTATTTCTTTAGTATCACTTCCTAATTTTAATATTAATATAAGAACAAATATAATCGATAAAAAATATATTAACAAAATCACAAAAGGCATATACGAGCTTGGATCAATTTTTAAGACATTTACCATTGCACTAGCACTTGATCATAATTTAGTAGATACAACTACAATAATTGAGAACATACCTAAAAAAATTCAATGTTCAATTTATGAAATTACAGATATGAAGCAACATCCAAAAGATTTATCTATAGAAGAAATTTTAGTAAGATCTTCAAATGTCGGTTCAGTTATATTAGCAAAAAAAATAGGTAAGCAAAAATATGAAGATTTTATAAAAAAAACAAATCTAACTAAAAATCCATCTATTGAGCTTGAAGAAGTTGGTACACCACATAACTTAAAATGGAATAGATGTAAATTAGAGACCATATCATTTGGTCATGGTATTACTACAACACCTTTACAAGCTACAGCATTATACGCTGCAATGGTTAATGGGGGGAAATTAATTACACCTAGTTTAGTAAAGGATAGAATAATACAGAAAAAAAATAAAATTATAAGTGAAGAAACTAGTTATCAATTAAGGAATATATTAAGAAAGGTTGTTAGCAGCAAAGATGGAACTGCTAGCTTAGCTGATACAAACGGATACTATGTAGGCGGAAAAACTGGTACAGCAGAAAGTTATGGTAATAAAAAAAATAGAATTAACACATTTATATCTATTTTTCCATCTAATAGACCTAAGTACACTTTATTTGTAATGCTAGAAAATCCCAAAATTAACAAAAATCTAATTTACGATTATAGAGGCGTTAAGACTAAAGCCCCTTATAATACATCTGGTTGGAACGCTGTTTATGTAGCAGGCAAAATGATAGAAAAAATTGGGCCAATTTTAGCCATAAATAACAAAGAATTTACTAACCAGCATGTTGTTGAAAAATTTAATTAGATTTGTTCCAAGTAATTTAAAAAATATTATTATTTCTGGAATTTCAGTTAATAGCAAAGAGGTTAAAAAAAATAATATATTCTTTGCTATTAAAGGTAACAAAATTAACGGTGAAAAATTTATTAAAGAGGCTATTAAGCGAGGTGCAAAAGTTGTCATTTGTTCAAAAACATGTAATTTTAAATCGAAAAATATTTTAGTAATTAAAACAGATGATATTAGATTTTTCTTGAGTGAAATATGCTCGAAATTTTATACTTATAAACCAAAAAATATTATTGCAGTTACTGGGACTAATGGAAAGACTTCAGTAGCTGATTTATTTTACCAAATACTAACAATAAGTAATATTCCTGTAGCCTCTATTGGAACTTTTGGGATTAAATATCGCAATAAAATTATAAAGACTAATCTTACTTCACCAGACACAATTAGCCTTCATAAATATTTAAATTATCTCAAAAAGAAAGATATCGACAATGTAATCATCGAAGCATCAAGTCATGGCTTAGATCAAAAGAGACTTCACAATATTAAATTTAAAGCTGGGGTTTTTACAAATTTTAGCCAGGACCATTTAGATTATCATAAAAGTATGAAATCTTATTTAAATTCAAAACTTATATTGTTCAAAGAAATCTTACATAAAAATTCTACTATAATCTCTGACAAAAAAATTAAACCTTTTAAATTTTTAAGTAGGATTGCACAGCAAAAAAAACTTAAACTAATAGATATAGAAAAAGAGATAAATATAATTAATAATACATTTTTAAATACATCTAATGATTTCAAAATCAAGAATTTAGCTATGGCGATCCAATCAGCAAAACTATGTGGATTAAAAGAAAGTTTAATATTCTCCTCTTGCAAGAAAATCAAAGATGTCAACGGAAGACTTGAATTAGCGAAAAAATATAAAAATAATTTAAAAGTATTTATTGATTATGCTCATACACCAGATGCATTATTAAAAGTTATTCAATCTTTAAAAAAAGATTACGGAAACAATGTTTCTTTAGTTTTTGGATGCGGGGGTGATAGAGACAAGAAAAAAAGGCGCTTAATGGCAAAAATAGCTAATGATAATTGTAAAAAAATTTATATTACTGACGACAATCCTAGAAATGAAAATCCAAAAAAAATTAGAGATCAGCTTGCAAAATATATTTCAAAAAATAAATATTTTGATATTGGAGATAGATCTCGAGCTATTAAAAAAGCAATAAAAGATGCTAGTCCTTTTGATATTCTTTTAATTGCTGGCAAAGGACATGAACAAAAACAAATTTATAAAAATAAAATTTATAATATTTCCGACAAAAAAATTGTTAAGAAAATAAAAATTGGTCTTGGTAAGTTATCAGAAAAAAAACAAAATTATTTACAAAATGAAATTATTTTAAATAAAATTTTTGGTAAACTAAAATTTCGAAAAATAAATGGTCTTTCTATCGACTCAAGAACTTTAAAAAAAAATAATTTATTTGTTGCATTTAAAGGAAAAAAAAATGACGGAAATAGATTTATTAAAGACGCAATAAAAAAAGGTGCTGGAGGAATCATTTCTTCATCTGCTATTAAAGGTTATAAAAATAAAATTATAAAAGTCCAAAATCCAATTAAATTTCTTAGTCATTTCGGAAAGCTAAAAAGAGAACATACGCATGCAAAAATAATTTCAATTACTGGAAGTGCGGGAAAGACATCTTTAAAAAATTTACTCAAAGATCTTTTAAGTAGTTTTGGAAAAACTCATTTCTCACCAAGGTCTTTCAATAATCATTATGGAGTGCCTGTTAGTCTATCAAATTTAAGTATTAACAATAAATTTGCTGTCTTTGAAGTAGGAATGAGTAAATTTGGTGAGATAAGAAAACTCACAAATTTAATTAAACCACACTTAGGTGTCATTACTAATATTGGAGAGGCACATATAGAAAATTTTAAAAATATTCGAGGAATAGCAAAAGCTAAATCAGAAATTATTGAAAATATTGAACCAGGGGGAACGATTGTTTTAAATAGAGATGATAAGTTTTTTAATTATTTATTAAAGAAAGCAAGATCATATAATTTAAATACTTTATCTTTTGGCAAACACACAAAATCAGATATTCGTTTGATCAGAATTATTAAAGGAAAAGTATTTTCAAAGATTTATATTAATATTAATAACCAGATTATTTCTTTTAGATATAAAGATTTAAATGTTTATAACATTCTAGCTTCTCTATGTGTTCTTAAAGCATTAAAAATAAATTTTTTAAGAATAATATCAAAATTTAAATACCTAGAATCTCCAGATGGTAGAGGGAAAAAATATCAAATTTCGAGATACAATAAAAGATTTCAATTAATCGATGAAAGTTATAATGCTAATCCATTGTCTGTAAAAAATGCTATCAACAAATTAAAATTGATAAAAAAAACAAATTTAAAAAAATACTTAATCCTTGGAGACATGCTTGAATTAGGTCCTCATTCAAAAAAATACCATGAAGAATTGTCAAAAGTTATTAACAACTCTGATATAGATAAAGTTTTCGTAAAAGGAAAAAAAACAATTTTCACTTATAAACATTTAAAAAAAGAAAAAAGAGGAAATATTTTACATAATATTGAAGATATAGATTTAAGTTTGAGAGAGATCATATGCAATAATGATTGTCTTATGATTAAAGGATCTAATGCTACTGGACTTAACAATTTTAGTAAAAAAATGATAAGGGGAACATAAATGTTATTTAGTTTGTTAACTTCACTAATTGATCAATATTCGTTTTTAAACGTATTTAGATACTTAACTTTCAGAACAGGCTTATCTGTTGTGACGTCCTTGATGGTAGTATTTATTATTGGGGGTCCTTTAATAAAATTTTTTTCAGAAAAAATGATAACTGGCCCAATAAGACAAGATGGTCCAATAGATCATATTATTAAAAAATCTGGAACACCAACAATGGGAGGTGTAATTATAATTATTGGAATTATAAGTAGTACAATTTTATGGGCAGATTTGAAAAATATTTATGTATGGACATTAATTTTTGTCTCACTGTCGTTAGGCGCTTTGGGATTACTTGACGATATATTGAAAATTAAATTAAAGAATTCCAGTGGATTAAAATCAAGATATAAGTTTCTTGGTCAGATTATAATAGGCGTAATAACATTATTAATATTAATAAAATATTCAGAACATGAATTTTTGTATAACCTCTATTTTCCTTTTTTTAAAAATTTAATATGGCATATGGGTTTATTTTTTATACCATTTGGGCTGTTTGTAATTATCGGAGCTTCTAATGCTGTTAACCTAACTGACGGTTTAGATGGACTCGCTACAGTACCTGTAATGTTAGTGGCACTTTCATTTACTTTAATTTCTTACGTAGTAGGTAATACAATTTTTTCTGAATATTTGCAGATCCAATACATTCCTGATGTAGGAGAATTATCAATTTTTTGTGGCTCGATCGTTGGCGCTTGTTTAGGATTTCTTTGGTATAATGCTCCTCCGGCAAAAATTTTTATGGGAGACACTGGTTCTCTTTCTTTAGGAGGCTCGTTAGCAGCAATTGCAATAATCGTTAAACATGAAATTGTCTTGGCTATCGTTGGAGGTTTATTTGTTTTAGAAACAGTATCAGTAATTATTCAGGTAGCGTCTTATAAATTGACTGGTAAAAGAATTTTTAGAATGGCACCGATACATCATCATTTCGAAAAAAAAGGGTGGGCTGAGTCAACTATAGTAATTAGATTTTGGATAATAGCTATAATTTTAGCATTGATCGGATTAGCAACATTAAAATTAAGGTAAAGAATGCTCCAAAATCCTAAACTCAAAGAACTATCGTTCCTTGTTTATGGTCTAGGTTTATCTGGATGTTCAGTAGTTAAATTTTTTAAAAAAAATAGAATAAATAACTTTCAAGTTTGGGATGACAAAGAAAAAAAATTATATAAAAATTTAAGAACAAAAAATTTAAAAAAAACTTTAATTAGAGTTGATTATATTGTTTTAGCGCCGGGGATAAGTTTATTAAAAAATAAAAAACTTTTTAAATTTAAAAAAAAGATAATTACAGATATAGATTTGCTTTATCTTTCAAATAAAGATTTAAAAAGTATTGTTATTACTGGAACTAACGGGAAGTCTACAACTTGTAAACTGATAGCTCATCTTTTAAAAATTAATAAGATAAAATACTCACTTGGTGGGAATATAGGGACTCCAATTTTAGACATAAAAAATTCAAACAACGAACTTATAATTATCGAGGCCTCATCTTTTCAACTTTCACATTCAAAATTTATTCGTCCAAATTTTGCATTTTTTCTTAATTTATCAAATGATCATCTTGATTGGCATGGAAATAAGAAAAACTATTTAAATTCCAAACTTAAAATTTTTCAACATCAAGATAAAAATCATTATGCAATTGTAAATAAAAAATTTAAAAAGATTTTTAAAAGAAAAGGTTTCTTAAGTAAACTCACTTTACCTTCAGAAAAAGAATATAAAAAAATTAAAAATAAAATCAAAAATGATTATTTGGAGTCGAATATTAATGACGAAAATATGAGTTTTGTTTATGCATTTGCAAAATTAATTAAGGTAGGTAAAAAATCTTTTATAGACGCAATGGGTTCATTTAAAGGTTTACCACACAGATTTGAAATATTTCTGAAAAAAGAAAATTTTACTTTTATAAACGACTCAAAGGCTACCTCTTTTAAATCAACACAATTAGCTTTATCAAGTTTAAAAAGTATTTTCTGGATACTAGGTGGATTGCCAAAAAAAGGTGACAAAATTAAAATTTCAAGATTTAAGAAAAATATTATTAAATGTTATTTAATTGGGCAAAACATTAATTTTTTTAAAAAACAATTAAAAGGTAAATTAGTCTATTCATCGACAAAAAATTTAAAAGATTCAATTATTCAGATATTTAAAGACTGCAGAGTACACAAAAACTCACATTATAATATTTTATTAAGTCCAGCCGCAGCATCTTTTGACCAATTTAAAAATTTTGAAAAGCGAGGTGAAGAATTTAAAAGGTTATGCAAAATTTATGGCAGAAAATACATTTAAATTTTTATTTATTAATTATTGGAGAAGCTTAGATAAAAAAATTTTATTTTGTTTCTTAATTTTATTTTTTTTAGGTTTATTTTTTTCATTTTCCTCTACCTCATCCCTTGCAGGCGAGAGGCTTAATAAAGATTATTATTTTTTTTTTACAAAACATCTTTTTTTTACATTTCTAGCTCTTGGTTTCATGATTGTAATTTCACTAATTAAAACTGAATTACTTATAAAACTTGTTGTACCATCATTTATAATTACTTTTATTTTTTTAGCATTGGTACCTATAATTGGAGTAGAGGCTAAGGGTGCTAAACGTTGGCTTGATTTTTATTTCTTTAGGTTGCAGCCTATCGAGATAGTAAAACCTTTCTTTATTTTAATAACAGTAAAAATATTAACTTTTGAGAGACTAAAGAAGACACAAATAAAATATTTCTTTAGCTTTATTATTTTAAGCTCTGTTCTAATCTTACTAATTGACCAACCTGATTTGGGTCAATCAATTTTATTAGTGGGAAGTTGGGTAGCGACTGTTTTTATATCTGGAGTTAGTTTAGTTTACATGTTTATTTTTTTTTCAATATTTTTAGCTTCACTGACTTCAATTTTATTTTTTTTCCCAGAGAAATTTGGATATATAACTAAAAGATTAATTGCATTTTTCGATCCTAGCCAAGGTGACAAATTTCAGTCTTCCTCTGCTCTTGATGCGATAAAACTTGGTGGGCTGACTGGTCAAGGTATGGGAGAGGGTATTTTAAAAGAGAGTGTGCCTGAGGCCCACACTGATTATGTTATAGCTGTTATATCTGAAGAGTATGGGTCAATTGTTTCAATAATGATATTAGTAATTTTTTTGTATATTTCTTTCAGAATAATTAAAAATTGTTTTAATCAAGATAATCAATTCTTAAAAATTTCTTTAATTGGATTAGCAACACTTATGATTTTTCAAACATTTATCCATGCAGGGGTTAACATTAATTTATTACCAACGACTGGAATGACTTTGCCTTTTTTAAGTTATGGTGGATCATCTTTAATTGGAAGTGCAATTTTAGCTGGGATAATTTTGAATTATACTAAAAACAAAGCATACTTATATGACTAAAAAAATATTAATTGCTACTGGAGGAACCGGCGGGCATATTTTCCCTGCATATAGTCTTGCAAATTATTTGATAAGAAAAAAATACAATGTAAAATTAACATCTGACTATAGAGGTCTTAAATACCTAAAGAATATTAAAAATCTTAATATTGTAAAAATACCCTCTTCACCATTAGCAAAAGGAAATATCTTAAAATTATTATTTTCTTTTTTAGTAATTATTTATTCAATAGCCAGATCATTTTTTTTACTTTTATTTGAAAGACCCTCTATTGTTTTTGGAATGGGTGGTTACTCCTCTTTCCCAATATGTATAGCTGCATCAATCTTAAGAATAAAATTTGTTATATATGAGAATAATTTGATTATTGGAAAAGCAAATAAATACTTACTATTTTTTGCAAAAAAAATATTTGTTTCTTATAAAGAGCTCGAGGGAATTTCTAAAAAGTATAAAAATAAGATTTTTGAAATAGGAAATTTAGTAAGAGAGGAGATAATAAATGAACGTGATATTAAAAAAAATTTTGATCATTTAAAAATTTTGGTTCTTGGAGGAAGCCAAGCAGCTAAGATTTTTGCTGATCAACTTCCTCAAGTTTTTGCACAATTAAAAAATTCTAATATTCCTCTCAAGATTTATCAACAATGCCAAAAAGAACAAAACAGTCAATTATCACAGTTTTATAAAAACGCTGAGATAAATTTTGAGATATTTAATTTTACTGAAAAAATAAGTAAATATTATTCTGAAGCAAATTTAGTTATCACGCGATCAGGTGCCTCTGTTTTGGGGGAGTTAATTAATATGAAGATACCTTTTATCTCAATTCCTCTTCCCTCATCAGCCGATAACCATCAGCACAAAAATGCTGAGTTTTATGAAAAAAAAGGTTACGGATATTTATTAGAGGAAAAAGATATAAATAGTAAATTATTTGCTCTTATAAACTCAATATTTAATGATAAATCACTTGTTAACAATATTTTATTAAAACAAAGACAATATTCTGACAAAGATATCTTTAGAAATTTAAATATTCAAATTGAGGAAATTATAAATGGAAAAAATTAATTTAGTTCAGAAAGATATAATCCATTTTGTAGGTATTGGAGGCATCGGGATGAGTGGTCTTGCTCAAATAATGCAAAATATGGGTTTTAAAATTCAGGGGAGCGATCAAAACAAAAATAAAAATACTATCAATTGCCAAAAATCAGGCATTAAAGTTTTTATTGGTCATTTATCTAATAATATAAAAAGAGCTACAATTTTAGTAAAGTCTAGTGCGATTAAAAATAATAATCCAGAATTAAAATACGCAAAAAAAAATAAAATACCAATCTATTCAAGAGCAGAAGTGTTAGCAGACGTTGTATCACTAAAAAAGAATATAATTATTACCGGATCACATGGAAAAACTACAACAACCTCATTAGTTGCAAAAATACTATCGGATCAAAAATTAGATCCTACTATAATTAATGGTGGAGTTATCAATTCCCTAAAAAACAACGCAAAACTTGGAAAAGGAGACTGGGCAATATTGGAGGCTGATGAGTCAGATGGGAGTTTTTTAAAATTACCGATTAACTACTCAATTGTAACAAATATAGATTATGAACACTTAGACTTTTACAAAAAATACAAAAATTTAGAAAATTCATTTATTAATTTTATAAATAAAACGCCTCCAACTGGAAAGTCGATAATTTGTTTAGATAATAATAACATTAGAAAAATATTGTATAAAATAAAGAACAAAAATATTGTAACGTATGGCGAAAATAAAAAGGCAGATTATCAAATTAAAAAAATTAAATATAATTTTGATAGCACTTCATTCACTTTAAAATTTAAAGATAAACAAAAAAAGGCTCAGAGTATTAAAAATATTAATGTAAAATTATTAGGAAAACATAATATTCTTAATTCAGCAGCAGCTTTAATAGTGTGTATTAACTTAGGTGCAAATTTAAATTTAGCTAAGAAATCTTTAAAAAATTTCTCAGGAGTTCAAAGAAGAATGACTAAAGTTTTTTCTAAAAATAATAATGACTTTTACGATGATTATGCTCATCATCCGACTGAAATAAGCTCTATTTTAGAAGGTGTTCAAAAAGTAAATCTTAAAAGAAAAATCATAAGTGTCTTTGAACCTCATAGATATTCAAGAGTGATGTCATTAAAAAATGAATTTTCAAAGTGTTTTATTAAATCAAACTTGGTAATTATGTGCCCATTATACGCTGCTGGGGAAAAAAGAAATTTAAAATATAATCCAATTAATTTTGCGAATTTGATTGCTAAAAATTCTAAAACGCAAGTTTTAATAGTTAAAAATGAAGTAGAACTTACTAAATTTTTTCAAAAAAACTTAGTAAGTAATGAATTAATAATTGGTATGGGAGCTGGCGCTATATCAAAATGGATGGCTAGATTGAAATTTTCATTATGAAGCTAGCAGATAATTTACTTAAAAAATTTGGAGATACATTAAATGTTAACGTTAATCTTTCTAACTATAGTTGGTTCAATCTAGGTGGAAATGCAGAGTATTTCTTTAAGGCCAATAACAAGGAGCAATTATTGGAATTTCTAGCAGAAATTAAAAAAAGAAACTTAAAATTAACAATTTTAGGTGCTGGATCAAATACATTGTTTAGAGATAATGGTGTTTCTGGAGCAGTTATAAAGTTAGGGAAAGACTTTTCCTATATTAAACTGCTTAAAAAAGATGTGATAGATGCTGGCGCAGCAACTTTAGATCGTCAAATAGCAAATTTTGCAAAAGATAATAATTTAAAAAATTTAGAGTTTCTATCTTGTATACCAGGATCAGTAGGAGGAGGAATAGTAATGAATAGCGGCTGTTATAACAACGATATTTCAAAAGTTTTATTATCTATTAAGGCTATAGATATAAACAATTTAAAAGAAATAGAGATTAATAGAGATGATATTAAGTTTTTATATAGAGGAACTGATTTGGCAGAAAATTTAATTATTATATCAGCAAAACTTAAGGGTTTGATTGGAAATAAAGCTGAGATAGAAAAAAAGCAATCAGATTTGATTGAAAGAAAAAAACTTTCACAACCAAGTCAAATTAAAACATGTGGAAGTACTTTTAAAAATTTAAGTGAGGAAAAAAAAGCCTGGATGTTGATTAAACAAGCTGGTTGTGAGCAGTTCACAGAGGGCGATGCATCTATTTCACATAAACACTGTAATTTTTTCGTAAACAACGGCAATGCTACAGCGAGAGATATTGAAAATTTAATTAAAAAAGTAAAACAAAAAGTATTTGAAAAAACGGGGGTAAATCTTGAATTAGAGATTAAAATAATCGGTGAGTAAAAAAAAATTTAAAAATGTTTTAGTTGTTTTAGGTGGCACATCAGGTGAACGAGCTGTAAGTTTAGAAAGTGGTAGAGCCTGCATTCAAGCCCTTAAAGAAAAAGGATATAAGGTCTCAACTTTTGATCCTAAAATAAAAAATTTTAATTTAATTAATAAAAAAAATGTAGATGTTATTTTCAATGCATTACATGGTAGAGATGGCGAAGATGGAGTTGCTCAAAGTTATTTTGAGTATTTGAATATTCCATATACACATTCAGGTGTAATTAGTTCATTTAATTCAATGAATAAAATCCACTCAAAAGAAATTTTTATTAAACACAAAATAAAAACCCCTAAATTTTTAGTAATAAATAAAAAAAATTTTAATAAAAGATTTCTTTTGGAAAATATTATGAATAAAAAAATTAAATTTCCAATAGTTTCAAAGCCAATAAATGAGGGATCTAGCTTAGGTGTAAAAGTTTGTGATAACAAAGTAAAATTATTAAGATCGATCCAATCTCAATTTAAAAAATATGGTGAATTATTGCTTGAGGAATATATTGGTGGGCAAGAAATTCAGGTAGCTGTAATAAATGGTAAACCACTTGGTGCAATAGAACTTATTCCTAAAAGATTATTTTATGATTATAAAGCCAAGTACACAAAAAAGGCAAAAACAAAACATGTGATGCCAGCAAGATTAACAAAAAAAAAATATCAAGAAGTTTTAAAAATCGCAAATAAATCACATCACATTTTAGGTTGTAGAGGGGTTACGAGATCGGACTTTAAATTTTTAAACAATGTGTTTTACCTGTTAGAATTAAACACGCAACCTGGAATGACCAATCTTTCTTTAGTACCAGAAATTGCCAGTTATAAGGGTTTAACTTTTAATAATTTAGTTGAAAAAATTCTTCTAGACGCAAGTGTTAATAGATGAAAAAAAGATCAATTATTGCATTCATCTTATTTATTTTGTTAACTACTATTACCTCAAAACAAGAAATAATTATTTCAAAATTTAATATAAAAGAAATAATAATAGAAAATAATTTATTGCTCGAGACAGAGGATATAATTGAATCCCTCAAACCAATTTACAATAAAAATTTAGTAAATCTAAATTACAGGGAAATTGAGGACAAATTATCAAAAAAAACCTTTATTGAAAGTTTTAACATTAAAAAGAAATACCCTAGCACATTAAAAATTAATATCGTTGAAAAAAAACCAATAGCTATTCTTCAAAATAAAAAAAAAAAATACCTTTTAAGTGAAAAACTTGATTTAATTGAATTTAATAATTCTAAAAAATATCGAAAACTTCCACTTGTCTTAGGAGAGGAAAAAAAATTTAAAATTTTTTACAATAATTTAAATGAGATAAATTTTCCTCTTGAGATTATTAATAAATATACATTATATGAGTCAAACAGATGGGATATTGAAACAATAAATCAAAAAGTAATTAAACTTCCTACAAATAATTATGTCAAAAGTTTAAAAAATTATTTAAATTTAAGAACTAAAAAAAATTTTGAAAATTATAAAGTATTTGATTATAGGATAGAAAATCAACTCATTTTAAAATAGGATATGAAAAAATCTGATCTAACTCTTTTTTTAGAGATAAACAATTTAAGTCTTATTTTTTTTGTTTTAAAAAAAAATGAAAGTAATGAAATTAAAATAATCAATGAATTAAGTTTGCCTGTTTCTGGAGTTGAAGATAACAGAATATCAAATTTTGAAAAATTTAATAATATCATAAAAGAAAATATTTATTCAATTGAACAAAAGCTTGATTATACCTTTAAGGAAGTAGTGTTAATTCTTGAAAACTTTAATCCTACGTTTTTAAATTTGTCAGGATATAAAACTTTAAATGGATCGCAAATTTTAAGAGAAAACATTATATATATTTTAAATTCTTTGAAATCCTATGTTGAAAGAAATGAGTCAAACAAAACAATACTTCATATTTTCAATTCAAGTTTTTCTTTAGATAAAAAGCCAATAGTTAATTTGCCTATTGGTCTCTTTGGTAATTTATATTCACATGAATTATCTTTTTCATTAATTAGTTCAAACGACTATAAAAATTTACAAAATATTTTTTCAAATCTAAATTTAAAGATAAAAAAAATCTTTCTCAAAAGTTTTATAAAAGGTGCAAATATAAGTGATAATAGTAAAAATAATGAAACTTTTTTACATTTAGAAATGAATTCGAATAATTCAAAAATTTTTTATTTTGAGAATGATTCGTTAAAATATGAGCAGTGCTTTAATTTTGGATCTGAGATAATTTTAAATGATATAACCAAAATAACTTTTTTAAAAAAAGAAAATATCAATACAATTTTTAAAAATATGAATTTCAATGAGGCAATTTTAGAAAACGAACTAATTGAGGAAAAGTTTTTTAATCAAGATAAATATAGAAGGATTAAAAAGAAATTAATTTATGAGATAGCATTAGCTAGAATTAAAGAGTTATCAGAAATATTGATATTTAAGAATATCAACCTGAAGGGTATCAGTAGTAAGCAAAATACGGTTTTTTTAGAAATAGAAAACAAGTTACATTTTGAAAGTTTGAAAGATATATTTAGAAAAGTTTTTTCAGCAAACAACTCGTTAGAAGTTAATTTTTTGGATACCTTAAGCAATGAAAGCATGCTACACACAGCTAATAACCTATTACAATACGGTTGGAGGAAAGAGGCTATACCAGTGTCTCAAGTAAAAAAATCAATATTAGCAAGATTTTTTGAAGCTATATTTAATTAAATTATTGTTATTTTTAGTAATAATAGTTGTTTTAAGATTAAATCATTAATTATCTATAAGTTTCGAGATGCAAAATAATTTTCAAAAAACAATAGCAAAACCTGTAAATTTTGAGGGTATTGGACTTCACACTGGGCAACAATCTAAAATATGTATTTACCCTGGGAAAGTGAACGAAGGTATAATTTTCAAAAGAACAGATTTAAAAGAAAATAATCTAATTAAAGCTAACTTTCAAAATGTTTCATCGGCAAAATTATGCACTACACTTGAAAATAAAAACGGAGTTAAAGTTTCAACAGTAGAACATTTATTAGCGGCATTTTACATATGTGGTATTGACAACGTCTTGGTAGAAATAAATTCTGAAGAAGTACCAATAATGGATGGTTCAGCTAAAGAGTTTTTGAAAATTTTAAGAAACACAGAAATTACTACTCTTTCAGAAAAGAGAAAATATTTGAAAATTTCAAAAAAGTTTGAGCTTGTGGATGGAAGAAGAAAGATTTCAATTGAACCTAATAACAATTCCTTAGAGGTAGATTTTCAATTAGATTATGAAAATAAATTGATTGGAAAACAAAAAAATGTTGTTGATTTTCAAAAAGATGATTTGAAAGATGTAAGTGTCTCGAGAACTTTTTGTTTATTTGAGGATATAGAAAGAATTAAAAAAGCCGGTCTAGCTAAAGGTGGATCTCTTGATAACGCTATAGTAGTTAAAGAAAATAAAATTTTAAATGATGGTGGACTAAGAAATCAAAAAGAATTTGTAAATCATAAAATTTTAGATTTAGCAGGTGACTTCCTTTTGTCTGGATATAGGGTAATCGGAAGAATTAAGTGTGTTCAAGGAGGTCACGAATTAACAAATATGTTTTTAAGAGAGTTATTCAAAGATAATTCAATTCTTTCTTCTATTGAAAATTCGAGTCATATAATCTCAAAGAAAAACGCTATTAAACCTTCTGTTAAAATAGCAGTCAACGCTTAATAGATTTTTACATATTAATTTTAAATTAATCTGATATTAATTTAGATATTATGTGGCGTTCAATAATAATATTAATTTTAACATTAGTTATAACATCTTGTTCTAAGAATGAGCTTACATATATAAAAGATGAAGCAAAAGATCCATTTAAGCTATATCAAGAAGGTTTCGATGCATTTGAGAATAGTAATTTTTTTCTCGCAAATAAAAAATTTTCAGAGGCAGAATTAAATTTTGATAAGCCAGAACTAGCAGCCAAATCTGCAATAATGTCTAGTTTTTCATTATATGCAATTAACTTTTATATCGAGGCGCAAGAGAGCTTAAGAAGATTTTTAAAAAATTATCCAGCAGATAAAAATGTTATTTATGCTCATTATCTAGAAGCAATAATTTTTTTTGAGCAAATTGATGATGAAAAAAAGGATCTCAAACCATTATTAGAAGCAAATAAAAAAATAGACTTCTTTATAAAAGAGTATCCGAATAGTGATTACTCAATAGATTTAAGGTTTAAAAAAGATTTAATTCAAAATCAATTAGCCGCCAAAGAATTATTTATTGCTAGATATTATATTTCAATTAAGAAATGGATTCCTGCAATTAAAAGATTAAAAAATATAGTTAAAAATTATGATCAAACCATTTTCGTTGAAGAAGCACTACATAGACTTGTGGAAATAAATTATCATTTAGGATTAGATAACGAGGCGAAAGAATTTGCAAAAATATTAGGCTATAATTATAATTCAAGTGAATGGTATCAAAAATCATATAAAATCTTAAATAAAGATTATAAAATAAAAAATATAACAAGTAACAATGAAAATTACAAAGAAGCAGAAAAGAACTTTTTAGAGAAAATAATTAATATTATTAAATAATATTAAATGAAAAAAGATAATAAAATTATAAATGTTTTCAAAAAAAAGATAAAAAATTTAAGAAAACATAATCAACTCTACTATTCAAAAGATAAGCCACAAATATCTGATGCAGAATATGATAAATTAAAAAAAGATTTATTGGAGTTAGAAAAAAAAAATCCTTACCTAAAAAACATAGACTCTGTAGAAAAAATTATAGGAGCCCCTCCTTCAAATAAGTTTAAAAAAATTAAACATCTTTCACCAATGTTATCATTGTCAAATGCGTTTAATGAAACTGATATGATTAATTTTTTAAAAAAAATTAAAAACTTTTTAAATAATTACAAATCAAGTATTAATTTATTTTGTGAACCAAAAATTGACGGTATTTCAGCTACTCTAATTTATGAGAGAGGAATATTAGTAAAAGGTTTATCACGTGGAGATGGCGAAACAGGAGAGGACATACTTGAAAATTTAAAAACAATCAAGGATATACCAAAAAAAATAAACTCTTTAAATGCACCAAATCTTTTAGAAGTAAGATGTGAAATTTTTATTGGAAAAAAAGATTTTGTTAAAATTAAAAATAAATTCGCCAATCCAAGAAATGCAGCTGGAGGATCTTTAAGGCAAAAAGATCCAAATGAAACAAAAAAAATTCCATTAAAATATTTTGCATATGGTTTTGGCGCTGTTGAACCGATGAAATTTGAAACCCAATCAAATTTTTTAGAAAAACTCAATAATTGGGGTTTTAAAATAAATCCAATTTCAAAACTTCTAAAAAATGATGGAGAAATTAGTGAACAATATAAAAAAATTGATCAGCTAAGATCCTCTCTTGATTACGATATTGATGGTTTGGTTTATAAAGTTAATGATATAAAATTACAAAAAAGATTGGGTAATACTTCTAATTCACCCAGGTGGGCAATTGCATACAAATTTTCTGCAGAAAAAGCTATCACAAAAATAAAAGATATAATAATTCAAGTTGGGAGAACCGGAGCAATTACTCCAGTAGCGAAAGTTGAGCCAGTTACAGTCGGGGGAGTAGTCGTTTCCAATGCTACATTACATAATGAAGAAGAAATTGAGAGAAAAGATGTTCGTATTGATGACATAATCATAATTCAAAGAGCTGGAGATGTTATTCCTCAAGTAGTATCAGTTGATAAATCTAAAAGAAGTGAAAAAAGTAAAAAATTTATTTTTCCAAACAAATGTTTATGTGGTTCTGAAACTGTAAAAGAATTAAGTAAAAGTACAAAAAAACTCGATGCCGTGAGAAGGTGCACTAAAGGATACAATTGTGATTTTATTGCAAAAGAAAAACTTAAACATATAGTATCTAAAGAAGCTTTCAATATAGATGGCCTAGGAAAAAAAGTAGTAGAACAATTTTGGGATTTAAAATTGATAAAAGAGCCATCAGACATTTTTAAACTTAATTATAATAAAATTTTACATTTAGAAGGATGGGGTTCACTATCTATTAACAATTTAAAAAAAGCTATCAAAAAATCTCAATCAATATCTTTAGATAAGTTTATTTATTCTATAGGCATAAGACATATAGGTTTAGAAAACGCCAAAATTTTAGCCAGCTTTTTTAGTTCAATAAAAGAATTTTCAAAAATATTTAATTTAAAAAGTAGAAAAAAATTCTTACTCAATCTTGCAGATTTAGATGGAATAGGAGATACACAAGTTAAGTCCATAGACAATTTTTTTTCTAACGAAACAAACATCAAAATAGTAAAAGATTTAATTAACGAATTAAATATTAATGATTTCATCACAAAGAAGGATAATGGGAAATTTTCTAATAAAAAAATAATGTTTACAGGTGGTTTCAAAAATATGAGTAGATCTGAAGCTAAAACAATCGCAGAAAATAATGGAGGAAAAGTAATGGGCTCTATTTCTAAAAAACTAGACTATTTAGTTGTTGGTGAGTCTAAACCTACAAAAAGAAAAATTGATCAAGCCAAACAATTAAATGTTAAGATTATATTAGAGAAAGATTGGAATAAAATTCTAGATAGCTGAGCAAGCTTTCTGAAGTTCTAAAGCTTCAATTTTATTCATAAATTTACTCAAGTTTTTATAGACAGTTTTGTGATAATTATTAAGCCATTTTTTCTCAGTTTCATTTAGATTTTTTTGAATAATTAAATCTTTATCTATGGGTGCCATTGTTAAATTTTCAAAACAAATTTTCTTTTTATTTCTTTTCACATAAATGAGATTTTCTATTCTTATTCCAAATTTATTTTTTTCATAGTAACCTGGTTCATTTGATACAATCATACCCTCTTTAAAATAAATATTATTTTTTTTTGATATTGCATGAGGACCTTCATGGACATTTAAAAAATATCCCACTCCATGACCAGTTCCATGAGCATAATTCAAACCTATTTTTTTTAGGTATTTTCTAGCGCTATCATCTATTACTGATCCAGTAGAGTCTTTCTTAAGCTTAAAATTTGCGACAGCAATATGCCCTTTAAGAACTCTTGTAAAAATATCTTTAATTCTTTTGTTTGAATTTTCTAGAGAAATTGTTCGAGTCACATCTGTTGTTCCAAATTCATATTGACCTCCTGAGTCGACAAGGTAAATATCTCCTTTTTTTAATTTTCTATTAGTATTATTTGTTGCTTTATAATGAATGATTGCTCCATTTGGTCCAGTTCCTGAAATCGTTGGAAAACTTAAGAATTTAAAATTTTTATTTTTTTTTCTTAATCGTAATAATATTTTAGAACCGCTCATTTCAGTTACATTTTTTTTATAAAAATTTTTTTTAAGCCAAAATAAATATTTTGTTAAAGCAACTCCATCATAAATATGCGCTTTTTTTATATTCTCGATTTCTCTTCTTCCTTTAATTGCTTTTAAAAAATGTATAGGATCATTAAAATTTAATATTTTATTTTTTTTATTGATTAATTTTTCAAAAAAATAAGAGCAAGAATTTTTATCAATAATAAATTTTTTATCTTTAATTTTAGAGATAATTTCGACGCAATTGTCAATTGATAAAAATTTGATCTTTTTAAAGTTTCTTTTTAAAGAAGTAGATATTTTTTTTAAGTCACAAAAAAACCTTATATTTTTATCACTATCAATTAATATATAACTGTGTGGCAATGGAGTATAGTCTGTATCAAGTCCTCTAATATTTAATAGCCAAGCATTATTTTCACTCGCTGTTATGAATAAAAAATCTGATTTCTTTTTTTTCAAATAATTTGAAATTTTATTAATTTTTAATTGCCATTTTTCACTCACTGAGCTATTTGGCAAAATAAAAAAGTAATTTTTATTTTTTTTTAAATTTCTTTTCCAAATTTCATCAATTAAATTTTTTACTATTGGTTTGCATCTACATTTACTTTTTTCAAACAAAACTGATAAAGTTTTTTTTGTAAATAAGCTAGGGTCAAAGCCAATTGATAATTTTTTTTTACTAAGTACGTCACTTGGCATTTTATTTGGAATTGTAATAATTTTAAAATATTTTCCACTTTGATTATTAGCTTGTAAAGTGTATCTCCCATCTACAAATAAATAATTTTTATTTTTAAGTATTAATGCGAAACCATATGAGCCAGAAAAACCTGTAATAAATTTTAGTCTATCATTATGACTAGGGGTGTATTCACCAAAAAATTTATCATTTTTAGGAATAATATATCCATCTATTTTTTCTTTAATGAAAATTTTTCTTAACCTATTTATTTTTTCCATTTTAGCATTTTGTTTTTTTTGTATCGATCCCATCCAGGACTTCTGTATTCTTCATCAAACTCAATCGAATTGTCTTGATTAAACTCAAAGTCATCATTTTCACTTAAACTAATCTCATTTTTTTCTACACTCTCTTCAGGTATTTCATTAATAAATCTTGAAGGCAAAGCATCCATCCAGTCACCGTGGTAAGCTCTTTTCATCGCAAACGATAAATAAGCCTCTTTTTTAGCCCTTGTTATCCCTACATAAGCAAGCCTTCTTTCCTCTTCTAAAGCAAAATCACCTTTTTCTTCCAATGATTTTTGATGAGGAAATAAGCCTTCTTCCCATCCTGGAAGAAACACAACATCGAATTCTAAACCTTTGGCTGCATGCATTGTCATTAAATTTATTTTAGCTCCTTCCCATTCCTGATCTATTGATGTTGCCAAGGCCACATGTTCTAAAAAACTCTGCAGATTGTCATAATCTTGCATGGCTCTAAGTAATTCTTTCAAGTTTTCTAATCTATTTTCATTATCTAAATCTTTTTTGTTTTTTAACATTGATGAATATCCTGACTCATCAAGTATTAATTTTAATAAATCAAAATGTTTCATTTTAATCGAGTCATTACGCCATTTGTGGATCATATTTATTAATTGGCTTAGCGCAGTTTTTATCTTAGGCTTAAATTTCCCTTTTTCAATTATCATCATAATTGAGTCTTCAAGACATAACTTATGTTCTTTTCCATAAGTATAAATTTGATTAATTGTGCTCTCACCAACTCCTCTTTTCGGCACTCCTATTACTCTTTCTAATGCTAAATCATCAAATTTTTGATTAATTATTCTTAAATAGGATACAGCGTCCTTTATTTCTGCTCTTTCATAAAACTTAATTCCACCAAGAACACGATATCCAATTCCAACTTGAAGAAATCTTTCTTCGAATTCCCGCGTTTGATAAATTGCTCTAACTAAAATTGAAACATCGTTTAATGAATATTTTTTTTTTATTTTTTGCTCTATAATATCGCTTATTCCTTGTGCTTCTTCTTTACCTGATCTGTAACAATTAAGTTTTACCAATTCTCCTTGATTAGCTGAAGACCACAATTTTTTACCAACTCTACTTGAATTATTTGAAATCAGGCTTGAGGCTGTTTCCAAAATATTTTTTGTGGATCTATAATTTTGTTCAAGTTTAAAAACTTTACAATTTTTATAAATTTGATCGAAAGTAAGAAAATTTTTTATTTCTGCACCTCTCCAACTATAAATTGATTGGTCATCGTCACCTACACAGCAAATATTTTCTTTTTCATTTACTAATAAATTTAGCCATTTATTTTGAATGAAATTTGTATCTTGAAATTCATCAACAAGAATATATTTAAAATTTTTTTGATAAATTTCCCTTATATCTTTGTGATCTTCAAAAAGTTTAACACAAAATAGGATTAAATCTCCAAAATCAAAGGCATTTAAATCTTTTGTTTTATTTTGATATATTTCATAAACTTTCAATATTGATTTTATTATATTACTTGTTTTTTTTGGACTAACATCTTTTGGTAATAGACCTTTGTTTTTCCATTGATCAATATGATACATGATCAGCTGAGGGGAAAATTTTTTGGCATCTAAATTTTCTCCTTTAACTATATTGCGGATCAATTTTTTTTGATCATCCGTGTCCAATATAGTAAAATTGCTTTTATAACCAAGAGCTTCTGCGTGTCTTCTTAAAAATTTCACACTTATAGAATGAAAAGTACCTAACCATGGCACAGCGTTAGAACTTCCCTTAACGAATTGCATGACACGATTTTGCATCTCTTTTGCAGCTTTGTTTGTAAAAGTCACACATAAGATTTGATTAGCCCAAGCTTTTTTCTGATTAATAATATGGATAAGCCTCGTAGTTAAAACTCTTGTTTTTCCTGAACCCGCACCTGCAACAATTAAATTAGGTCCCTCCGTACTTAGAACAGCTTCTTTTTGCTCTTTGTTTAGGTTTTCAATTAAATTATCTATGTTATTCATATGTGAGAATTTTCATTTATATACTAGTTGCAAAAATAAAAAAATGCTTAATAAAATTTTTAAAATTACTCACAATAAATATAATAAATTTTTTAGGTTTATTTTTTTCCTAAGATACTTACTTGCAATTTTCTTTATCTCTATTGCCTTATTTTTGATAATTCCAAGTTTTTTTAATTATGAAAAAAAAGCAGAAATTATAAAAAAGGGTTTACTTTATAACTATAATTTAAAGATCAATAAATATGATAATATTAAATTTATAGCTTTACCAATCCCTAGCTTAGAATTAAAAAATGTTTTAGTAAATTTTGAAAACTCTGATGTGGATTTAAATATTAAAAATTTAAGAGTATATCCAAAAATATTTAGCATTTATAATTACAATAATTTTGAAATAAATAAAACAACTTTAGAAAATAATTTAATTTCTTTAGAAGTCCCAGATTTAAAATTAATAACAAAATATTTTTTTAATCAAGAAAAAAAATTATCTTTAAGAAATTTAAATCTAAAGATTTTTAATAAAGAAAAACTTATTTTAGAAGTCAAAAATTTTTATTTTGCAAATCATGGATATAACAAAAATTCAATTAAAGGAAAAATTTTTGATAAAAGTTTTAAAATAGAAATTAACAATGATTTTAAAAACATTAATTTTAAGTTTTTAAATTCTGGAATTAAGGCAGATATTATTTTAAAAGAGTATAAAGATAATGATTATTTTAAAGGAACCTTTAGATCAAAAATATTAAACACAAATTTAAAATTTAACTTCATATATGATAATAAGGTATTAAACATCTTCAATTCATATCTAAGGGGCAAGAATCTCTCTTTCAATAATGAAAGTGTTTTAACTTTTGAACCATTTTTTTATTTAAATTCTAAATTTATTGTAGAGCATTTTGATATTCATATCTTTAAAAAATTAAACTTAGAAAAATTAATTGAGGCAAAAAATATTTTAAAAAAGATAAATAGTAACAGTGAAATCAACTTTATATCTAACAAATTTAGTCGTAATCCAATCGATAGCGCTTATATAAAAATTGATTTAGCATACGGTAGAGTTAATTATTTAAAAGAAATTTCAATTTATGATAGTTCTTTAAAATGTAATGGAAATTTAAATTTATTAGAGGAAAAACCTTTAATTTATTTTGATTGTTCTCTTTTGTCTAATAATAAAAAAAAGTTTTTACAAAAATTTTCAATTAAAACAAAAACAGAAGATGCACCATTTGATGTAGACGTATCAGGTAATCTAAATATTATTAATAAAAAAATTAATTTGAAGAAAGTATCCTTAAATAAACAATACAAAGCCACAAAAGAAGATTTAAAATACTTCAAGGAAGCTTTTGAAAATATCCTTTTTGATGAAAATTTTTTTGAAATTTTTAATCTAAAAAAGATAAAAAAATTTATATTAGAAATTTCTTAATTATTTTGGCTTTGTCATTTTTAGAGGGCTCATAATTTTTTCATAATCTTTTTCTTTAACTAATCCAGATTTTATAACTTCATATTTAAGTGTAGTACTATTTTTATGAGCTGTTTTTGCTATATTAGCTGCCTTATCGTAGCCAATTATAGGCGCTAAAGCAGTTACTTGCATTAGAGAGTTATCTAGTAAGGTTTTAATTCTTTTTTTATCCGCCTTAATTCCTTTTACGCAGTAAAGTGAAAAAGTTCTCGCTGAGTCACTCATAATTTCAATTGATTGTAATATATTATGAATGATCAATGGTTTAAAAACATTTAATTCGAAATGGCCATGAGAACCAGCCATAGTGATACCATTATGATTACCAATTACTTTTACACAAACCATAGTCACCGCTTCAGATTGAGTTGGGTTAACCTTACCAGGCATTATAGAAGAACCTGGTTCATTTGAAGGAAGTATAAGTTCTCCATATCCTGCTCTTGGTCCAGATCCAAGAAATCTTATGTCATTGGCTATTTTCATTAGACAAACCGCTGTAGTATTTAAGGTGCCAGAAAAATTAACAATCTCATCGTGGGCTGCTAAGGCAGCAAATTTATTTGTAGCTGGCTTAAAAGGTATTTTAGTAATTTTACTAATTTGCTTAATAATTTTTTTATCAAAGTTTTTTCTTGTATTAAGACCAGTTCCAACTGCAGTTCCTCCCTGTGCTAAATAATAAACTTCCTTTAATGCGGCTTCAATTCTTGAAACACATTTTTTTAGTTGTGAATGATAACCTGAAAACTCTTGACCTAAAGTGATTGGTGTAGCATCTTGTAAATGGGTTCTGCCAACTTTAACAATATTTTTAAACTCTTTAGACTTTTTAGCCAATTCTTTCTCTAATAATTTTAATGAAGGTAAAAGTTTTTCTCTTGCTTTAATAGCAATAGCTATATGCATGGCCGTAGGAAAAACATCATTGGTAGATTGTGATTTATTTACATGGTCATTTGGATGAATTGGTTTTTTAGACCCAAGCTTACCACCCATCATTTGTATTGCTCTGTTAGCTATCACCTCATTTACATTCATGTTGGTTTGAGTACCAGAACCTGTTTGCCAAACTTTAAGTGGAAAGTGACTATCATGCTTTCCTTTAATTACTTCTTCAGCCGCCTTAATAATATATTTACTTAATTTTGGATCTAAATCTTTATTTTTTGAATTAACTATTGCTGCAGCTTTCTTAATTATCGCTATAGAATGAATAACCAAAGGCCTTACTAAGAAATCTCCAATATTGAAATACTTATTTGATCTCTCAGTTGATGCTCCCCAATACTTATCACCAGGTACCTTTATTTTACCAATACTATCGAATTCTATTCTATATTTCATAATTGAATCATTGTTATAATACACTTTTATTAAAAAATTATAAAACATAAAGGATGAGAAATGACAAATTTTGAAAGTGTTAAAATTTTTATGAAAACCTTCGGCCAAGAAATTAAAGAAAAAGCGTGTTTTCCCGATGAAAAAATTACCTCCTTGCGTTTTGATTTAATAAATGAAGAATTGAGTGAATTGAGAGACGCAATTGATAAAAAAGACATTAAAGAAGTTGCAGACGCCTTAACAGATATCTTGTATGTTACATATGGAGCAGGTCATGCTTTCGGCATAAATTTAGATGAGTGTTTTAAAGAAGTTCAAAGTTCAAATATGAGTAAACTAGGAATTGATGGCAAACCAATTTACAATGAAAAGGGTAAAGTAATGAAAGGACCTAAATATTTCAAACCAGATTTAAATAAATTTTTAGTATGATAAAAAATAATCTTTACTGGATACTTCTTGGTATAGGAATAGGAATATTTTTGTATATTTTAGATAAATATATTTTTTAAAATTAACTCCCACTATTCCTTCGTTAAATCACAATATAACCAGGAACTAAAACTTACCTTAGAGTATTTTTCGAACCAATAAGGCATGTATCTTTCAAAAAGAAAGTTATACATTCTTTGTGTTCCATAATTATTTTTTTTCTCTAGACCAAAAACTTTTTCACAATCTTGCAACCAAGGAAAAACACTCTCGTAAAAATCTTTAGTTAATTTTGTGTTTTTGGTCATAAACATGCAATTCGGACTAAGACTTGTTTTTGTATTAATATAGTCTAAGAAATCAATTCTTTCATTTTTAGGTAATAAATTTATTGCCATTTTTAAGTTTTCATATCCATGAGACATTTCGAACTGTAGTTTAACAGTACATTTTTTTTTATTAAATAAAATTAAAGGATTTCTAATCAATGATTTAAATCCATGTTTTAAAATTTTCATTCTTTTTGGTTTTTGTAAGTCAATTGGTTTACATAAAATTACATCTTTGCTTTCCCAATCTTTTTTGGGTTCAAGAATTAACATTTCTTTAAGAGTGCTCAAATTCAATTTTTTATTTATATATCCTTGTCTATTTTCAGAATTTTGAATTAAATCTGAAAAATTATCTTTAACAAAGAATCTTCTGTAATGACAAAAACCAAACCACTCATTTTTTTTGAGTTTATCGATCTTATTTTTCCAGAACCAGTAGTGAAAAGTCAATTCTCCATAAGAAGAATTTTTTTCACTTATATTCTCACCCTTTTTCTCATTTTCATAGTTATCAGGATAATTGTAGTTTCCAACTCCAGACGGTATTAAATTGAGTTTTTCTATATAATCAATTTTTTTATGAGTGATACAATATAAATTCATTTTTATTTTTTTGTGATAAAAGCAATTTCATTATGAGCTCCTTTAAAAATATTTATTTCCCCTAGATTTTCTAAAAAATATTTTTTTTGTTGTACAGAAACATATTTAGACTCAAAATCTTTTTTATTTTTTATTGCCAATAAAATTTCTCTTAATGTTGGTTTTTCGTCAAAAATATTCATGTCTTTTCTAGTATCAGGAAAATCCAATTCTTCTATAACAAATATTCCATTTGTTTTTAAACACTCAAACAACATAAACAAAGTAATTATTTGATCTTTCAAATAATGACCCGCATCTTCAATTATAATATCGAACTTCAACTTTGGTTTAATTATTTTTTTTTCTATCTCAATTTCAGAACTATTATCAATTTGGAAATTTTTTATTCTTTTTGATTTGTATAAAAATAAATCTGGCAGTAGATCACAAGAAGTTATTTTTGCATTTTTAAAATAAAAAAAGAAAGATGCGGCTGCATTACCTTTAAATGCGCCAATCTCTAATAAATCAATATTCTCGTTCTTTTTTAAACTAAAAAATTTTTCATAATGCTCATGATAACAATGCCCATCAATAGGATTATCAACATTATTCAATGGTTTTCGATATTGATTGATAAGCTTCTCACCTTTATCACTATTAAAATGTTGAAAAAGATAGTTTAAGTCTTTTTTATATAGATCGCTGTTTTTCAATGAAAATTTATCCAAATCAATAATAGAGGGATACAAAATTTTATTAATTATGTAACTTATTGGAAGTATCAAAAAAATGTATAATCTTAATAAAAAGTGAGATTTCTTTACTCTGTGCTTATAGTAGACAATATAAAATGATTTGAAATTCACGACCTAATATAACAAATTTCAATTATGAAAACTATTGATTGTATAACATATTTTAACGAACCTTTATTGTTCGAACTAAGGCTGAATATATTAAATAATTTTGTTGATGAGTTCGTAGTCTGCGAAGCTAAATACACTCACGCTGGACGAAAAAAAGAGCTTAACTTTGATATTAATAGATTTAAAAAATTTAAAAATAAAATCAATTATATTGTTGTTGATAATGAGCCAAAAGATTTAAAAGAAATAAATTTAGCAGATGGTCCAAAAAATTTAATTTATAGAATTAACGCACAGAAAAGAATTTTTCATCAAAGAGAGGCAATTTTTGAAGAAGTTAAGAAAAATAATAATGAGGATTGGGTTATATACAGTGATAGTGATGAAATTCCCAACCTTAAAAATTTTAGTTTAGAAAAATGTAATAAAAAAATAGTAATATTTAATCAAAGATTATTTTATTATAAGTTTAATTTATGTCTTTCTGACAATGAATGGTATGGATCAAAAGCTTGCCGAGTAAAAGATTTAGTTTCTATAACTCATTTGCGTAATATCAAAACAAAAAAATACTCTTGGTGGAGGTTGGATACGTTATTTAAAAAAGAAAAATTTATCGATCTGCAAATAGTTCAAAATGGTGGATGGCATTTCTCCGAAATTAAATCTCCAGAGGAAATATATAAAAAACATATAAATGATGAGCATCACGATGAATTTGAACTTACTGGTATAAATTTAGATGATGTAAAAAATATGATTAAAAATAGGTATATTCATTATAATCATAAAGCGGATAAGAAAGATTTAAATAAAAGATGGGGCAAAGATGTAAGAGTTAAGCTTACAAAAGTAAATGAGGATTTGTTACCTGAGTTTATAGTAGAAAATAGAAAAAAATATTCAGAATGGTTTGATTAAATATCAAAAGGGGGCGTTCTGTTGCCAGATGCCTATAGTTTTAGTTAATATATTGAATGTACGAATTTTTTGCAAATCTTACTTTAATTGTACATTTAATTTTTATCTTATTTGTTGTTTTTGGTGGTCTTATTTTTTTTATTTTTCCAAAAATCATTTATATACACCTTCCAGCATTATTATGGGGAATTTACATAGAACTAACTAATTCTGTTTGCCCATTAACTTATCTAGAAAATTGGTTTTTACATAAAGGTGAGCTATCAACTTATTCTAATGATTTTATCAATAATTATCTTTTTCCAATAATTTATCCTGAGGACTTAACTGCTGAAATTCAAATTTATCTTGGCATATCGCTGATAGTTATTAATATTTTAATTTACGTATTAATTTATAAAAATTTTAAGAGAGGTTAAGGGGCGTTCTGTTGCCAGGTGCCCCGAACTTTGTAACATTATTCCTTATTATACGCCATTCGCAATTGTTTAAAATCTAAAACTTTAATGAAAATTACGACCTAGCTACGACCAAAATTTATGCTAGAGTCGTGGAACATGAAAAAACTTTTTAAGTGGGTCGGCATAGCTTTGGTAGTATTAATTTTAATTGCTGTGTTTGGATATGAAGATACTGCAGAGAAGAATGTAGTTATCGAAAGATATAACAAACAGAATGCTAGTGTTCAGGCATGTGTGAAAACTTTAGGTGAAGGAGTTTATAGCAATAAATCTTTAAGCTGGAAGTTAGATAATTGCAACGCATCTAAATGAAAAAACTTTTAGCGATCGTGGTTCTGGGTTTGTTGTGGAATGGTAATGTTTATGCTGAGGTGTACGAATTTAAAAAATGTCTTTCAAAAGGTAAGACTATAACTTTCCAAGGAAAAACGACTAAATTTAGAGGAGATAAGAGCGCTAACTGGGAAGAAAAGACAAAAAAAGTTCCTGGTTATCTGGCGTCAACTTATACGGTGAATCCCGTATCAAAAGTAGTTACTTACACCCAAAAATTTTCTCAAGAACACGTTGATAAAATTAACAAAGGTTATGATGATTTACGTAAAGATGGTTTATTGCCAAAACATGTAAAAAATTTAACAACAATTACTCAGGAGGCTTTTAGAATGGTAAATTTTGCAGCTGGTTTAGTCACAGCAAAAAAATTATCTCAAGATGATTTCTCAATCTCTACTGAAACTATTTTGATTGAAATTGAAACAGGGAAAGTTACTAGACAATTTAAAAGAGAGGGAAAAAGAGGACTAACCTCGCTTGATGAACAATCAGAGGGATTAGAAATGTGTGAGGAATTTCCTTCAAGCGATACATCAACTGCCTCTGGATCAAGTGGAACAGCTTTTTTTATAAACAATAAAGGACATCTTCTCACTAATCATCACGTAATAGATGGATGCAAAGAACAGAAGATAAATTATGGAGAAAAAGAAATAGATGTTAAAATAATTGCATCAGACAAATCTTTAGATCTAGCATTACTCAAAGCCGACATAAGACCTAAATCTTATATCTCAGTCACAAATGATGAACCAAAAAAAAGACAAAGAGTTACAGCAGCTGGTTATCCTCTAGGAAAATTTTTAAGCGATGATTTAAAAATAAACGATGGAAGAATTAGTGCCCTAAAAGGTTTTGAGGATAATAGTTTTCAAATTCAGCACGATATCCCAATTAACCCAGGTAATAGCGGAGGACCTATTGTAAATGAAGATGGAGAATTAGTAGCTATTGCTGTTTCAGGAATGTCTAAAGAAATTACTGAAGGTTTAAACTTTGGGATAAAAGTTTCTGCAGTAAAAAACTTCTTAAACTCAAATAAAATAAAAGCATCATCGAGTTTTATGAGTTTGGGAATGAATGATGATAAATTAGTCGATCTTTTAGAAAAAAGTACTGTATATACTTTTTGCAAATAATTACGACTACACTACGACCTGTTAGATTGCATAACTAACAAAACCAGTAAAAATCAAAGACAATTGAAAATATGTAAGGGGCGTTCTGTTGCCAGGTGCCCCGGACCCCGTTACTTAATTAACAAAGTTAATTAAGCTGCAAGTGCATAACTTTCGTTAGCATTTGTAAATTGGCCCGTTACGTCGGAACCGTCTCGTACGAAAGAATAGCCTTTAGACACCCGTCGATCCTAATTCACCCCCATAAGTTGTAAATGGTGGAGGTGGTGGGTACTGCCCCCACGTCCGTAATGTTTATTACGAAATTCGTTTATCGTCATAGTTGGAAAACCAACTCTATTAATATAAAACTCTTATGCAGAGATTCAATAAATTATTTCAAAATGAAACTAACACCAGAACAAAAGCAAGAAATTGCAGACCAACAAGCTCAAAAAAACTCTACTAAACGAGTAACTTCATCTGAATTGGAAAAAATTCTCTATGAAGCATTACCAGTTCTGGATCACGGTTTTGTTCGTGTAGTAGATTATATGGGGGATGATAGTTCAATAGTGCAATCTGCAAGAGTTTCTTATGGCAAAGGAACAAAAAAAGTTTCAACCGATGAAGGTTTAATAAAATATTTAATGAGACACTGGCATTCAACTCCATTTGAAATGTGCGAAATAAAATATCACGTTAAACTTCCAATTTTTATTGCGCGCCAATGGATTAGACATAGAACAGCGAATGTAAATGAATATTCAGCTAGGTATTCTATACTTGATAAAGAATTTTATATTCCTTCAAAAGATCAACTTTCAGCCCAATCTACATCAAATAGACAAGGTAGAGGAGATTTAATTACAGGAGAGCAAGCTGATGAAGTTTTAAAAATTTTAAAAGACGATGCTACAAGAACCTACGAAAATTACGAAAAAATGCTCAACGAAAAATTTGATGGTACTACAATAGACGAAGGCAAAGCCGGTCTTGCAAGGGAACTTGCTAGAATGAACCTTACCTTAAATTCTTATACACAATGGTATTGGAAAACAGATTTATTAAATTTACTTAATTTTTTATTTTTAAGAGCTGATAGTCACGCTCAGTATGAAATAAGAGTTTATGCTGAAACAATGTTGGACACTGTAAAAAAGTGGGTTCCCATCACCCATTCTGCATTTTTAGATTATAGAGTAGGGGCTGTTCATGTTTCAGCCAAAGGTAAGAAAATTATTCAACAAATGGTTAATGGTGAAAAAATAAGTTTTGAAAATTCAGGGCTTTCAAAACGAGAATGGAATGAATTAATGACCTCATTTTCTTTTGAAGATAAAATCGTATAAATGAACTTATTTCTAAAATTAAAAAGAATTATTTTAGAAAAAAGATTTATTAAAACTTTAAAAAAAAAATTTTACCCTTATCTAAAAGGTTTCCTATTGTTATTTAAATTTAATGATAATGAAATTAAAATTTACACTTCAAAATTAAAAAAGATTGATAAAAAAGATCTACCGTTAGCCAATAGGATATTTAAATCTTACAAATTAACTAAAAGTGAACAGGATGCAAAGTCTGTAGTTTATAAACCCTCATCTCTTTGGCAGTCTCAAATAGACAATGATTTTAGTTTCTTAGTGGAGGCATATAAAAATGACGATGTTGAAAAATTTTTATTTTTTCTTCAAAACTTTGGAAATTGGGAAAAATATCTTGGTGTAGAGAATCAAGACTTAATTAATAAATATAATAAAAATATTTTCCTAAAAAAATTTTTATCGAATGAAATTTTTGGTGGTCAGTTTGAATTGTGGAAGTATTTTAATAAAGACAAAAACGAAGACTTGGACGATCTTGATATTCCTAAATATGGAAATCAGATTGGAGCAGTAATTAATAATAAATTTATGGTTATCGGCAGTTTTACAAATCACATATATTCTAAAATTTTGTCAAATTACTTAAACCTTAAAAGTGAGAAAAATAAAATACTAGAACTTGGTGGTGGATATGGAAAATTAGCTTATTATTTATTAAAAAATATTAATAATTATACTTATATTGATCTCGATATCCCTGAAACTTTGACACTTGCCTCTTACTTTCTATCTAAAAGTTTTCCCAATAAAAAAAATCTTTTTTATGGTGAAAGAAATTTTAATAATAATATTCTTAATGAATATGATTTAATTTTTCTTCCCCCATGGGAAATAGAA
The DNA here is from genome assembly GCA_902601705.1 of uncultured Pelagibacteraceae bacterium. Taxonomy (GTDB): domain Bacteria; phylum Pseudomonadota; class Alphaproteobacteria; order Pelagibacterales; family Pelagibacteraceae; genus Pelagilacustribacter. The sequence goes on along the minus strand of CACKNV010000002.1, from coordinate 11,540 downwards.
ACTATTCAGGATAACACTGTTAATCTAGCTATTAATAAAAATAGTTTAGGTGAGATGAACCCCGAAACAGCTAGAAATTACATCAAACATATTCATAGAACTTCGAAATATTTTTTTTCGATGAATCATGAGTATTTTAGAAATAACTTTAACGATGGTAAAAAATCTTTGATTAATAAAGAATATAATATTGATAAAAAATTTATGGAATTAATAAGATATCCAGACTTTGGGCACTTAACTTATACTAGAAATAAATTAGATTTCGATAATAATATTTTTTTCTACATTTATGAAAAAAAATAAAATTAATTAAGATTTAATTTTATTTTTTTTGCTATGTTTAAAAATAGTTTTGAAACTTCGTGTTCAGGATTAGAATGCGTTAAAGGATCGCCTTTATCCGCAGAGCTTCTTAAATCTTGGTGAATTGGTAAATGACCTAAAAATTCTTTATTAAATTCTTTTGCAGTTTTTTCTACACCACCTTCCCCAAAAATTTTATACTCTTTGCCATCATCACCTTTAAAAAAACTCATATTATCTATTAAGCCTAAAATTTTAATACCTGTTTTATCGAACATTTGAATACCTCTTTTTACATCCATTAAAGCTAAGTCCTGAGGGGTAGATACAATAATTGCTCCGTCAACTTTTACCTCTTGAGCAAATGTTAATTGTGTGTCCCCAGTTCCTGGCGGCATATCAATTATGATCACGTCTCGATCTTTCCATAAAACTTTTTGCGTCATTGTTTTGATTGCACTGATTACCATTGGACCTCTCCAAATCATCGGAGTTTGTTCATCAACTAAAAAACCCATAGACATACATTGTGCACCATATTTTTCTAACGGTATCATAGCTTTTCCATCTTCACTTTTTGGTTTTTCATTCAAGTTTATTAATTTTGGAAGTGATGGACCGTAAACGTCAGCATCAAGAATACCAATTTTTAATCCTAAATTTTGCAAAGAAAATGCAAGATTAATAGCTAAAGTAGATTTACCAACTCCACCTTTAGCACTTGAAACCAAGATAACAGACTTAGCACCATTGATTGGAGTTTTAACAAATTGTTTTGGAGGAGGTTTTTGGCTCATCTTTTTAATATAATAATCGATTTAGACATAATAACGCTCTTACATAACTTGTTTTTAGAGCAAAAGTCACTATATAAAGCGTAATGAGTTTCAAAGACAAGATATTTAAAAACCAATCTCCTTGGGGTTCACCCCCTCCAGGTGGCGGTGGACGCATGCCAGGTGGAAATGGATCAGGCTCAAGACAAGATCCACCAAATCTTGACGATATAATTAAAAACTTTCAGAAGACGATTAATAAATTTTCTGGAGGAAAATCAGGGAGCTCACGTCCAATAATTATTGGATTGTTAATCCTAGCTTTGCTTTATGTAGCAAGCGGTCTTTACAGAGTTTTACCAGATGAGCAAGGGGTAGTTTTAAGATTTGGAAAATATGTGAACACTACTCAACCAGGATTACATTATCACTTTCCAACTCCATTCGAGAGAGTATTAACTCCTAAAGTTACAAAAGTGAATAGAGTTGATGTAGGTTTTAGACCTGCAAGTGATTCTGGAAGATCTTCTGGAGTTGGAAATGTTCCTGAAGAAAGTTTAATGCTTACCGGAGATGAAAATATTGTAGATATAAATTATTCTGTATTTTGGGTAATCAAGGACGCACAAAAATTTTTATTTAATATTCAAAGTCCAATAGAAACTGTTAAAGCAGCGTCAGAAACAGCTATGAGAGAAGTTATAGCAAAAAATAGAATTCAAAATATTTTAACAGAGGGTAGATCGAAAATCGAAATAGAAGTTCAAGATATCACACAGATAATTTTAGATGAGTATGGCTCAGGTATTCAAGTCACTCAGGTTCAAACTCAACAAGCCGATCCGCCGGAACAAGTAATCGATGCTTTTAGAGATGTGCAGGCAGCACGAGCTGATAGAGAGAGATCAAAAAACGAAGCTGAAGCTTATGCTAACGATGTAATTCCAAGAGCACGAGGTGAAGCCGAGCAAGTTTTACAACAAGCTGAAGCTTATAAAAAAGAAGTTGTTGCAAAGGCCGAGGGTGAAGCGAGTAGATTTTTAGCAATATATAATGAATATAAAAACGCAAAACAAGTAACTCAAGAAAGAATGTATTTAGAAACTATGGAAAAAGTTTTGGCTGATATCGATAAAGTGATTATAGATAAAGAGTCTGGATCAGGAGTTGTTCCTTACTTGCCTCTGCCTGAATTAAAAAAATCAGGAGTAAATAATTAATGAAAGGCATCAAACTTATAATTCCAGCAATAATTTTAGTAGCAGTTGTTGTATTTCAATCTTTATTTGTAGTTCAAGAGATAAGCCAAGCAATAGTTCTTCAATTTGGTGACCCTAAAAAAATTGTAACTAAAGCTGGATTAAACTTCAAATTACCATTTATTCAAAACGTAGTTTATTTAGACAAAAGAATTTTAAACTTAGACAATGATCCAGAAGAAGTAATTGCTGCAGACCAGAAAAGACTAATTGTTGATGCTTTTGCAAGATTTAAGATCGTTGATCCATTAAAATTCTATATTTCAGTTGGAAATGAAAGAGTTGCAAGATCAAGACTTTCTACGATCATAAACTCTAGAATAAGAGGTGTATTAGGTACACAAGAATTAGCTACTTTATTATCAACTGATAGAGCAAGACAAATGCAAATCATTCAATCTCAAGTAAATGAGGAGGCACAGAATTTTGGAATTCAAATTGTAGATGTTAGAATTAAAAGAGCCGATTTACCTCCAGCAAACAGTGAAGCCATTTATAAACGAATGCAAACTGAAAGGGAGAGAGAAGCAAAGGAGTTTAGAGCTCAAGGAGCAGAGATTGCTCAGAAAATTAGATCAACAGCAGATAAAGATGTGACCGTTATTTTAGCTCAGGCTAATAAAAAATCTGAAATTATGAAAGGTGAGGGAGATGGAGAAAGAAATAAAATTTTCGCCAATGCATTTGGAAGAGACCCTCAGTTTTTTGCATTTTATAGAGCAATGCAAGCTTATGAAAAAGCTCTTATTGGCGGAGAAACTTCACTTGTATTATCTCCGGACAGCGAATTCTTTAAATTTTTTGGCAAGTCCGTTAAACCAAATATAAAAAGATAAGTAGCAAATATATAGTGAAAGAGCTAATTACAGCAGTTGGATTACTCTTTTTTATTGAAGGTCTATTCCTTGCCATTTTCCCGTCAAGAATCAAAAATATGCTCGAGATAATTAAGAATACTCCAGAAAATAAACTTAGATCGTTTGGATTGTTTTTTTTGATTATCGGGTTTTTAATAATTTGGTATATAAAAAATTAAATGAGTTATTTAAAAAAATTATTTTTCTTTTTTATAGTTTTGAATTTTTCATTAGTAAAAGCAAAAGCTGTTCCAAGCTCTTTTGCCGATTTAGCTGAAAAATTAATACCATCAGTGGTCAATATTTCAACTACCCAAACCGTTAAAACAACAACTAACCAATTTCCTTTTCAGTTTCCTCCAGGATCACCTTTTGGTGAAATGTTTAAAGATTTTGAAAGACCTACGGAGAGAAAAGCGTCTTCTTTAGGATCTGGTTTTATAATTAAAGAGGATGGTATCGTAATTACAAATAATCATGTGATTGCAAATGCTGAAGATATTTTAATACGAGTTGGTGATAAAGAATATAATGCAGAAGTCATAGGAGCAGACCCTTATATGGATCTTGCGGTTTTGAAAATGAAGACGAAAGATAAATTTAAACCTGTAAGGTTCGGTGACTCTACTAAAGCAAGAGTGGGCGACTGGGTTGTCGCCATCGGTAATCCTTTTGGTTTAGGAGGTACTGTTACCTCTGGAATTATATCAGCTAGAAATAGACAAATTGGTTTAACAAGATATGAGGATTTTATTCAAACTGATGCATCCATTAACCAGGGAAATTCTGGCGGTCCTCTATTTAATCTCAAAGGAGAAGTAATCGGAGTTAATACTGCCATCATAGCTCCAGGTCAATCAGGATCAATCGGAATTGGTTTTGCAATTCCAGCCAACGCTGCATCTAATGTAATTGATCAATTAATAAAATTTGGTGAAACAAAAAGAGGATGGTTAGGAGTAAGAATTCAAGAAGTAACAAAAGAAATAGCAGACGTTGAAAAACTTAAAAAACCTGAGGGAGCTCTTGTGGCAAGTGTAGGACAAAATAGTCCAGCAGAAAAAGCTGGAATTAAAGCAGGTGATATTATTTTAGAATTTGATGGAAAAAAAATAAATACAATGAAAAAACTTCCGAACGTTGTTGCAAGTACAGAAGTAGGAAAAAGTGTAGAGCTTAAAATTTGGAGAAATAAAAAACTAATTTCAAAAAGATTAATTCTAGGAAGACTTGAAACATCTGAAGAATTTAAAGAAACAAAACCAAAAATTGTTAAAAAAGATATAGATATCCAAAGTTTAAAAATTGCAGTACGAGATTTAAATGATGAGGATATCACAACAAGAAACTTAAATAAAAAAATTAAAGGAGTTGTAATTACCGAAATTTCAAATCGAAGTCCTTTAGTGAGTCTTTTAAATGTGAATGACATAATTATTGAGGTTCAAAAAAAATCAGTAAAAAATTCTTCGGATCTAAATAATATTGTGAATAGTATTTTCAAAAAAGGTGAAAAAACTTTATTATTGACTATCATTAATAACAATAATCGAAGAAGATACCTTGGTGTAAAGATAAATTAATTTGCCAAAAAAAATAATTCTTTTAGCGGGACCTACAGCTTCAGGAAAATCAAAACTAGCTCTTTATCTAGCAAAAAAAATAAATGGAGAAATTATAAATGCAGATAGCATGCAAATTTATAAAGAATTTACTATTTTGTCTTCTAGGCCAAAAAGATCTGAAATAAAAAAAATTAAACATCACTTGTATGGCATAATTTCGGTTAAAAGACATTTCTCAGTAGGCGATTGGCTCAAACAAGTAAAAAAAAAAGTAAATTTATGTTTTAAGAAAAGAAAAATTCCAATTATTGTTGGGGGTACTGGTTTGTATTTCAATACTATTACAAAAGGAATTAGTAAAATTCCAGAAATAGACATTAAAACAAGAAAAAATGTGAGAGTTTTATTTGAGAAAATCGGCTCTAAAAAGTTTTATGAAAAACTTTTAGAGCTAGATCCTAAAGTTAAAAATAGAATTAATCCAAAAGACTCCCAAAGGATGCAAAGAGCCTATGAAGTAAAACTTAAAACGAAAAAATCTTTATTTGATTGGTTTGCAAAAACGAAATCAGATTTTCTAGAATTTGATTTAAGAAAAGTTTTTATTGATATCCCTAAGATGGATTTACTTCCGAATATTTCAAAAAGAACAGAACTTATGTTTAAAGAAAATTGTCTAAAAGAGGTTAAAAAATTCAACTCAATTAGGCTGAATAAGAGTCTATCAGCTAATAAATTGATAGGAGTTCAAGAAATTAATCAATTAATTAAAGACAATATCTCGTTGGACGAATGTAAAGAACTTATCAATATAAAGACAAGGCAGTACGCTAAAAGACAAAATACATGGGCTCGAGGACATATGAGGAATTGGAACAAGGTATATTCTAAAAATTTCTCTATTCTCTTGAAAAAAACATTAAAAGTTACAAGCTAAAACTTGACGGTTGGTATTTCTAGGCTAGATTGTATGAATGCCAAAATTATTCAGTGGAGCAGAAATAGTATTTAAAGCATTGGAGGACCAAAAAGTTGAGTACATTTTTGGTTATCCTGGTGGAGCAGTGCTTCCAATTTACGATGAATTAAAAAATCATAAAAAAATTAAACATATTTTGGCAAGACACGAGCAAGGTGCGGGTCATGCTGCAGAGGGTTACGCTAGGTCAAGCGGTAAGCCAGGAGTATTATTAGTTACATCAGGCCCCGGTGCAACAAATGCAGTAACTGCATTAACAGATGCTTATATGGACTCAATCCCTGTAGTTTGTATTTCGGGACAAGTTCCAACACATTTAATTGGAACTGATGCGTTTCAAGAATGTGATACAACAGGAATAACAAGGCCTTGTACTAAACATAATTGGTTGGTGAAAAATGTAAACGATTTGGCTGATATTATGAATCAAGCTTTTAAAATCGCAACAACAGGTCGACCCGGACCGGTTTTGGTTGATATACCAAAAGATATTCAATTTAATAGAGGGATTTATAAAATAAATAAAAATAAATTAGAAAAAAAATTAAATGGCGCCCTCTCTGATAAAATAAATTTAAAAGAAGTAGATAATTTTATTGAGATGATAAAAAGATCTTCCAAACCTATTTTTTATACAGGTGGTGGTGTAATTAATTCAGGTCCAAAAGCAAGTGAACTTCTAAGAGAATTAGTTTCATTAACTGGATTTCCTATTACATCCACTTTACAAGGTTTAGGCGCGTATCCTGGAGATGATCCTCAATTTTTAGGAATGCTAGGAATGCATGGAACTTATGAAGCCAATAATGCAATGCACGATTGTGATCTGATGATAAATATTGGAGCAAGGTTTGATGATCGAATAACAGGAAAAATTGATGAGTTTTCTCCTAAATCAAAAAAAATTCATATTGATATTGATCCATCTTCAATAGGAAAAAATGTAAAAGTTGATTTAGCTATTACAAGTGATGTTACGGAATTATTACATGCGGTAATAAAAAGATTTAAAGAAAAAAATAAAAACTTTATTACTTCTAATAAACAAAAAACTGCAAAGTGGTGGAGTCAAATTGATAAATGGAGAGAAAAAAAATCTTTAAATTTTATTAATAGCAAAGAAACAATTAAACCGCAGCATGCTGTGCAAAGACTTTATGAATTAACTAAAGACCAAGATACTTTTATTACAACAGAAGTTGGACAGCATCAAATGTGGGCTGCTCAACATTATAAGTTTAATAAGCCAAATAGATGGATGACTTCCGGAGGTCTTGGAACTATGGGATATGGTCTACCTGCAGCTATTGGTGTTCAAATAGCTCATCCTAAAAAACTAGTAGTAGATATTGCTGGAGAAGCTTCAATTTTAATGAATATTCAAGAAATGTCGACTGCAATACAATATAGATTACCTATTAAAATTTTTATACTAAACAATGAGTACATGGGAATGGTACGTCAATGGCAAGAATTATTACACGATAAAAATTACTCCGAAAGTTACACAGAAGCTCTTCCAGATTTTGTTAAGTTAGCTGAGGCTTATGGTGCGGTAGGAATTAGAGCAAAAACTCCCGATGAACTTGATGAAAAGATAAAAGAAATGATCAATACAGATAAACCTGTAATTTTTGACTGTGTAGTTGACAAAGTAGAGAACTGTTATCCAATGATACCATCTGGAAAACCCCATAATCAAATGCTTCTTGGTCCAGAGGATGAAAAAGAAGAAGTTTCTGATGAAGGAAAAACTTTAGTTTAATGCCAAAACCAAAATCAGCTTATAGTCAGCCAACTAAATTTGGAAAAGAGGATCATCATATAATTGTTGTTTGGGTAGATAATGAAGCTGGAGTATTAGCCAGGGTTATCGGATTATTTTCTGGAAGAGGTTATAATATCGAGTCTCTAGCAGTAGCCGAAATTGATAAGAAAAAACATTTATCAAGAATTACAATTGTTACAAAAGGAACTCCTGAAGTAATTAAGCAGATAAAACTTCAGCTTGGAAAATTAATTCCAGTTCATAAAGTTGCCAATTTTTCTAGAAATGATCCTAAAATTTTATTTAAGGAGCTTGCCTTACTTAAAGTAGTTGGGGTTACAAAAAAACTGGATAAAGCAAAGAAATTATGTAAAAAACACGACGGAATAATCTTGGACAAAACAAAAAAGTCTTTTGTTATTCAAGTAACTGCTTTAAGAAGAGAAATTGATAAATTAGTTGCAACCTTAAAACCTTTAGGACTTTTAAGTGTCTCTAGAACAGGAGCAGTTGCAATGACAAAAGGCGATGAGGTTTTTACACAATAGGAGATAAGATGAAAACATTTTATGAAAAAGATGCAGACGTAAATTTAATCAAAAATAAAAAAATTGCAATTTTTGGTTACGGAAGCCAAGGACATGCTCACGCTCTTAATTTAAAAGACAGCGGAGTTAAAGAAGTTGTTGTTGCTTTAAGAGAGGGATCATCAAGCGTTAAAAAAGCTGAAAGTGAAGGTTTAAAGGTTATGTCATTATCAGATGCTGCAGCTTGGGCAGACGTTGTTATGATGTTAACACCGGACGAACTTCAATCGGAAATTTATAAAAATCATATTGAACAAAGAATGAAAGAAGGAACAAGTTTGGCTTTTGCTCACGGTTTAAATATTCATTTTGATTTAATTAATGCAAGAAAAGATTTAGACGTATTTATGGTTGCGCCTAAAGGACCAGGCCATACAGTAAGAAGCGAATATCAAAAAGGTGGTGGTGTTCCATGTTTAATGGCAGTTCACAAAGATAGCTCAGGTAAAGCAAGAGACTTAGCTTTATCATATGCATCTGCAATAGGTGGAGGTAAATCTGGAATTATAGAAACTACTTTTAAAGATGAATGTGAGACAGATTTATTTGGCGAACAAACAGTTCTTTGCGGGGGTTTAGTTGAATTAATTAAAAATGGTTTTGAAACTCTAACTGAAGCTGGTTACCCACCAGAGATGGCTTATTTTGAAACACTACACGAGGTAAAATTAATCGTTGATTTAATATATGAAGGCGGAATTGCAAATATGAATTATTCTATTTCAAACACTGCTGAGTATGGAGAGTATGTTTCAGGTAAGAGAATTGTTGATAGTAAGACTAAAGAGAAAATGAAAGAAGTACTTAAAGATATTCAATCTGGTAAATTTACTAAGCAATGGATGGATGAACATAAATCAGGTCAGAAAAACTTCCTCAAAATGAGGGAAGATTTAGCAAAACATCCGATTGAAAAAGTAGGAAAAGAGCTTCGAGCAATGATGCCTTGGATTGGTAAAAATAAATTAGTCGATAAAGACAAGAATTAACCCAATCTGACTCTTTAAGGGCTTTATTTTTTATATAATAATTTGCATATTCTATCTTTGATTGTATTATGAGAGGCTTTTGAATTAACAAAAGTTTTAAGTATGAGTGAGAAAAATAGAATTATAATTTTCGATACTACAATGCGTGATGGGGAACAGTCACCAGGCGCATCAATGAGTTTAGAAGAAAAATTACAAATCTCAAGAGTGTTTGATGAACTCGGCGTTGATGTCATCGAAGCAGGTTTTCCAATAGCTTCACCAGGAGACTACGAAGCTGTGACAGAAATTAGTAAATCTTTAAAAAAATCTATTCCTGCAGGGTTAGCGCGTGCAACAAAAAAAGATATTGATGCATGTCATGAGGCTTTGAGACATGCAAAAAATTTTAGAATACATACATTTATTTCTACAAGCCCACTACACATGAAACATAAATTAAACAAAACTCCAGAGGAAGTTTTAGGGTCAATTAAAGAAAGCGTAACTTACGCAAGAAAATTTACTGATGATGTTGAATGGTCTTGTGAAGATGGAACACGAACAGATATGGATTATATGTGTAAGACTGTCGAGCTTGCAATTAAATGCGGAGCAAAAACTATAAACATTCCAGATACAGTTGGTTATACAGTTCCATCAGAGTTTAAAAAGATAATTGAGACTTTAATAAATAAAGTACCAAACATTGATAAAGCAATAATTTCTACCCATTGTCATAATGACTTAGGCTTAGCGGTTGCAAATTCATTAGCCGGAGTTATGGCTGGTGCTAGACAAATTGAATGCACAATAAATGGTATTGGTGAGAGAGCCGGTAATGCTGCTCTTGAAGAAGTTGTTATGGCAATGAGAACAAGACATGACTTAATGCCTTACACAACTAATATTAATACAAAACTTTTGAGTAAAGCATCTAAAGTAGTTTCAAACGCAACAGGTTTTCCTGTTCAGTTTAATAAAGCAATAGTTGGTAAAAACGCTTTTGCACATGAGTCGGGTATTCATCAAGACGGAATGTTAAAAAATAGAAACACTTATGAAATTATGACTCCAGAGAGTGTAGGAGTTAAAAAAACTTCACTGGTAATGGGAAAACACTCTGGTCGACATGCTTTTAGAGATAAATTATCTGACATGGGATACGTGGACGTAACAGATGATATTATTGATATAGCTTTTGGAAAATTTAAAATCTTAGCTGATAAAAAGAAACACGTCTATGATGAGGATATAGCTGCAATCATTGATGATAGTTTAGTAACAGAAGATAATGTAATAAAATTAAAATCATTAAAAGTTTATGCTGGAACAGGTGAACCTCAAAAAGCAGAGATGACATTAGAGGTATATGGCGACGTTAAGAGCTCCTCTGAAATAGGAGACGGCCCAGTTGATGCAATATTTAAATGCATTAAAAAACTTTATCCTCATGATGTTAATCTTTTATTATATAATGTTCATGCAGTTACTGAAGGAACGGATGCTCAAGCAACAGTGAGTGTAAGAATCGAGGAACAAGGTAAAACAACTGTAGGTCAAGCAGCAGATACTGATACGTTGGTCGCATCTGCAAATGCTTACTTGAATGCACTAAACAAATTAATTATTAAAAGAACAAAAACTGCACCAGATCAAACGATCAGTGCTCAAAACTAAAAGGGGAAAATATGTTTAAAGGTTTAACTGGATTATCATCATTATGGTCACAAGATATGGCTATCGACTTAGGAACAGCTAACACTTTAGTAGTATTAAAAGAGCAAGGTGTAGTGTTAAATGAACCATCAGTTGTTGCTGTAATCGAGGATGGTGGAAGAAAATCTGTTTTAGCTGTAGGTGACGAAGCAAAGACAATGTTAGGAAGAACACCTGGTAATATTTCAGCTATTCGACCTTTAAAAGACGGTGTGATTGCAGACTTCGTAGTCACTGAGGAAATGATTAAACACTTTATCAAAAAAGTGCATAAAAAGAATGCATTTGCAAACCCTAGAATTTTAATTTGTGTACCAACTGGATCTACTCCAGTGGAGAGAAAAGCTATACAAGATTCAGCCTTGGCTGCGGGAGCAAGAAAAGTACAATTAATTGAAGAACCAATTGCTGCAGCAATCGGAGCTGGTTTACCAATATCAGAAGCAACAGGGTCAATGGTTGTGGATATAGGAGGTGGTACTACTGAGATAGCCGTAATGTCTTTAGGTGGTGTAGTTTATTCAAAATCATTAAGAGTTGCTGGAGATGCATTAGATGGATCAATCATTGCTTACATGAGAAAAAAAATGAATCTAATGATAGGAGACTCCACGGCTGAAAAGATAAAAAAAGAAATAGGAACAGCAATTCCTTCTTCAAACAATACATTTTTGATGAAAGGAAGAGATATAAGATCAGGAACGCCAAAAGAAATTGAACTTACAGAAAAAGATGCTTGCGAAGCAATAATGCCTA
>CACKNV010000001.1 GCA_902601705.1 uncultured Pelagibacteraceae bacterium | reverse complement strand
TGTTTAAATTTTCAATATCAGATTTTCTTTTCTTTTTAACTTTTAAAATTGTAGCAGAGCCAGAATTAATAATTGGTTTACTTATATCTCCTTCATTTAAATCTTTTAAAACTTGACTAATTTTATTAGCAAGTGAGTTGTAATTTACCCAGCCTAAATCTCCCTTAGCACTAGCAGATGGGGAAATACTGAACTTAAGGGCGACGTTTTCAAATCCAATTTCATTTATTAGATTAATAATTTCGTTAATTTTTTCTTTATCGGTGCTATCATTGTTAATTGAAAATTCAATTTCTGAAAGTTTTAGTTGCAAAACACTCTTTTGTTGGCTTAAAATTTCTTTAATTTCTTTATCTATAATGTTTTCATTTACTTTTACTTGGTTAGCATAAGTATTCAATATGAATTGTTGCCACTTAAACTGTATCTCAATTTCCTCTTTAAATAACGAAAAACTAATATTATTTTCTTTAAATGTTTTTTTTAATTCCTCAATATTATTTGAAGATATTGAATTCAGATAATTTAATACTCTTGTTTCATCTATTTTTAATTGATGTTTTTCTAATTCAATTTCTTTAACTTTTTTTTCGATCAAAGAGTCTAATGATTGGCCTTTAAGTCTATCTATATTTTTTTGATTTATTATCTGGTTTGAAAGTACCAAAGTAGTTAGGATTTTATTTTTAACTTCGTAGTTTGTAATTATCTTATTCCCAATTTTTAAAGAAATTATATTATTTATTTCACCAAAGGATTTTGTATTGAATGAAAGAAAAAATATGAAAAAGAGTATAATTTTTAATCTCATCTACTTACTGATGGAGAGCTAATGCTCCCAAAGGGTGTTAAAGTAATTTTGAACATTAATGAATTCTCTGGTTCCAATTCAGAATCATTGTAAAATTCTCTTCTATAAACTAGACCGGCTCTCAAACAATCATTCATATATTCATAACTTAAATTATAAAACTCTGAAGAGTCTGAAACTAGATTTCTTTTAGTTTCAAATGATAAGAGACTATTATTACTTGTATAATCGATTTTAGTTTTAAAGTACTCCTGATCGCCAATATGATTATTCTCCAAAATATATCCAAATCCTATTTTCATTGGATCAAAATTAAAATTAGAATTAAATTCATTATAGTTAAAATCTTTATAATTTTGATCTAAAGAAAAATTGTAGATAAAATCCATTTTTTCATTTATCTCAATTTTTGAACTACCAACAAGATCTGAAAGTTTTTCATCTAAACTAGTTTTGGATGCCATTCTTTTATTTTCATTTTCACTAATTATTTGAGCAACAGAGAAATCAAAGTTCTTATTATTTTCATTTATTTCGTAATCAAACCCAATTGTTGCACTCAATCCCGTCTCAAAATTATTTATATTATCCAATCTATCCATACTGAAAGCTGTAAGTGGAGTTATTCTATTCCCGTCTATTTCTTTACGCATGCTGCCTGGTGCATACCTTAAAAAAAACTTAGGTTTTAATAAATGAGACGCTAAATTATTTTCCTTTTTTAAATGTAATTGAGTTAAATATCCAAGGGCTCCAAATAACTCATTAGTTGTATCTTTCTTGAATTCATCAACATTCTTTGTCTCATAATTAATATTTTTTAAATTTCCTATTAGTTTATTTTTAAATATCGAGTCATTTTTGAGTGTATTATTCCAACTAAAATCATTAATTAAAAAATTTGTAAACTTATTTGTTTCATATTTTCTTACTTTCAAATTTGTTTGCAGATCTAAAGATCCAAAAATATTATTATTAATTAAATTTTTATTAATTGTAAGGTCTGGGTAGATGTACTCATATTTGTCATCATAATCTTCTTTAAGCGTTTCATATATGCTAGTATTAAAACCAAAAAATAAATCATCATTTTCAAATGAGTAATCAATGGAGTTTTCCAACGTTTGTTTATTATAATCAATTAAATCAGACTTTAATTTATACAATTTTAAATATTTATCATTTGATACCTCCTGTGTCTTAACATTTAAAAATCCCTTCCCCCCATCATTAAAATTTAAATTCTTGGTAAAACTTGAAAAAAAGTGTGATTTATTACCTGACTTTTTTTTAGAATTTGTTTTTTTAAATCCTTCCGTGTAACCAAAATCCACTAAAAGATTTGAATCTTTAAAAACTTGATGATATTCACCATTAAAAAGAGGATTTTCAGACGCATAAAATTTGTTTGTTAGAGTAAAATTTTTGTCAGACTGTAAAGCAAAAAAATAAGGAACAGTAATACCCGCACCTAAATTTTTAGTGTCTTCAAAAGATGGGACTAAAAAACCAGATCTTCTATCTACAGATGGATCAGGGTGAGATAACTTAGGTATATAAAAAATTGGAATATCGTATATTTTTATAACTGCATTTTTATAATAAATTGTTTTTTTTTTATTATCATGCAACATTTCATTTGACTGAATGGACCATGGAGGGCATTTATCATTTTCTCTGTAATTACATAAAGTAAAGACACTTTTTTTAAAGACACTTTTATTCTCACTTATTTTGGATGTATTTGAGAATATTCGTGGTTTGTTTCTCTCATCTATTTTAAAATCATTTTGATTAATAAAAAATTTTGCATCTGAACCTAAGATTTCTTTCTTTTTTGTGTCTATGTAAATTTGATTAAATTCATATAAATTTTGATTTTTGTCCAGTATTTTTACGTAACCTAATGATTTGAAAATATTTTTCTCAATTTGATATTCAAAATTACTCAAAAATATTTTGTTATTTTCATTATCAGTAATTAATGCTTTCTTTGATGAGGAAATTATTTTTTTATAATTGTTAAAAACAATATCTTCCCCTTCGATTGTGTATTTTTCACTCGTTACTACTTTTGTGGAACCTTTGGTATTAAATATTCTTGATATTTCGTTATACTCTGCAAAATTTGTTTCAATTGTATTATTTTTATTGTCAATACCTATAACTTTATTTTTTAAAATCAAATTTTTAATTTCTCTATTAAATTCAGCATATTGACTTTTTATTTGATAATTTTCTTTAGTTTTAGCAAGAACATTATCCTGAAAAATTGTAAAATTATTTTTTTTATCGATTGTTATATTTTCTGCTTCAATAAAAAGTTCGTCAGAAACTGCAGTTTCAAAAATAAAAATTGAAAAAATAATTATAAAAATCTTACTTCTCATTAATTTGTAAAACTCCTATAAAAATTAAAAAACTCAAAGTTAATATTGGAGCCCAAATTGATAAAATTATTGGAATTTTATCTGTTTGACCTAAAGCTAGTGATAAATCTTTAAAGTAAAAAATAGCAATACTTGAAATTAAGCCAACAATAATGAATTTAAAATTTTCTGATTTTCTTAGAGTATTCATTGTAAGAACGGCAGCTAAAGCAGTCATTAAAAATAAAAAAAAGGGTAATGAGAGCATAGTATGTAAGCTTTGTTTTAAAAATGAGCTATTATAGCCATTTTCAATTAATTTGTTGTAATTAGTTAGTAAATCTAGAAAAGACAATGTGTCAAAATTTTTAAACAAGTTATTTATTTTTTCATAATCATAATTAGAATTTATTGTATGTTTTTTTTTCCTAGATTCGACGACCACATTTTCTTTAAATTTGAAAATAATTACATCTTGTAATTCCCATTCTTTAGTTATTATTTTAGCTTTTTTAGCAACTATTTTTTCTAAAAGGGAAGAGTTATTATCTAGATGGTAAATAACTATATTCAATAAATTATTTTTTTCAGGCTTTGTCGCTGAGATTATTCTTTGCTTAGATTTTAAATTTTCTTTAATCCACAATCCATTTTTATTAAATAGAATTAAATGATCTATGTCTCTAGAATAATTAGATTTAGTGGTCTCATAATATTTAGTCATCGAGGAAGTTATTGGATTTATCACAAATAAAGTTAACCAGCCTAGTATGAATGAAGTAAAAGCTAATATAAAAAAAATTTTAAGGTTAGAATAGCCAAAAACTTTTAAAGTTAATAAATCTTTACTATTTCTAAGCCTAAGCATGTAAACCATACTAGAAACAAAAATTATAAAAGGCAAAATCTTTACAATCAAACTGGGAATAATAAGACTTGTAAGTATTAAAGGAGTAAAAAAACTAGTTTCTATGTTTTTAAAAAATTCTACCTCTTCAAATAAATTAAGTAAAATTCCAAAACAATAAAATATAGCAACAAATATTAAAAAATTTTTCAAGAAATTTTGTAATAGATATTTTAAAATTACTTTATTCATTTATATTGCGTTTCTTTTGAAAATTTTATTAATAAAAAACTGTAAAACAAAAAAGATAAGATAAATGGTAAAATCATAAATAAAATTCTTATTAACATATTTACCCCAGTTAATCTTACTGTTAACTCAGCAAATAAAACTAAGGCAAAACTATAAAAAAAAATACTAAATTTATTCAGATAACGTCTTTGAGATTTGATTAATTGAAGAGAGCAAATTAAAGCTAATACAGGAATATATAAAGGTAAAAAAATTCTCCTATTTAGGACTGAAGTAATCTCTTCTTTTAATTTATTTTCACAAATTTGATTAGCAAAAGTTTTTTTAATAAAACAATTCAGAAGTTTTAAAGTTGAAGTCTCCTGCAGTTTTGGTTTTTTTATTGTTGCAGAATTTAAATCACTTAAATCTATATTTATTTGTTCAAATGTTATTATTTCATTCTGTGTGTTATTTTTTTTTGAAGTAATAATTTGACCATTGAATAGAAGTACTTTTTTATCTTTTACTATACCTTTTTTTGCTAAAATAGTTGTATTAGTTTTGTTTGTATTGTTTGATGTAAAACTTTTTAATTTATTTCCCTCATCAAATAAAAAAATATTTTCAATCTGATTGTTTTTTTTATTTTCTACAAAAAAAGTGAAATTTTTGAATGTATCACTAAATTGTTGTCGTTTAATTGTTGGCAAAAATGAGCTAACGTTGTCATTGCTTAAAAGTAATCTAGATTTGTTTAAAAAATAAGGTGTAATTATAATTGCTAGGATTAAATAAATTAGTAAAATCAAAAGCGAAATAAAGAATAATAAATTAACTATTTGAATTTTTTTAACTCCTGAAGTCCATAAAATTATAAACTCACTGTCTTGTAGATGTTTTGTAATAAAAATAGTTATTGTCAATAAAAATGCTAATGGGAAGAATTTTGGAGTAATACCAAATAAATTTAAAAAAGAGTATTTAAAATAATTTGAAACTGAATAACCATTTTCTACTATCAAGTCTAAAAAACTGACAGCTCTTACGGTTAAAGCTATTAAAGACAGTCCAAATAAAATGACAAAAAATGTCTTAAATATTTCTAAAAAAAAGTTGTGATAAATTTTGTTTTGAAGCATTTCTATATCTTGTATATAAATAATTCATCCAGAAGATAAATTCAACTTAAGAGTGAATAGTGATAAATTTACCGTTGAAATCTTTGATAATTGAACATATATACCAAACAACTTAATAAAATTGTATTAAATGTCTATAAAAATTAATTATTCTAAAAAGTCTTACAATAAACTCAAAGTAAACACTGTTTTATTTGTAGATGAAAAATTCAATTTAAAAAATCTAAAATCCTACATAACAAATAAAGAGAATTCTTACATTAACGATTTATTAAAAAATAGTGATTTAAAAAAGAAGATATTCGTTTTTGAATTAAACTCTAAAAGAAAAATAGTTTTAATTTCTATCAATAAAGATTGCAAGAGCGCTGATATTGAATCTTTAGGAGCTGAGTTTTACGGAAGAGTAAATTATGGAAAAAATGCAGAATATTTTTTAATGTCCGATAGCATTAACATGAAACTTGAAAACTTTGTTGGACATTTTCTTCATGGAGTAAAACTAAAATCATATGAATTCAAAAAATATAAATCAAAAAATGAGACAAGAAAAATATTAATAAATATTTCAGGAAATAAAAATATACCTAATATAAAAAATCAGTTAAAATTTAAAGCTTTAGAGGAAGGAACTTTTTATGCAAGAGATTTAGTTTCTGAACCAGGGAATATTTTGCATCCTGATGAATACGCTAAAAGATTAAACTCATTAAGAAGAGATGGTTTAAAAGTAAAAATTTACGATAAAAATAAATTAAAAAAATTAGGCATGCACGCATTACTTGGTGTGGGCATGGGAAGTATAAGAGGCTCATATCTTGTCACCATGGAATGGAACGGCGCTAAAAATAATTCAAAGCCTTTGGCCTTCGTTGGAAAAGGAGTCACATTTGATACAGGTGGTTATTCATTAAAACCTGCAAGATTTATGGAGGACATGACGTATGACATGGCTGGTTCAGCTGCAGTCGTCGGCTTGATGAAAAGTTTAGCTTTAAGAAAAGCAAAAGTTAATGCTGTAGGTGTTGTTGGTCTTGTAGAAAATATGGTAAGCGGAGTAGCACAAAGACCAGGGGATATTGTAAAATCTTATAGCGGTAAAACCATAGAAGTTTTAAATACAGATGCTGAAGGGAGATTAGTTTTGGCTGATGCATTAAGTTTTACCGAAAAAAAATTTAAACCAAAATTTATTGTAGATTTAGCTACTCTAACTGGAGCTATAATTGTTTGTCTAGGCTCTGAATATGCCGGCCTTTTTTCTAATGATGATAAACTATCAAAACAAATTTTAAATGCAGGTGAAAAAGTTGAAGAAAAACTTTGGAGAATGCCTTTACATAAAAATTATGATAAACTTATGAATTCAAAAAACGCTGACATGCAAAATATAAACTACGTTGGTGGCGCAGGATCAACAACCGCTGCACAATTTTTACAAAGATTTATTTTAAATAAAACGCCATGGGCTCATTTAGACATTGCTGGAATGGCATTTTCAAAATATGGAGGCGCCTTAAATTCAGGAGGCGCAACAGGATTTGGTGTGAGGTTATTAAATCAACTAATTGAGGAGAATTATGAATAACATCGAGCAAACTTTATCAATTATAAAACCAGATGCAGTAGAAAGAAACTTGACAGATGAAATTAAAAAAATTTTTACTAACAACAATTTAAATATAAAAGAGAGTAAAAAAATTCATATTACTAAAGATGAAGCATCTGAGTTTTATAAAGTTCATCAGTCTAAACCTTTTTATAACGATCTATGTGCATATTTATCCTCAGGGCCAATAGTAGTAATGATTTTAGAGGGTCAAAATGCTGTTTTGGCTAACAGAAAATTGATGGGTGCCACTAATCCAAAAGAAGCAGAGGAAAAAACTATAAGAAAATTGTATGGTATCTCAATTGATAAAAATTCAGTGCACGGCTCAGACTCAACTGAAAATGCTAAAAAAGAAATTGAATTTTTTTTTAAAAATTAATTATTTCTAAAAATTTTTATTATAGCCTCAGGAAATGCTTGATATTCAAGGATTTGAGTTTTTTTTTTTAAAAGAAGTTCATTGTCCTTTGAGTCTATAAAGAAGGATTTTCGAGTAATCGTGATGCCACTATCTAATTTCTCATTTACATAATGGACTGTACAACCAGCCTTTTTCTCTTTATTTTTTAACATCCTTGAAAAAGTATTTAAGCCCTTAAATTTTGGAAGTAGCGAAGGATGTATATTTATAATTCTTTTATTAAATTTTTTTATTAAACTACTTGAAATAATTTTCATATACCCAGCAAGACAAATAAAAGTGATTTTATATTTTTTCAAATTTAATAGAATTTTATTTTCACAATTTCTAAGTTTTGTATTGATTATAATAAACGGAATTTGAAATTTTTTAGCATAATTAATACCATAAGCATTTTTATCATTAGATATGATTAAACTGATTTTTATAGGGAAATTGTTATCTCTTGAATGGAATATAAGATTTTTAAGATTTGATCCTCTTCCTGAAATAAAAACACATGTTTTTCTTTTTACCATCTTAACGACTTTGATAACTTTATCTTTTCTTTATCATTAGAAATAAAACCAATTTCATAGGGCATAAATTTTTTTGAGAATATTTTTTTAATCTTTAAAATATTCTTTTTTGGTACTATTAAGCAAAATCCCACTCCACAATTAAAAGTTCTTATCATTTCTTTATCTGAAATATTTTTACTTTTTAACCATTTAAATATCTTTGTTGTTTTAATTTTTGACAAATCTATATTTAAAGAGAGGTTGCTTGGGATTGACCTCAACAAGTTTTCTATTAAACCTCCACCAGTAATATGAGCAGCTGAATTTATAAGATTTTTTTTCGTCAATTTTAAAATTTCATTGGAATAAATTTTTGTTGGCTTAAGAATTTCTTTTTTTAAATATTGTGGTAATTTATTTCTTTTTAAAATTGACCTAACAAGAGAATAACCATTAGAATGAATTCCACTTGAGGGTATTGCCAAAATTACATCATTCTTTTTTACTTTTTTTTTATCTAAAATTTTTCTTTTTGAAATTATTCCAACGCTAAAGCCAGCTAAGTCAAATTTCTCTTTAGAATAAGTACCTGGCATCTCCGCTGTTTCACCTCCAATCAATTTACAATTTGAAATTTTACATCCTTCGAAAATACCTTTTAAAATTTTTTTAGTTTTAGATAAATTTAATTTACCTACAGCAATATAATCTAAAAAAAATAACGGCCTCGCTCCTTGAACAATTAAATCATTCACGCACATAGCAACTAAATCTATACCAATAGTATCAAATTTTTTAAATTTATTTGCCAATTCAACTTTAGTACCAACCCCATCTGTGCAGGAAACAATCACGGGATCTTTAATTTTAAGATTGCTTATATCGAATAATGAACCAAAGCCTCCAATAACATCTTTTTTAGATGTGCTCTTCGTTTTTTGGACACTTTTTTTTGCTAGTTTAGATATATGATTTACTAACTTATTTGCTAACGAAATATTAACACCACTTTTTTTATAACTATTTTTACTTTTTTTCATTTATATATTGATAATTAATTTAATATGAAATTTTACAAACAAATAATTTTCATTTTAATTGTTTTTTTTAAAACTGAAACTCTTTTATCTGAGAATAACTTATTTAATGTTAATAATATTTTGTTGGAAAAAAAAGAAAAAATTACAAATAATGCTTTAGCAAATAAGGCAATTAAAATCGGATTTGAACAATTGACAACAAGAATATTGTTGGAAGATGACAAAAAAAAACTTTCTGCTTTAGATTTTTTAGAAATTAAGAAATTGGTTACTTATTACCAGGTCACTAATGAAGTAGAAAAAAAAGAAAATAAAGAATTATTAAATTTTAGCATTACTTTTGACAAAAGCAAAATACATGATTTATTTTTTAAAAAAGCAATCCTTTATTCTGAAATAATAGATAAAGAACTTTTCATTATACCTTTACTTATAAAAAATGATGAAATTTTTGTTTTCAATAACAATTTTTTTTATGACAATTGGAATAAAATATTTCAAAATGACCTATTAGAATTTATTCTTCCTATTGAGAATATAGAAATTATTCAAAATATAAATAATAATAAAAAAAATCTAATTAATTTGAAAATTGAAAATATATTTAAGGAATATTTAAACAAAAACTTAGCACTTGTTTTAATTGAGGATGTAAATAAAGATAATATTAAAATATATATTAAATCAAAAATTCAGGGTAAAAATATATCAAGAGGTCTAAATCTCAAAAGAAAAGATAAAAATGAGGAAAAACATTATAAGACTATAATTGAAGAGACAAAAAAAGAATTAACAAATTTAGTTAAATCAGAAAATTTAATTGATATAAGAACTCCATCCTTTTTAAATGTAAAATTAGACTTAAACAAAAAAAGTTCTTTAGTAGAATTAAAGAAAAGAATTAAAAAAATTGATCTAATTGAGAATGTTAGTGTTCAACAGTTTAATAAAGACCATATGTTTTTAAGAATTAAATACCTAGGAAAATTAGAAAAAATTATTGGCCAGCTACAAAATGAACGAATTAATTTACAATTAACTAATGATCAATGGATTATAAAGACATTATAAAAGATGAATCAGCTGATTTTCAAATTTCCTTTTGCAAAAAAATACTATGAACAAGATTTTTTTGTCTCTAGCAATAACTTTTCTGCTTACAAATTAATCGAAGAGTGGCCAACTTGGCCGGGAAAATGGTTAAATATTTTTGGTGACTCTGGTTCAGGAAAAACTCATTTGGCAAATGTACTAGAAAGAAAAATAAGTAGGATTAAATTGGTTGATGCAAAAAATCTTAAAGACGAGGTAATACAGGAGCTTAACAATCTTGATTGTCTTATTATAGATGAGTATGAAAACAATATCGATGAAAAATTATTATATTCTTTACTAAATCAATCAAGACAATTAGAGAACTATATTTTGATTAACTCTATCTCCTCAATAAAAAATTTAAAATTCAAAACTAAAGATCTCCAATCACGTATTAATAGTTTTGTTCATATTGGTATAGAATTACCAACTGACGATTTATTAAAAGTAATTATATCGAAAACATTGTCTGATAATCAAATTAGTATTAATCCAAAAATTTCTGATTATATAATCAACAATGTGGAAAGATCTTATAAAAAAATGTTTGAATTTCTAAAAGAATTAGATGAATTGTCTTTATCTACTGGAAAATCTATCAATATTAATCTAATAAAAAAAGTATTGGATCAATGAATAAATACAGAACTCATAATTGCTCAGAATTAAGTGAGAAAGATATTGATAAAAAAGTTTATATCTCAGGATGGCTTCACAGAAAAAGAGATCATGGAAATTTATTATTTATAGATTTAAGAGATCACTATGGAATGACCCAATGTGTGATTGAAAATAATAATAATTTTTTTCCATTATTAGAGAAAACAAAACCAGAGTCCGTCTTAAAAATAAAAGGAAAGGTTTTAAAAAGATCAAATAATACAGAAAATCAAGATTTAAAAACTGGAAAGATTGAGGTTTCAATTGAATCTGTAGAAGTTTTATCTAATGCAAAGGAATTACCAATGCCTGTCTTTGGTGAACAGAATTATCCAGAAGACATTAGATTAAAATATAGATTTTTGGATTTAAGAAGAGATGAAATGCATAAAAATATTATTTTAAGATCAAAAATAATTTCATTCATAAGATCGGAAATGCTCAAACTAGGTTTTTTAGAATATCAAACTCCTATCCTTACATCTTCAAGCCCTGAGGGTGCTAGAGATTTTCTTGTTCCTAGTAGATTAAATCCTGGAAAATTTTATGCATTACCTCAAGCTCCTCAACAATTTAAACAATTAATTATGGTTTCTGGTTTTGATAAATATTTTCAAATAGCACCATGTTTTAGAGACGAAGATGCAAGAGCTGACAGAAGCCCTGGTGAATTCTATCAATTAGATTTAGAAATGTCATTTGTCGAACAGGAAGATGTCTTTAATGTTGTAGAGAAATTAATGGTAAGTTTATTTAAAAAATTTTCTTCAAAAAAAATACAAAATGAAAAATTCCCTAGAATTACCTATCATGATGCAATGAAAAAATTTGGTACTGATAAACCAGATTTACGAAACCCACTAATTATTCAAGAACTTTCATATTTATTCAGTCGAGATGATGTAAAATTTGATTTATTCAAAAAATTAGTAAAAAAAGGCTCTGTTGTAAGAGCAATAATAACAAAAAATACAAAAGATAAACCAAGAAGTTTTTTTGACAATATAGATAAGTGGGCAAAAGAACAGGGTGCGTCAGGTTTGGCATATTTTACCTTAGAAAAAGATAAAGAAATTAAAGGTAAAGGACCAGTTGGAAAATTTTTCAGTGAAGAGTCACTCAAAGAAATTATGAAAAAATGTAAAGCAGAAATAGGTGATAGTATATTTTTTGCCTGCGGAAAGGAAAGAGAAATTGAAAAAATTCTATCTTTAGCAAGAGATAAAATTGCAAAAGATCTGGATATAATTAATAAAGATCAATTCGCCTTTTGCTGGATTGTAGATTACCCAATGTATGAATTTGATGAAAATTCTAAAAAAATTGTATTTAGTCACAATCCGTTTTCAATGCCTCAGGGAAAAATTGAAGAGTTGGATTTTAATAAACCTTTAGATATTAAAGCTTATCAATATGATATTGTTTGTAACGGAATCGAGCTATCTTCTGGAGCCATAAGAAATCATATTCCAGAATTGATGTATAAATTATTTGCTGTAGCTGGATACAATGAAAAAGATGTGAATGATAAATTTAGCGGTATGATAAATGCTTTTAATTACGGAGCCCCGCCTCATGGTGGTATAGCTCCTGGTATTGATAGAATTGTAATGTTGCTTGCAGGTAAAGAAAATATTAGGGAAGTTACTCTTTTTCCAATGAATCAAAATGCGCAAGATTTAATGATGAAAGCTCCGTCAGAAATTAATGAAAATCAATTAAAAGAACTCAGTATTAAAAAGGATATTAAAAAAAATTAGTTTTTTGTTTTGAGGTTAATTCTTACATCAGAAAGATCGACTAATTTTTCCTCGTATTTGCTTCTGACAAATCCTTTTGAAGTGATATTTTTTACTATCTTAAGAAATTTATCATCTCCTTCGTCTGTCCCAAGATTTTTGGTGCTAGCTATTGATGGTGTATGAGCCAATTCCTCTTTGCCTAAGTATGATATTGCAAGTTCTCTAAATACATAATCTAAAATAGAAGAGGCACTAAGTATTCTATCATTCCCAATTACGTTACCAGAAGGTTCAAATTTTGTATCAATAAATGCATCTACATATTCTTCAAGTGGAACTCCGTATTGCAATCCTAATGAAATTGCTATTGCAAAATTATTCATCATTGCTTTAACAAGTTCACCTTCTTTATTTGTATCAATGAATATTTCTCCTATTTTACCATCGTCATATTCACCAGTATGGAGATAAACCTTATGATCTCCAATTTGTGCTTTTTGAATATACCCTTTTCTTCGATCGGGCATTTTAAATCTTGAATTATTTTTTACTTTGAGATCTACAGAACTTTGTGAGTTACTACTAATATTTTTAGTTTTGTTTTCAATATTCTTGGGTAAAATTTTTTGCAAGTCAGGTCTAGATGATTTATCTTCTTTCTTTCCACCAATTTTTTTAGTTTTTCTATTATTAAGTTTTACATCAATAACTTCTACATCCCCGTCAGTTCGATGATCAATTTTTGATAATTCTTTATCATCTAAAGTGTTTAACGTATGAACTGTTTTAAAAGTACAGGTATAGAAGGTTTCAACGACATATTTTTTCATAAAATTTATGGAATCTCTTTATTTAGGTATATATTAATTGTATAAGGTGTCTATTACTTAATGATACAATTTAAAATTGTGTGGATTTAAAATTTCTAATATGAGTTTTAAAATATTATTTACATGGTGGAACAGACAAACATTTGGGACATTTCTCAAAACTTTATTTTTTGGAAAATACGTTGGCTCTGACGAATTTGGTAATAGATATTATAGGAGTAAAAAAAATGAAAGATGGGTAGTTTATTCTAATAAAATCGAAGCAACAAAAATTACATCTGATTGGTATCTTTGGATTCATCACACAGTTGACAAAATTCCAGATAAAAAAGAAATTAAGTATTCATGGCAAAAAAATCACTTACAGAATCAAACTGGCACAAAAGACAGTTTTAAACCGGTAAAAATTAGAAAAAACGAAATTAAAAAAAAATATGAAACTTGGAAATAAAGCTATTTTATTTTTATTTTTTTTTAATTTTTATTTCAGCATTCTTATTGCAGATGAAAAGATTATAACTACTCCATTAATAAATGTTGAAAAAATTAAACCAAGTTTTGAAGAAACTAACGAAGAAAGTGAAAAAGTTCCTTCTGATAATAATCTTAAAGAAAAAAAAGATATAAAAAACTTAAAATCATCACAAGCAATCTTGATTGGTTTAGATAAAATTACAGCAAAATCATCTGAATTAGTCGTAAATTTAAATGAAAGTAAAAAATTCGGTCCATTAGAAATTAAAATTCTTAAGTGTGGAAAAGTAAAAATAAACAATAAAGTTGATAGTGTAGCTTACATGCAAGTAAAAGATTTAACAAAAAATGAAAATGATAAGGTATTTATTTTTAATGGCTGGACATTTGCATCAAGTCCAAGTTTAACACCATTTGACCATGCAATTTATGATCTGCAATTATTAAATTGCAGAAATGTTTAAAAAAACTTTTCTTTACCTAGCCAATTTGTATCAAAATCTGAAGAAATAAATTTTTTATGATTTAATATTTTTTTATGTAAATCAATTGTAGTTGTTATACCCTCTAAAACAAATTCGTCTAAAGATCTTAACGTTCGTTGTATAGCTTCAGTTCTATTTCTGCCCTTACAAATTACTTTGGCAATTAAACTGTCATAAAAGGGTGTAACTTTACATCCCTGAAATATTGAACCATCAACTCTTGTTCTAAATCCAGATGGTTGATGACAAACACTTATTGTTCCAGGACTTGGTTGAAAATCAAGTGCAGGGTTTTCGGCATTGATTCTACATTCAATGGTATGTCCTCTTGGATTAATATCACTTTGTTTAAGTGCAGTATCTCCAGTAAAAGCTATCCATAATTGCTCTTTAACTATGTCAATTCCTGTTTGAACTTCAGTCACTGGATGTTCAACTTGAACCCTTGTGTTCATTTCAAGAAAATAAAATTTTCCTTTTTCATAAATAAATTCAACTGTTCCTGCACCTTCATAATTAATTTGTTCAACCATTTTTACAGTTTTTTCAAAAAGATCTTTTCTTATTTTGTCATTTAAAACTGGGCTTGGAGTTTCTTCAATCAGTTTTTGATGTCTTCTTTGTACGGAGCAGTCTCGTTCAGCCAAATGTACAGTTTTATTTTTTCCAGACATTATTTGAACCTCAATATGTCTCGGATTTTTAAAATATTTTTCAATATATAATTCATCATTATTAAAAAATTTTTTTGCCTCAGACTTAGCTGTTAGAAATAAATTTTCTAATTTACTCTCTTCGTCTACTATTTTCATACCCTTTCCACCACCGCCACCAGCAGCTTTAATTAGAACAGGATAACCAATTTCTTTACAAATTGATTTAGCTTCAGCAAATGATTTTACTCCACCTTCAGAGCCTTCAATTACAGGTAAACCAAATTTTTTTGCAATTCTCTTTGCTTGAATTTTATCACCCATCTTTGAAATTATTTCTGCACTAGGGCCAATGAATTTAATACCATGTTTATTTACTATCTCAGAAAACTTTGCATTTTCAGATAAAAATCCATAACCAGGATGAATTGCCTCTGCGCCAGTTAAATCTACAGCAGACATTATCGAGGAGATATTTAAATAACTATTTTGAGGTTGGTGCGATCCAATGCAAACACTTTCATCTGCGAGTCTAACATGCATTGAGTCTGCATCTACATCCGAGTGTACCGCGACTGTTTTAATTCCCCATTCTTTACAGGCTCTAATAACTCTAACAGCTATTTCTCCTCTATTAGCTATTAAAACTTTTTTAAACATTATGATCTATTTAAGAATAACTAAAGTTTGACCGAACTCAACGGGTTGACCATCCTCTACTAAAATTTTTTTTACTTCCCCGTTAGAGGTAGAAGGAACGTGATTCATTGTTTTCATTGCTTCAACAATCATAACGGTCTGACCTTTCTTTATTTTATCTCCAACTTCAATAAATTTTTTAGCTCCAGGTTCAGCAGCTAAATACGCTGTTCCTATAATTGGAGACTTTACTCTAATTCCGTCACTATCGTCAGAAGATTTTAAGACTGCTTTATTTTGAGGAGTTACTGCACTTGTTTTTATTTGATCAATCCCCTTTGAAGCTTTTGAAACTTTTATTTTTGTTTGGCCTTCTTGATACTCTAATTCTGTCAATTCGAATTCTTTAAGATTTTCAACTAATTCTTTAATTAATTTTTTATCAATTTTCATTTTACCAAAATCTTTTTCATCGCATTTAGAGACATTATATATCCATTAGCTCCAAACCCGCAGATAATCCCTTTAGCAACTTTGCTAATTAAAGATTTGTGTCTAAATTCCTCTCTATTATAAATATTGCTAATATGCAATTCTATAATTGGAATTTTTAATATTTTCAAGGCATCATGAATTGCTACTGAAGTATGAGTATATCCACCAGCATTTATAATCAGTCCATCTTGATTACTTCTAGAGGATTGAATTTTATCAACTAACTCTCCTTCAAGATTAGATTGAAACAATGTCAATTTAATATTATTTTTAGTTGCATAATCATTACAATTTTTTTCAATATCCTTTAAAGTAAAAGTTCCATATTGACTTTTTTCTCTCTCACCTAAAAGGTTGAGGTTTGGTCCATTAAGAATTATAATTTTATTCATAAACTGCTTGGTACTGAATAACTTAATTATGGCAAAAATACAATTAAATGGAAAAAAAGTGGAAATTAAATCTAACTTGTCGATACTAGATCTATTAAAAAAATATAAATTAACTAATAAAAAAGTTGCGATAGAACATAATGGAACAATAGTTCAAAAAGTGAATTACAGTAAGAAATATTTAAAGAATAATGATAAGATAGAAATTGTACATTTTATAGGCGGCGGTTAAATTGAAAAAAGATATTTTTAAAGTTGCTGGTAAATCACTTAAATCTAGATTGATAGTAGGGACCGGAAAATACAAAAATTTTTCTGAAACCGCTAAAGCGATTAAAGCTTCAGGAGCTGATATGGTGACAGTCGCTGTAAGAAGAGTAAATATTTTAGATAAAAAAAAACCTATATTAACTGATTACCTTAACCCTAAAAAAATTATTTTTTTACCTAATACAGCAGGGTGTTTTAACTCTGAAGAAGCTTTGAGGACCTTGAGGCTTGCCAGGGAAATGGGTGGCTGGAAATTAGTAAAACTTGAAGTCTTGGGAGATAAAAAAACACTTTACCCAAATATGATAGAAACAATTAAGTCAACTAAAATACTAGTTAAAGAAGGGTTTCAAGTTTTGGTATATTGCACGGATGATCCTCTATTAGCAAAAAAATTAGAGGATTGTGGAGCTTCTGCGATTATGCCTTTAGCTTCGCCAATTGGGTCAGGATTAGGAATACAAAACAAAATCAATATTTCTATGATCATTAATCAATCAAAAGTACCTGTCATAGTAGACGCCGGAATAGGTACAGCTTCAGATGCAACAATAGCAATGGAGCTTGGTTGTGATGGAGTTTTAATTAACAGCGCCATAGCAAATGCAAAAAAACCAACATTAATGGCAAAAGCATTTAAGGATGCAGTCATTTCAGGTAGAAATTCATACTTAGCTGGCAGAATGAAAAAAAATTATTTTGCAAAACCAAGCTCCCCAATTAAAGGATTAATTTAGCTCTTTTTTTTTCTTCTAACCCAAAGAGTTCTTGGTTTCTTTTTAGTTTTAGTTTTTTTTAATTTATCTTTATTTTTGATTGTGGATTTATTTTTATCTTTTTCAGGTTGACCAAGTTTATTTTTGATTTTTTTAGTATCGATAATTATGTTGACGTTTTCGATTGAATTTATAAGTTTTTTTGATTTATTCATTAAATCAATCTTATATTCTGGAATCACAAATTCATTATTAGATAATATTTTTACATCAAAAGAATATTTTTTTTGGAAATATTTTAATTCATCCAATAAATTTTTTTCTATATAAATTTTTACTTTCTCTGGTACATATGAATTGATGATTTTAACCTTATCTAAAAAGGCTAGATACTGAACTTTTTTTAAAATTTTCTGTGAAAATGAGGAAAGTGATAATTGTGTTTCCCATTTAATTGAACCTTCACGCAATCTTTGACGAGTCATTTCAAGTAATCCAAAATTACTAATTCTTCCAATTTGAATTCTTGCCCTATCTTTTCTTATACCTTCTCTCATTTTTTTCTCAACTATTCTTCTATTATAAAAATTCATCATATCTATGAAGTCTATTACAATTAAACCAGACAAATCTCTTAATTTAATTTGGCGAGCTATTTCCTCTGCTGCTTCCAGGTTAGTGTTTAAAGCTGTTTTTTCGATATTTATTTGTTTTGTGGATTGACCAGAATTTATATCTATAGAAACCAATGCTTCTGTTGGATTTATTACTAAATAACCTCCAGATTTTAATTTCACCGTCGGCTCGTAAATGTTATTTAATTCTTTTTCTATATTAGCATCATGAAACAGAGGTATTTTTCCTCGATATTTTTTAATATTTTTTACATTTTTTGGCATCAATTCTTTCATGAATTTCTTTGCTTTTTGATAGGCTTCATTTCCTTCAACATAAACATTTTTAGTATCGTTATCATACGTATCTCTTAATGTTCTTTTGATAATATCTCCCTCTTCATACACTAATGAAGGAGCATTAGAGTCTAAAGCTTTATCTGTAATCTCTTCCCAAGTTTTTAAGGTATTTTGAAAATCTTTTTCAATTTCATTTTTTGTTTTGTTGGCTCCAGCAGTTCTTACAATTACACCCATATTTTTAGGTATCTCAATTTCATTAAGTATGTTTCTTATTTTTTGTCGATCAGACGAATTAAAAATTTTTCGAGATATTCCTCCTCCCTTAGGAGTATTTGGCATCAAAACCATATATTTGCCAGCCAAAGAAATAAAAGTTGTAAGAGCAGCACCTTTCTGACCCCTTTCCTCTTTGATTACTTGAATTAAAATGACCTGACCTGGTTTAATCACTTCTTGAATTTTATACCTTTTTATACCAAAGGAAGACTTTACTTTTTCACGATATTCAAGTTTTTTGTTTTTTTTATCAATTAGATTTTCATCATTATCAGACTTTTCCTCTTTATTTTCTGAATGTTCTTCGATTTGTAAACTATCTTGATTAGGATCAATTGTTTTATCTTTTAGGTCCTCTCGAATTTTCTCTTCAGCTATTCTGATTTTTTCTTTATCTTCTAATGGTAGTTGATAATAATCTGATTGAATATCGTTAAACGCTAAAAACCCGTGCCGTTCCCTTCCAAAATTTACAAAAGCTGCTTGTAATGAAGGTTCAACTCTGCTTATTGTTGCTAGATAAATATTATTCTTAAAATTTAAATTATTTTTATCTTCAAATTCATATTCTTCGATAAAATCATTTGATTTAAGAACAATTCGGGTTTCATTTGGATGCGACGCATCAATGTATAAGTTTTTTTCCATTTTATTAGAATTCCTTTTAATTTTTTGAAATTTGATATTATTAAATTTGTCATATGTGATATTTTATACCATTTTGTGAGTAAATATACGATTAAATTTTTAAATGCCCAAAGATAGTCAGATTTAATGTTATAAATTAAATATATGTTTAAATTTCTTAATTTCTCAATAAAATTTATTATTATTTTTTTTGTTGTTTGTGTATTTTTCATTTTTTCAACTTTATGGTATTTTTCAATAGGTCTTCCTGATTATAAAAAATTATCAAATTATCAGCCGCCAATATCTAGTAGAGTTTATTCTGAAAATAGAAAATTAATAGCCGAGTATGCTTTAGAAAAAAGACTATTTATACCTTACGAGTCAATTCCAGATAAAGTTGTAAATGCTTTTTTGTCCGCTGAAGATAAAAATTTTTTTAGTCACCCAGGCATAGATGCCAAAGGAATTATACGAGCAATCATAAAAAATATAAAAAATGTTACGCAAAATAAAAGATTGGAAGGTGCATCTACGATTACACAACAGGTAGCAAAAAATTTTTTACTCACAAATGAAGTTTCAATGAAAAGAAAAATTAAAGAGGCTATTTTGGCTTTTCGTATCGAAAGAGCTTATACAAAAGAGAGAATTCTAGAACTTTATTTAAATCAAATATATTTAGGACAAGGCACTTATGGAATAGCAGCAGCTAGTCTTGAATATTTTAATAAATCAATAAAAGAATTGAACTATTCAGAAGCTGCTCTACTGGCGGCTTTACCGAAAGCTCCAAGTAAATATAATCCTTACAAATATCCTGAAGTTGCAAAATTTAGGAGAAACTTAGTTCTTGATAATTTAAACGATAATAATTTTATATCAAAGAAACAGTTAAACATACTCAAAGATACAAAAATAAGTTTAAAAAAAAGAAAAATAGAGATTATCAACGAAGCTAATTCTTATACTGAGGAAGTAAGGAGAACTGTAAAAAATATATATGGCTTTGAAAAACTTTACTCACAAGGTTTAAGCATAAGCACGCCTCTTAAAATAAATTATCAAATTCAAGCTTTAAAATCTTTAAGGAAAGGAATCGAAGATTTTGATCGGAGACGTGGTTGGAGAGGACCAATAACAAATAAAATTAAAAATAAAAATTGGATAAAAACTATTAAAAGATATAAGCTTGATCCAACTTTGAATTGGCAAATAGCCGAAATTATTTCTTCAAGCAATAATGAAATAAAATTTAAAACTGTAAATGAAGATAAAGCAGTTGTAGAGGGAGTAATACTTCCAATTAATTTAAAGTGGACTAATCCAAGAAAAAAATTATTAGATGAAATTCATCAAGTTGGAGATATAATTTTTGTTAAGAAAGAAAATAATTATTGGAAATTAAAACAATATCCAAAAGTTAATGGAGGAATTGTCATATTAGATCCTTATACTGGAGATGTACTAGCTCTCGTAGGTGGATTTAATTTTAAAACAAGTGAATTTAATAGAGTAACTCAAGCAAAAAGACAACCTGGCTCTGCTTTCAAACCAATAGTTTACGCTGCAGCTCTCGAAAATGGTTTTGCACCAAACTCAATCATTTTGGACGCGCCATTTGTAGAAAGCCAAGGTGTAGGTCTAAAAAATTGGAAACCAGAAAATTATGGAAAAAAATTTTATGGTCCTTCAACTTTTAGAAAAGGTATTGAATATTCAAGAAACTTAATGACAGTAAGGATTGCAAAGATTTTAGGCTTAGAGGAGATTCTCAATCTGTCTAAAAAACTAAATATATATGATGAAATACCAGAATTGTTATCTGTATCACTAGGAGCTGCAGAAACTACATTAATTAATTTAACATCCGCTTACGCACCTTTTGTTAATGGTGGAAAAAAAATTGAACCAAAACTTATTTCACGTATACAAGATAGAAGAGGAAAAACAATTTTCCAGGAACAAAGTCGAATTTGCTTAGGTTGTGACAAGTTTGTTAATGACGAAGCTGAATTACCGAAAATTAAAAATAATAATAAAGAAGTGATCAGTAAAGAAACTGCATATCAAATGACTTCTATTTTAGAAGGTGCTGTACAAAGAGGTACTGCAAAAAAGTTGAGATCTTTAAAAGTGCCTTTAGCAGGTAAGACTGGAACCACAAATGATAATTATGATGCATGGTTTATAGGTTTTTCTTCAAATTTAGTTATTGGAGTTTATGTCGGTTATGATAACCCAAAATCACTTGGAAAATATGAAACCGGATCTAAAGCAGCATTACCTATTTTCAAGGATTTTGTTGAAAAAGCTTTATACAAAGAAGATTTTTATGAATTTGAAATACCTGAAAATATATATTTAACTTCATTAAATTATGACACTGGATTGAAGTCAGCACCAGGTGAAAAAAATTCAATTATCGAAGCATTGAAATTAAGAGATATTAACAATTTAGAGAATAATAACTTAATCTCTAGTAATGGTCGTGATAAAATAATTAAATTTAGACAGTTTTATTAATGGAAAATTTTGAAACACTATCTGCTAACACCAAAAAATCTTTAAATAATATAAGGGGGTATCTTTGATAAAGAAAACATCGAGTCAAAGATAATCGAATTAGAGCAAATTTCACTTAAAGAAAATTTTTGGAAAGATCAAAATTTAGTAAAAAAAACAGTAAAACAAAAAAAATTTTTTGAAGATATTGTTAATTCTTATAATCAATCATTGAAAGATTTTAATAATTTAAAAGATTTGCATAGTCTGGCTCATAAAGAAAAAGATGAGGAAACTTTAAAAGATTGTAATAAAAAAATTGAACAAATTTTTCAAGAAATCAAAAAAAATGAAATTAATTGTTTTTTATCAGGAGAAAATGATGACTACGATATTTATCTAGAAATTCATGCCGGTGCAGGAGGTACAGAAAGCCAAGACTGGGCTGACATGCTTCGAAGAATGTACATGAAGTGGTTTGATAAAAAAGATTTTAAATATGAAATAATAAGTGAGCATAAAGGCGAGGAGGCAGGAATAAAGTCATCTACAATTAAGGTTCAAGGTAATTATTTATATGGACTAATGAAGAACGAGTCAGGCGTTCACAGACTTGTAAGAATCTCCCCTTTTGACAGTGGCGCTAGAAGGCACACTAGTTTTGCAAGTATATGGGTTTATCCTGCAGTAGAGGACGATATAAATATTCAAATAGATGACAAAGATTTAAGAATTGATACTTACAGATCAAGTGGGGCTGGCGGACAACACGTAAACACAACAGATAGCGCAGTAAGGATTACACACATACCAACTAAAATAGTTGTTCAGTGTCAAAATGAAAGGTCTCAACATAAAAATAAAGAAACATGTTTCAAAATGTTAAAAGCAAGACTTTATGAACATGAATTACAAAAAAAAGAAGAAGAAAATCAAAAAGAATTAACTTCAAAAACAGATATTGGTTGGGGCCATCAAATAAGATCATACGTATTACAACCTTATCAATTAGTAAAAGATTTAAGGAATAAAATTGAGAGCACAAATCCGACAAGTATATTAGATGGTAATATAGATCAATTTATTGAAGAAGGAATTAAAATTAAAAGATGAAAAAAATTTTTTTTAATTTAATTTTAGTTGTAGTTTTTTTGTTTTTTACCTTGATAATATTACTGGCAACCGTCGGTATAGAAACAGATAAGTTTAATAAATTGATTTCAGATAACGTAAATCGATCAAAAAATATAAATTTAGAATTAAACACAATTCAGTTTAAACTTGATCCTAAAAAATTAAATTTATTCTTAGAAACTAAAAATCCTATAATCAATTATAGAAGTGTATCATTACCTGTTCAGAACGTTCAAGTATTTGTAGATTTTTTGTCTTTATTTAAATCTGATCTAAAAATAAAAAAAACCAATCTCGTAATGGAGGAATTAGATATAAAACAATTGAAAAATTTATCTACCATCTTAAAGCCCTCAAATTTTAAGAACATTTTGAATAATAAAGTTAAAGAAGGAAAATTAATATCTGAAATTGAAATTTTTTTGGATAAAAAGAGTGAAATAAATAATTACATTGCGAAGGGAAAAATTAAAAATTTAAAAGCTGAATTATTTGATGGGTTTGAATTATCTAAAATGAACTTTACTTTTATTGCAGATAAAAGTGATATTTTAATAAAAAAAATTGAAGGTAATATTGATAATATAAAAATAGCTGATGGAGATATTAAATTAAACTTTGAAAATGGAGCTAAAGTAAGTTCAAACTTTAATGCTCATTTTAACCTTGATGAGGAGTTTTTTATTAAAAAGTCAAAAATTTTGAATAAATTAGGTTTTTATAATCAAATCAAAAGTTTAAACGGGTCATTCAAAAATAATTTTTATATTAATTTTGATAACACTTATAAGGTTAATGATTATAACTATAGTTTTTCAGGAAAAATTAAAGAAAGTAAATTTGAACTTTCTAAAAAGATTAAAAACACAATTATAGATGAAATTAGTAAAATTTATTTATCAGATTTTCAATTAGACTCTATTTTTTCTCCCAAAAAAAATAAAATAAATGGTTTAGGTAAATATTCTTTTAATGGTTCTAAATTTTATAAAATTGATTTAGAAAATAATTTTGTAAAAGATTTGTTAAATCTTAAATTAAAATTTGAATATGGAAATAACTTAAAACTAGAGGTTATCAATTATGAAAAATTAAATAAATCTACAGCTAATATATCCTTAGAACTTAGAAAAAATAAAGAGAATATTGATATTAATAAATTATATTATAATGAGGGTGAAAATTCATTTAAAATTGACGGATTAAGCTTCAAAAAAAATCAATTTTTTTCTTTTAAAAATATTGATGTTGCAACATCGAATAATAAATTTTTTATAAGATATGGCAAAAATATTTTAATAAAAGGCTCTAAATTTGACGCAACAAATATATTTAAATTTTTAGGTAATCAAGGTGAAAAAAATAATTTTAAAAAGATAAGTAATAACATTGAAATTGATTTTAAAAACATAATAGTCCCAATGTCAGAAAAGTTAAGAAATTTTAAATTGATAGGTGAAATTAAAAAAGGCCAGTTTATCAAAATTACTTCCAAAGGAGATTTTGGTGGGGGTAATTTTTTAGATATCTCAATGAAAAAAGATACTAAAACAGATAAAAAGTATTTAGAAATTTATTCAGATCTAACCAGACCATTACTTACTGAGTATAATTTTTTTAAAGGGCTTTCTGGAGGGAAATTACTTTTTACATCTATTATTGATAATTCAAAATCAAACTCAAAACTAAAAATAGAGAACTTTAAAGTAATAAATGCTCCAGGGGTAATTAAATTATTATCATTAGCTGATCTTGGTGGCTTAGCAGATCTGGCGGAGGGTGAAGGTCTATCTTTTGATATTTTAGAGATTGATATGGAGAGAAATGGAAATTTCTTAAAATTAAATGAAATATTAGCTCTTGGGCCAAGTATGTCTGTTTTAATTGAAGGCTATCAAGATGAAAAAGGATTAACTAGTTTAAGAGGAACATTAGTCCCAGCAAAAACCTTAAATAAGATGATTTCAAAAATACCTCTAATTGGCAATATTGTAATTCCCAAAGAAGTTGGTGAGGGTTTATTCGGTATAAGTTTTAAAATGAAGGGGCCAAAAGGTAATATAAAAACTACTATTGATCCTATTAGAACATTAACTCCAAGATTTATTCAAAAAATTATTGAAAAAAAAAATAGTCCTAAATAATTTTGACTAAATAGTGTTTTTTCTTTCCATAAGAAAGTTTTAATATATTTTTTTTAAAATCTTTAATTTGTATAATTTTATTTTCGTCATCAATTACGATGTCATTAATTTTAAAACCTTTATTTGCGATCGCTCTTCTTACCTCACTTTTAGAACTTAAAATCTTTTGATTTGCGATTAAATCTAAAATTTTAATACCTTTTTCAATTTCATTTGACTCAATCTTAAGTTCAGGTAAGTCCGAACCTAAACCGCCTCCTTCAAATGTATCTCTAGCAGTTTTTTCTGCTTTTTTTGAGGCCTCATCACCGTGAAGTATTTTGGTTGCTTCATTAGCCAATAAAATCTTTAAATTATTTATATTGTTCTCTTTTTTTACTATATTTTCTAATTCAGTAAGTTCTATTTCTGTAAAAAATTTTAAGAATCTTTCAACATCCTGGTCATCAGTGTTTCTCCAAAATTGCCAATAATCATAAGGAGAAAGCAAATCTTTATTAAGCCAAATCGCTCCACTTTCTGTTTTACCCATTTTTGCTCCAGAGGCTAAAGTAATTAATGGAGTTGTAAGTCCGTAAGCTTCTTTTTTTTGTTTTCTTCTAATTAAATCTACACCGTTTACGATATTTCCCCATTGATCTGATCCTCCAATTTGCAATATACAGTTTTTATCTTTAAATAATTTAAAGAAATCGTAAGCTTGTAAGATCATATAATTAAATTCCATATAACTTAAAGATTGTTCTCTTTCTAATCTCAATTTAACACTATCAAAAGTAAGCATTTTGTTAATTGTAAAATTACTTCCGATGTCTCTTAGAAATTGAATATAATTTAATTTATTTAACCAATTAGCGTTATCAACAAATTTAGGAGCAACATTTTTATTAGAAGTATTTAAAATTTTATTAAAAACTTTTTTTATACTTTTAATATTTTTTTTTATTTTAATTTGATCTAATATTTTTCTGGTAGAATCTTTTCCCGAAGGATCCCCAATTAATGTAGTGCCTCCACCTAAAAGAACAATAGGCTGGTGACCATGTTTTTGCATTAATCTTAAAATCATTATCTGCAATAAACTACCAACATGTAAGCTGCTGGCAGTACAATCAAAGCCAATATATCCAGATATTGATTTATTATTGCAAATATGGCTTAGTTTTTCTAAATCTGTACATTGATTAAGATAGCCACGCTCTTTCATCTCATGTAAAAATGTATTTTTCATAGCGATATTTACTAAAGCAACTATTATACAAAAATTATTATAAATAAATAAAAATATGCAAAAAAATTGGCTATCTTTAGGTTTAATGAGCGGCACTTCTGGAGATGGAGTTGATGCCTCCATTATTAGAACTAATGGAATTGATAATTACGAGCCGATCAAGGATAAATATTTTGAATATGAAACAGATATATATGAGGGAATTCACAGTATAAAAGAAAAAATAGACAAAATTGATCATTTAGAATTGCACAAAGAAGAAATAAAAAACTTAGAGAGAAAAATAACAATTTTCCACGCAAAAATAATTGAAGAAATGAATATTAGTGATGATGCTTTAGTAGGTTTTCATGGCCAAACAATTTATCATAATGCTAAAGAAAAAATATCTAAGCAGTTAGGTAATGCTAAACTTTTAAACCAGTTAACAAAAAAGAAAATTGTTTATAACTTTAGAAATAACGATATTTTGAATGGGGGACAGGGAGCACCTTTAACACCTGTTTTTCATCATTTAGTTAGCTCTCAAAATAAAATAAAATTACCAGTTTGCTTTCTTAATATTGGGGGCATCTCAAATATCACAATTGTATCCGATAAAGATAATCTATCTGAATTATCAAGTAAAGATATTGGACCTGGAAACTGTCTTATAGATACTTGGGTAAGAAAAAATTCAAAAAAAAAATTTGATAAGGACGGTCTTATTGCATCTACAGGAGCAAGAAATGAAATTATCTATGAACAAGCTCAAGAATTATACAATAATAGAAAAAATAAACAAAAATTATCATTTGATACAAATGATTTTGATATTTCTTTTGTTAGAGGTCTAAGTTTTGAGGATGGTGTAACAACACTAACAGATTTTACAGCAAGTGTTATTGGTGAAGAATTATCTTTTTCAATAAAAGAGTCAAAAAAAAACATCCAAGAAGTATTACTATGTGGTGGTGGAAGAAAAAATAAAACTCTTTTATTAAAAATTAAAGAGAATTTACCATTTAATATAAATTTAAAACTTATAGATGATTATAAAATCGATGGTGATTTCATTGAGTCACAAGCTTTTGCCTATTTAGCAGTGAGATCTTTCAATAAACTGCCAATTTCGTTTCCTAATACAACAGGTTGCAGGTCTTCTAGTGTTGGAGGAGAATTAATAAATAATTAAATTAAGGCTGTCTTTTCTTTCAAATATTTTTCAATTTCTAGAGATAATTCTTTTTCCTTATTTTTAAAAAAATGATTTGAATTTTTTATTTTTGAAAAAATAACTTCAACACCCTTTTGACTTTTAATCCTCTTATCCAAATCATCAATACTCTCTTTAGTGACTAATTCATCATTTTCACTATAAACAACCTGACCAGATGTTGGGCATGGTGCAAGAAAAGAAAAATCATAAACATTAGGTTGAGGAGAAACAGCGATAAAATTATTTACTTCAGGTCTTCTCATAATTAGCTGCATACAAATTAAAGAACCAAAAGAAAAACCAGAAACCCAACATTGGCTATAATCTAAGTTTTGTCTTTCAATCCAATCTAATGCTGCTGCTGCATCAGATAATTCACCTTGTCCATTGTCAAAAACTCCGTCGCTTTTACCTACACCTCTAAAATTTACTTTTATAACTGAAAAACCATTTTCTAAAAAAATGTTATACATTAATTGGACAATCCTATTATTCATGGTTCCTCCATATTGAGGATGTGGATGTAGTACAATAGCTACTGGAGATCCAAACTTAGGATTTTTGTAGTACTTAGCCTCAAGTCTACCAGCTGGACCAGGAATAAAAATTTCTAAACTTTTAGGCTTCATGTTTGATAATGATTATTATTTTTAAAAAAAAGTAATGATTTATAACACGTTTTTCTGCGGCAAATAATTTTTTTTAATTCTGACCTAAATAGTAGGAATTAAATAAAAAATATTGTATCACAACGATAATTTATGAAACTTACTACAAAAGGTAGATACGCAGTAATGGCTATGGCAGACCTAGCTTTATTTAGAGGTAAAGGGCCCACAAATTTAACAGATATCTCATTAAGGCAAAACATCTCTTTAGCATACTTAGAGCAGATATTTATAAAGCTTAAAAAAAATCATTTAGTTAAAAGTGTAAGAGGAGCTAAAGGCGGTTACGTGTTAGAACTTCCCCCCGAGGAAATAAGAATTTCTAATATAATTTCTGCAGTGGATGAAGAAGTTAAAACGCTTAATTGCAAAAAAGAGTCCAAAAAAGGTTGTAACAATAAATTTACAAAATGTATTACTCATAATTTATGGGATCAGCTTGATCAACACATTAACAGTTTTTTTGAAAAGATAAAATTGCAAGATTTAGTAAAAAAAAATCACAATTTAAGTAAATGAAAACAGAGGATTTAAAAAATAATAAAGATTATAAATATGGCTTTACCACAGATGTGGAAAACATCAGATCTCCTAAAGGTCTAAGTGAAGAAACAATTAAATTTATCTCTAATATTAAAAATGAACCAAAATGGATGTTAGAGTGGAGATTAAAGGCTTTTAATAGATTAAAAGTTTTAAAAGAACCTGATTGGCAAAAGCCAAAATATCCAAAAATAGATTATCAAAACTTATACTACTACTCTGCACCTAAAAGCTCTTCGGAAAAACCAAAAAGTTTAGACGAAATAGATCCGAAAATATTAGAAACTTATAAAAAACTGGGAATACCTTTGGTAGAGCAGCAAAGATTAAATGGAATAGCAGTAGACGCAGTTTTTGACTCAGTTTCAGTTGCTACTACTTTTAAAGATGAGCTCACAAAAAAGGGAATAATATTTTGTTCAATATCGGAAGCTATTCAAAAACACCCTGACCTTGTAAAAAAATATCTTGGTTCAGTAATACCTCTAAGTGATCATTATTTTGCAACTTTAAATTCAGCTGTATTTACTGATGGCTCTTTTGTTTACATTCCACCTAACACAAAGTGTCCGATGGAGTTGTCTACTTACTTTAGAATCAACGCATCTGAAACTGGTCAATTTGAAAGAACTTTAATTATTGCAGATAAAGGAAGCTACGTAAGTTATTTAGAGGGTTGTACAGCTCCTATGAGAGATGAAAATCAACTTCACGCAGCTAATGTAGAATTAGTGGCTCTGGATGATGCAGAGATAAAATATTCAACAGTGCAAAATTGGTATCCTGGTGATGAAAATGGTGTGGGTGGAATTTATAACTTTGTTACAAAAAGAGGAGCCTGTAGAGGTAATAATTCAAAAATTTCATGGACACAGGTTGAGACTGGTTCAGCTATTACCTGGAAATACCCTAGTTGTATTTTGCAAGGGGATAATTCTGTCGGGGAATTTTATTCAATTGCAATTACAAATAATCATCAAAAAGCAGATACTGGAACAAAGATGATCCACTTAGGAAAAAATACAAAAAGTAAAATAATTTCAAAAGGTATTTCTGCTGGCAAAGCAGATAATATGTATAGAGGCCTTGTAGAAATTAAAAATAAAGCTAGTAATTCTAGAAATTATACCCAATGTGACTCTTTATTGATGGGTAATAAGTGTGGAGCGCACACTATTCCTTATATTAAAAATAATAATTCTACTTCAACAATAGAGCACGAAGCAACAACTACAAAAATAAATGAAGAACAACTTTACTACTGCAACCAAAGAGGACTAGACCAAGAAGAAGCAGTTAGTTTAATTGTAAATGGTTTTTGTAAAGAAGTTTTACAGCAACTACCCATGGAATTTGCAGTTGAAGCTCAAAAACTTGTGGCAATAAGTTTAGAGGGAAGTGTTGGATAATGTTAAATATTAAAAATTTAAAAGCGAAGGTTGATAATAAGCATATTTTGAATGGCTTAAATCTTGATATTAAACCTGGTGAAGTTCATGCAATAATGGGACCAAATGGTTCAGGAAAAAGTACATTGGCAAACATATTATCTGGCAAGAATGGTTACGAGACTAAAGGAGAAATTAAATTTGACGGTTATAATCTAAGTGAATTATCAACTGAAGAAAGAGCTCAAAAAGGAATATTCTTAGCATTTCAATATCCATTAGAAATACCAGGAGTAAATATGAATGTTTTTTTAAGAACATCACTTAATTCAGTAAGAAAAGCAAGAGGTGAAAAAGAATTAGATACGTTAAATTTTTTGAAACTAGTAAAAGAAAAATCATCCGAACTTGGAATTGATGAAAAATTTTTATCACGTCAGTTAAACGTTGGGTTTTCAGGCGGTGAAAAGAAGAAAAATGAAATTTTACAAATGAAAATACTACAGCCTAAGCTTGCAATTTTAGATGAGACGGACTCAGGTTTAGATATTGATGCGTTAAGAATTGTTGCTGACGGTGTAAACTCCTATAAAAATAAAGATAACGCTTTCTTAATCATAACTCATTATCAGAGACTTTTAGATTATATAAAGCCAGATTTTGTACATGTTTTATCCAAAGGGAAAATTGTTAAGACTGGGAACGCCAAGCTTGGAGTTGAATTAGAGAAAACTGGTTACACAAATTTAATTTAAATGAAAAATTTTTACGATTTTAAAGTTGATAATATAAAAGGTCTTTCTGCGCAGGAAAAAAAATTTAGAAACAGAGAATTAGATCTATTTAGCAAAAAAGGTTTTCCAAATAAAAGAGAAGAAGCATGGAAATTTACTGATCTTAATACAATACTAAGTAAAAATTTTGCTTACATCACGAATAATTATATCTCGTTAAAAGAAAAAAAATTTGAATTAATTGAAGAATTTGATCATAATTATTTATTTGTAATAGACGGAAAACTCGTTTCAAATGAATTTAAGTTTGAAGACAAAAATAAGTTTTTGATTAAAGAGTACGATTATAAAAAAAAAATATCTGTTAGTAATCAAAATTCCTTAAATTTTCTCAATAATGCATTGGCTACAGGCGGCTATTTCCTTGAAGTATCAAAAAATTATAAATTTAAAAAGCCTTTAGTTGTTTACAATCATTTTTCTAAAAATATTAAGGAACAAATAATAAGTTATAAAAATTCATTAATCCTTAACGAAAATTCAGAATTAACAATTTTGAATTATACAGATACTAACTCTAGAAATAATTTTTTTGTAAATTCTTTTGACTACTTAAAACTTAAAAAAGACTCTAACTTAAAAAATATTTTTATAAATAAAGAAAGATGTAATTGTTATTTTCATCACTATTTAAAAAGCAATTTAGAGCAGAATACTAATTTAGATAATTATATTCTTTCTTCCGGTTTTAAATTTAACAAGTTTGATATAGAAATTAATTTGAACGAAGAACAAGCTAAAAGTTCAATTTTTTCAGCACTTAGTCTTAGCAGTGAGGAACATCAAGAAATTAAAAGCAGTATAAATCATAATTTTAAAAACTGTCAAAGTTATCAAAAAATTAAGAATGTATTGAATGATCAAAGTAGAGGAGTTTATCAAGGAAAAATTTTTGTTAAACAAAAAGCTCAAAAAACTGATGCATATCAA
The DNA here is from genome assembly GCA_902601705.1 of uncultured Pelagibacteraceae bacterium. Taxonomy (GTDB): domain Bacteria; phylum Pseudomonadota; class Alphaproteobacteria; order Pelagibacterales; family Pelagibacteraceae; genus Pelagilacustribacter. The sequence continues at coordinate 293,376 of CACKNV010000001.1, read as the reverse complement.
TTAAGTAAAGCTTTATTATTAAATGACAATGTAGAATTTGATGCCAAACCAGAATTAGAAATTTATGCAGATGATGTAAAATGTTCCCATGGTTCTACATCAGGAAGCATAGATTTAAATTCAATACATTATTTAAAATCAAGAGGTATACCTGAAAAAGAAGCTTATAAGATTCTGATTAGTGGTTTTTTATCTGAGATTTTGGAGAAATTACCTAAAGATAATTTAAAGAAATTTTTAATAGAAAAGATGGGAAGACAAATCAATGGATATTAAAAATATAAAAAAAGAATTTCCAATATTTAAACAAAAAATTAATGGCAAACCCTTAGTTTATTTAGATAGTGCGAATTCTTCTCAAAAACCAAAAATTGTAATAGATAAAATCTCAAGCTTTTATGAAACAGAGTATTCTAATGTTGGAAGAAGTGTTCATACTCTTGCTGTAAAAGCGACAAATAGATTTGAGGCTACAAGAGATAAAATCCAAAAATATTTAAATGCTAAACACAGAGAAGAAATAATATTTACTAAAGGTGCAACAGAAGCAATAAACCTAGTAGCATCGTCCTATGGAAAAAAATATATTAAAAAAGGAGACGAAGTATTAATTACAGAGTTAGAACATCACTCAAACTATGTACCTTGGAACTATCTAAGAACTGATAAAGGTGCAGTTATAAAATTTGCAGAAGTTAATGAAAATGGTGATATTGAAATAGAGGAAATTAAAAAGCTTATAACGAATAAAACTAAAATTATTGCAATCACTCACATATCAAATGTTACTGGAGCAATTTTGCCAATAGCAAAAATTGTAGATCTTGCAAAAGAAAAAAATATTCCAGTTCTAGTGGATGGGACACAAGGCGCACCTCATTCTGAAATTGACATGCAGAAAATGGGTTGTGATTTTTACGCAATATCTTGTCATAAAATGTATGGCCCAAATGGTCTAGGTGTATTGTATATGAAAAAAAAATGGGTTGATGACTTACCTCCATATCAAGGAGGAGGAGGAATGATTAATGAGGTAAAAAAAGACAATATTACTTTTGCTGACGCTTTTACAAAATTTGAGGCTGGAACAATGCAAACAGCAGAAGTAGTTGCATTTGCAGAAGCATTAAATTTTATTGAAGACATAGGTATCAAAAAAATAGCGTCTCATGAAAACGAAATCTTACAATATGGATTGGAAAAATTAAGAAAAAATAATTCTATAAATATTATTGGAGATCCACAAGAAAGAGGGTCAGTTTTGTGTTTTACTTTAAAAGATATTCATCCTCATGATATAGCAACTATTTTAGATGACGATGGTGTAGCAATAAGAGCAGGACATCATTGTTGTCAAATATTACATGATAAACTTGGTATATCTGCTACAGCTAGAGCTTCAATTGGAGTCTACAACGATAAGGAAGATATGGACAAATTATCAGACGCAATTAAAAATTGTCAGAAAGTATTTCAGAATTAAATGAACTTAAAAGAACTATATCAAGAAATAATTTTAGATCATGGTAAAAATCCAAGAAATAAAGGTAAGTGTGATGGTTATACTAATGATGCAAAAGCTCACAATCCTTTATGTGGTGATAAAGTTCATATTTATTTGAAACTAAATAAAAATAAAGAAATTGAAGATTTAAGCTTTGAGGGAGAAGGGTGTGCAATCTCATTGGCATCAGCATCTATTTTGACTGAAATAGTAAAAGGAAAAGATTTATCTTTCTTAAAGAAAATAAATGAAGATTTTATTAACATGATTAAGAATAAAGCAAAAATTACAATTAATAGTCTTTCGGATGACCAGATAACAACAATCTCGTCTTTGTCTGGAGTGCAAGAGTTTCCAATGAGGGTAAAATGCGCAACAATGGCTTGGCATACTTGTTTGTCAGCAGTAGATAAAAAATGACCGAATTAAAAAACAAGATAATTAATGAAATTAAAAAGATTTATGACCCAGAAATACCGGTCAATATTTATGAACTTGGCCTAATTTATAAAATAGAAATCAGTGTTGAAAAAAAAGTAGATATTGAAATGACTTTGACCTCACCAAATTGTCCTGTTGCCGAAAGTTTGCCTAAAATGGTAAAAGATAATGTATTAAAAATTGAAGAAGTCTCTGATGTTGATTTAAAATTAGTATGGAGTCCTCCTTGGACTAAAGATATGATGTCAGAGGCAGCCAAATTAGAATTAAATTTATGAGCGAACAAGTAATTAAATTAAGTACAAATGCAGCTGAAAGAATTAAGGAAATTATGTCTAAAGCAGAAGACAAAGCTATTGGTGTTAGAGTTGGAGTAAAGTCAGGAGGATGCGCGGGAATGTCTTATGTGATGGAATATGCAAAAGATATTAAACCTAATGAAGAAATTATAGAGGAAAAAGGTGTTAAGGTTTTAATTGATCCAAAAGCAATTATGTATCTTTTAGGAACTGAAATGGATTACAAGAAAGAAAAATTTTCTTCTCAATTCGTGTTTAAGAATCCTAACGAAACTGAGCGTTGTGGTTGCGGTGAGTCTTTTAAGGTTTAGCTGCTATAATACATCTCAAATTCAATTGGATGTGGTGTATGCTCAAATTTATAGATTTCCTGGAATTTTAACTCAATATAAGCGTCGATCTGATCGTCAGTAAACACTCCACCCTCAGTCAAAAACTTTCTATCTTTATCTAAATTTTGCATAGCCTCTCTTAATGAGCCGCAAACAGTAGGTAATTTTTTCACTTCATCTTCTGTAAGAGAATATAAATCTTGATCAAAGGCTTTCCCCGGATCAATTTTGTTTTTGATACCATCGATACCAGCCATTAACATTGATGCGAAAGTTAAGTAAGGATTACCCGCAGCGTCCGGAAATCTTATTTCCATTCTAGCTGCTTTGGGATTCATTATCACAGGTATTCGACATGAAGCAGATCTGTTTCTAGCTGAGTATGCCAAAATTACTGGTGCCTCAAAACCTGGAATTAATCTTTTATAACTATTAGTTGTGGCGTTTGAAAAAGCATTTATTGCTTTAGCATGTTTTAAAATTCCACCAATATAGTATAGCGCTTCTTTTGATAATCCCGCATACTCTTTACCCATAAATACTGGCGTGCTACCTTTCCAAATAGATTGGTGACAGTGCATTCCAGAACCATTATCGCCTTTTACTGGCTTTGGCATAAATGTTGCAGTCTTTCCAAAAGAATGAGTTACCATTTGAACTGCATACTTATATAACTGAACATTGTCTGCCATATTAGTTAAAGTTCCAAAATACATTCCAAGCTCATGTTGACTTGGTGCTACTTCGTGGTGATGTTTTTCAACTTTAACGCCCATATCTTTAAGAGCTTTTAAATATTCTCCTCTCATATCTTGAGCGCTATCAACTGGGGGTACAGGAAAGTAACCACCTTTAATTCCTGGTCTGTGACCCATGTTGCCGTTTTCGTATTTTTTACCGGTGTTGTAGGGACCTTCTGAACTATCTATTTTAAAACTAGTTTCATTCATATCATTTTTGAATCTTACATCATCAAATACAAAAAATTCTGGTTCCGGACCAAAGTATGACTTATCTCCTATTCCTGATTTTTTTAAATAAGCTTCAGCTTTCTTGGCGGTACCTCTTGGATCTCTTCCATAGGGATCTTTTTTCACTGCATCTAAAATATCACAAAATATGTTTACTGTAGTGTGAGAGTTAAAAGGATCAATTATTGGTCTTTCCAAGTCAGGTTTTAAAATCATGTCTGACTCATTAATAGCTTTCCAACCAGCTATAGATGATCCGTCAAAAAATACACCATTATTTAACATGTCCTCATCTACTACAGTTGAGTCTATAGTCAAATGTTGAAGTTTTCCTTTAGGATCAGTGAATCTTAAATCCACAAATTCAACTTGTTTATCTTTTATAAGCTTTAAAACGTCTTTTGAACTCATTTTGCTCCCCAAGAATTATGTTTAATCGTAGCGAACATATATAAGGATGTTTTTTATAGTATAATTAAATATATATATCAGCTATGCATTTATCACATATCCACACTTCAGACTTACAATGAGAGAAGCAAATACTTTAGATCTAACTTTATTAGTATTACTTGCTGTTATTTGGGGTTCTTCTTTCTTTAATATTAAGATAGCCACATACTCCTATGACCCGATCACACTTGCTCTAGTAAGAGTAATCTTTGCAAGCATACCACTATTAATTCTTTGTAAAATAAGCGGAATTAAGATTGAAGCATTCAGTAAAAATTGGAATTGGTACGCTTTGATTGGTCTGTGCAATATTGCAATACCTTTTGTTCTAATTGCTATTGGCACTGCTAAAATAAATAGCTACCTTGCAGCGATACTTATGAGCACGACACCATTAAGTGGATCAATACTGGCACATTTTTTTACTAAAGATGAAAAATTATCCTACCTAAAATCTTTAGGTGTTTTAATTGGTTTCAGTGGAATTATATTATTATTTTTTGACAAAGTGATTATTAATAGTGAAAATTTTATTTACGCTATTATTACTATTCTAGGATCAACATTTTACTGTATTGGGGGTTTATTTACTTTAAAATTAAAAAACAAAAAAAATGAAAATGTTACAACGTCTACAACTTTATGGTCAGTTATTTTCCTTCTACCTTTTTCATTAATCATTGAAACACCGTGGGAGTCCACACCAACTTTAATTTCAACTCTTTCGCTGCTATATTTAGGTGTTATCGCAACAGGCTTAGCCTGGTTAATCAGATTTAGAATTTTAACAGTAAACGGTTTAGTTTTTCAAACCCAGGTAGCATATTTAATACCTATTTTTGGAATTATTTTTGGTTATTTTCTGATGGATGAAATAATTACTTGGAAAGTTATTGTATCATTAGTTGTAATACTTATTGGAATTTATATATTTAAAAAAAATAATAAAGGATAAAAAATGGGTACAGAGTCAATCGAAGCAAGTTTTTTGTCATTATTCGCTTTAATCAGTTTTTTTATTTTTTTGCTTGCAAGCAAATTTTCACACAAAATTAAAGGTGGGGCTTTATTAGATAAAGATTTTCTAAAACCTCAAGCTTTCCATGAAATCCCTATTACACGTAGCGGAGGAATGGCCGCGATTATTTCTTTAAGTATATTTTTCTATATTTATTATTTATTGTATTCAGAAGTTTTATATAATTATATTTTTGTAAGTTTCTCAGTTTTTATAGTTGGTTTTTTAGATGACTTGAGAATTAATATTAAACCATTGGACAGATTATTATTTATGGTAATTCTCCTTTTTATATTCATATACACATTACCTATAAAGGTCTTAAATATAGATATTCCATTTTTAATTCCTTTAATGTCTAGCCATATCTTTTCATCAATATTTGTACTTTTTTGTTTTCTGTTTGTTATCAATGGCTCTAATTTAATTGATGGGTTTAACGGATTATTAACAATAAATTTAATTATTATAAATATTATTTTAACTTACATAAATATCAGTAATGAAAACTTAGAATTTTCAATTTTAATAATTTCTCAAATAATAATTCTCTTTTCATTTTTATTATTTAACTTCCCAAGCGCAAAAATTTTTCTAGGTGATAGTGGAGCTTATACCATGGGAGCGCTTGTTGGGTTAAATACAATAATAACGAATAACTTAAATCCTGAAATATCTTCTTTCTTTTTTTGCACGTTACTATTTTATATTTTTTTCGAGGTGTTTTTTTCGTTCTTGAGAAAAATTTTGCAAAAAAAATCTCCAATTCATCCAGATGAGAAGCATTTGCATATGCTTAGTTTTTATAAAATTTCTAATATCTATGGAAAAAAAAAGGGTAATTATTTAAATTCAATTATCATTAATCTTTTTTACTTAATTCTAATAATACCAGGGTTGTATTTTATAAACGATACTCAATTAAGCAGGTATTGGTTCTTTATCCTGTTGCTAATTTACTTAATAATTTATTCAAGACTTTATCATTTAACAAAAAATTAATTTGATATATAAAACAATCTTTAAAACAAGGGCAAGTGGCGGAATTGGTATACGCGCTGGTCTTAGAAGATACCGACACTTCTTCTTCATTGCACAAGTGACGAATTACTATTGTGTTGCTTGTGTTTTTTTAAAAAATCAATCTTTGCACTTGTGCGATAGTCTTGTATCAAATTGTATCAAAACTACTGTATCCTGCACTTCTGCAATAAATAAATGGAGAAATGTTCACTAAATGTCCGATATATTAAATCAACAACAACAAGACCTACAATTACAATTACAAGAACTTGTCAAAGTAGGCGTAGGTGGCAAGTTTAAAGATAATTCAGATTATACAAAACGTATTCAAGAAGAATTAGAATTTGAAGACGCTATGCTACAAGGTGGTATAGACCGTTTCAGAAAGACCGTGAAAGACGCTATTGCTAAAGGTCAAGAAAGCACAACACTTCACGGTCTAGTATTACAACAGAAGTATATAACTAAACTGTCCTTATTAATTAATGGCGATATTAAGACTATGGAAGATGGTGGTGCAGGTAATCGAATGACTGCACTAAAACTATTGTGTCAATGTCTGCCAAAATCAGCTTTTGATAAAGGTGTATTTCTTTCTAAAGAACATACAGTTTGGGATACCTGTTCGTTGATAGTTTTGAAGAATACAATTGATGGTATCAGCAATGAAACCACAATGAATAAACTAGCAATAAAGATAGGAACTGGCTTGATGATGGAAGCTAGAATAACGATGTTTAAGGATAGAGATAAGGAAAATTATAATAGGATATATAAAAGACTTGCAGGAAAGAACATACCTCAGAAGGTAAATAGGTATCAATATAAGCATAAAGTTTGGACTTATATGATTAATAAAAACCAACTGGAGTTTGACGATTGGGGCAAGGAAGGAAGACTTCATCTTGGAGTTAAGATGATTGGTTTTCTAGAAAAACTGGGTTTAGTAAGACACCAGAATAGAAAGCTAAATAAATTCAAGACAGTCACTTATGTTGAAGCTACTAGAAAAATCATAGATGAGATTAGGAACTTCAATATCAAGAATGAAGCACTTCAACCTAAATACCTTCCAATGTTAATGCCACCTAGAAAATGGGAATATAATCCTTTTGTCGGTGGATATTACGGAAGAAAACACAATCACGAAAACAAACCAGATGAGGTCAAAAATGCACTATAATTTAGTAAAAGCGTCAAACAGAAGATACTTAGAAGAACTTAAAAATAGAGGTCACGAAATGAAAGACCTTTACGATAGCATAAATATTATGCAGGAAACTGAATGGGTTATAAATAAACCTGTTTTAGATGTCATAGAAACATTAATTAAAAAAGATGTGACTTTGGGAAAGCTACCAGTAAATCCTCAAAGTATGGAACTTCCACCTAAACCAATAGATATAGCTACTAATAAAGAAAGTTTAGTTAGATGGAAAAGAGAAGCGTCTAATATTTATAAAGAACAAGCTAAGTCAAAATCTAAATATATACAGGTAAGGCAAATTCTTGAAGAAGCTAATTTATTAAAAGATAGGTCTTTCTTCTTTCCTCATCAAATAGACTTTAGGTCAAGAGGTTATCCAAAACCTGCAATGTTATCTCCACAAGGTGCTGACTATTCTAGAGCATTACTTAAATTTAAGTATGGAAAACAAATGAAAGAGAATAGTAGTTTTGATAGTTTTGCAATCGCAGGTGCAGGATTATTTGGAGAAGTAGATAAAGAAGACATTCAAACAAGATTAGATTGGGTTAAAGATAATATGCAACGATTTATAAATTGTGCAAATAACCCACTAGAAGATACTTATTGGTCACAAGCTGATAAATCTTTTTGTTTTCTTGCTTGGTGTTTTGAACTTAAAGACTTTGCAGAAACAGATTTTGACGCTAGTTTTATAACTACACTACCAATACAATCAGACTGTAGTAATTCTGGTTTACAACATTATTCAGCAATGATGAGAGACGAAATAGGCGGTAAAGCTACTAATCTAATTCCATCAAATAAACCTGAAGATGTTTACAGAACTGTATCTGAAAAAGTGATAGAAAAATTAGAAGTAAATCCTGACCCACTAGCTAAGAAGTGGTTAGATTATGGTGTAGACAGAAAGCTATGTAAGAAACCTGTAATGTGTTTACCATATTCTTTAACTCAATATTCCTGTAGGCAATATCTGCAAGACCACGTTGAGAAGGAATTAAAAGAACGTGGAGTACAACATAACTTCGGTAATGATTTATTCAAAGCTACCAACTTTCTTCAACCAATTGTTTGGTCAAGTATTAACGATGTAATAGTTGGTGCAAAAGAGATAATGGATTTTTTAAAAAAAGTATCTCGTTTAGTTGCTTCAGAAAACTTACCAGTCACTTGGACAACACCTCTAGGATTCCCAGTACAAATGATGTGTTATAAAAAAGAAAGTAAAAGAGTTAAGACTAAAATGGGAGACAGTATAATAAAATTATCTATACAATCTGATACTGATGTAATTGATAAAAGAAAAACTGCTCAATCTATTTGTCCTAACTTTATACATTCTCTTGACGCAAGTGTTCTTCATTTAGCAGTTGTAAAAGCAAAACAAAAAGGAGTGACTAACTTTAGTTTAATTCACGACTCTTTTGGTTGTGTAGCACCTGATGTAGATATGTTGTCAGAAGCTATAAGAGAAGCATTTTGTGAAATATATGAAAATGATGTTCTTGCTAACTGGGCGATGGAAATGAGACAAATGCTTTCTATTAAGAATATGAAGAAATTTCCTAACATTCCTCAAAGAGGAAACTTGGATTTGTCTTTAGTAAAGCAAAGTGTCTTTTTTTGCGTCTAGACCTTTGCACTTGTGCAAATAAAGTTCCACTTATGGCTACATAAACGAAGCCAAATTATAGGAGTATAATATGCAACCAACAACAAACATAAGTGTTGTCGGAGAAGCTATTTATCCTCACCTAAATAAACCTGATGTTCGTTTTAACGAAGCAGGTGAATATAAGGTGACCTTGAAGGTCGCTAAATCAGACGCAACTGAAATGTTGAAGTTATATACTTCAGCTTTAGATGACAGTCTTAAATTAGCTGAACAAAACCATAAAGGTAAAGGGATTAAAAAAGCACCGAAACCTTATACAGAAGAAGGCGATTACGTTTTCTTCAAATTCAAAATGAAAGCAACTGGGGTAAACCAGAAGACTAAAGAAAAGTTTTCACAAAAACCCCAATTGTTTGACGCAAAGAAAAATCCTATTCCATTATCTACGATAATATGGGGTGGTTCTAAAATGCGTGTCGCTTACAATTTAGTATCTTACTTTACGCCAATGTTAGGCGCAGGTATTACTGCTAGATTAAAAGCAGTACAAGTTATCGAACTTGTTGAGGGAAAAGATAGCAACCTTTTTGAAAAAGAAGATGGCTATGAAGCAACACCCAAACCAGAAGTTATCTCAAATGAAACGTCAGAAGTTCAAGAGAGTAAAGACTTCTAGTGGTGTTGTCCTAAAATCAGGTTTGGAAGAAGAAGTTTTTAATTACCTAACTAAGCAAAAGATTAATTTTACTTACGAAGGAATGAAGATTACTTACTTCCAACCTGAAATTAAGAAAACATATACACCTGATTTCCCAATAAAGAATTTTTTCATTATAGAAACTAAAGGTGCTTTCAATTCTGCAGATAGAAAAAAGATGAAGACTATTAAATCGCAGAACCCAGAATTAGATATTCGATTTATTTTTTCGAACTCAAAAACTAAAATAGGTAAGAAGTCTAAAACTACTTATGGCAAGTGGTGTGAATTATTTGGATTTCGCTATCACTGTATTCAATCAACAAAACAAACCTTTCCACAAGATTGGTTAATAGAAATTAAAGGAAAATAAAATGGCAAGACCAGAAACTAAATACATAGTTATCCATTGTACTCAAACTAGACCAAGTCAGGATATAGGTGCAAAAGATATAGACAGATGGCATAGAGAAAGAGGTTGGCTAAAAATTGGTTATGGAAAAGTAATCAGAAGAAATGGTGAAGTTGAACAAGGTAGAGGTGATGATGAAATACAAGCCCACGTTAAGGGATATAATCATTGCTCATACGGATTAGCTTTAGCAGGTGGTGCAAAAGAAGAAAACTGGAAAGAACCAGAAGATAATTTTACTGCCGAACAATGGGAAGCATTAAAGAAAACTTTAGAAGAATTATTAATAAAATACCCAGACGCACAAATAGTCGGTCATTATATGTTGGACGAAGCAAAGACTTGTCCAAACTTTAACGTAAGAGAATATTTACTTAACGAAGACGTAAAGGGTTATAAGTTCCAAGATGGCTTGACTGATGAAGCTGATTTACAGGAGATGGAACTTGAAGACCAATCCTGAAGAAAAGTTTCTTCATCACGCACCTTGTGAAAATTGTGGTAGCCGAGACAATCTCGGAGTCTACGAGAACCATACTTATTGTTTCGGTTGCCACGATTATCAAAAAACAACTGGTGTTCTACCAGAACAAATTCAAACAAAGATTAATACTGATATGATAAATGGAAATTACAATAGATTAGATAAACGAAATATAGACGAGGAAACTTGCAAAGTATTTGATTATCAGCAAGGCGAATATGAAGGAAGACCAGTTCAAATCGCTAATTACTATGACAAGCATTATAACAAGGTAGCGCAAAAGCTACGATTTCAAGATAAAACTTTTAAGTGGCTTGGTGATACTGATAAAATTACTTTATTCGGTCAGCAAAACTGGCGTGATGGTGGAAGAACAATAGTTTTAACAGAAGGAGAATTAGATTGCCTTAGTGTATCAAAAGTAAATTCTAATAAATATCCTGTTTGTTCTATACCTTCAGGAACTGCGTCAGCTAAAAAATATATTAAACAAGAATTAGAATGGTTATCTAAATTTGAAAAGATAATCCTAATGTTTGACACTGATGAAGCAGGAATGAAAGCTAGTGTTGAATGTGCAAATATTTTACCAGTAAAAAAATGTTTCATTGCTAAACTTCAAGGTAAAGACGCAAGTGAATTATTACAAAAAGGTAAAGGTAATAAAATTATAGACGCAATCTTTGAAGCTAAACATTACACACCACAAGGTATTATTGAAGGTAATGATACAAAAGATTTATTATTAAAAGATGATTATGTTGAAAGTGTTCCATATGTATTTGATGGACTAAACAAAAAACTATCAGGTATCAGACCTAAAGAATTAGTTTTACTATGTGCAGGTTCAGGAACTGGTAAGTCACAAGTTTGTAGAGAACTTGCTTTTGATTTAATTAATAAAGGAAATAAAGTTGGATATATTGCTTTAGAAGAAAGCGTAAAGAGAAGTGTAAGAGGTTTAGTCTCTCTTGCAGTAAACCAACCAATACATATACCAGAAGTTAGAAAAAAGATTTCAGATAAAGATTTAATTTCAGCGTGGGAAAAAATAAAAGACAAGGTATGCTTTTATGACCATTTTGGAAGTTCAGACAGTGATGACCTATTAAATAGAATTAGATTTATGGTTCAAGGTCTTAACTGTAAATACATTTTCTTAGACCATATCTCCATTGTTATATCAGGAATTTCTGAGGGTGATGAGAGACGTAATATTGATAACTTAATGACTAACCTTAGAAAGTTAGTTGAAGAAGTTAATTGTGGAATGTTTGTTGTTTCACACTTGAAAAGAGTGGACAGTAAAACAGGACACGAAGAAGGTATTCAAACGTCTCTTTCACACCTCAGGGGTTCTCATTCACTTGCTCAATTATCAGACGCAGTGATTGGTTTTGAAAGAGACCAACAATCGGAAACAGAAAACAATATAATGACTGTTAGAGTTTTAAAAAATAGATTTACAGGTGACACTGGTGTTGCTTGTGATTTAATTTGGAACAAAGATACAGGTCGTTTGGTTGAAGGAAACTTCGATGAATGAAGCAACTTTAACTAAATTTATTTTAAGTTATTTAGTAGATAAACCTGATTACGTAGAGTTAGATACTGAACAACAACAATTAATTTTCCAAACTTGTCGTACAATTATGATGGCTATTTATAACGCTATTAAATACGACAATGTCCACCCAGTAATTATGTGTGGTGACGCTGAAGCAAGAGCAATAATTAAAAAAGCAATTGAAGGTGTTGGAGAAATACTACCAAGTACAGAAAAAATTACAGTCCACTTAATACATTAAATGAAGCTAATAATTGACCTAGAAACTAATGGGTTTCTAGACAAATTAGATGTCATTCACTGCATTGTCTGCAAGGATATAGAAACCAATAAGGTATATTCATATAATCCTGACAATTTAAATGACGGTCTAGAGTTGCTAAAGAAAGCTACTTTATTAATAGGTCATAATATACAGGGCTTCGACCTACCTGCATTAGATAAAATATTTGGATTTAAATATTCAGGAGAAATTTTAGATACTCTTTTATGTTCAAGATTAATTTGGACAAATAGACAAGAATTAGATTTTAAAGTTAAAAACCTACCACCAAAACTAATCGGTAGACACTCACTTGAAAGTTGGGGCTACCGATTGGGATTACGTAAAGGTGATTATCAAGAACATTCAACATTTGATGTTTGGTCTCTTGAAATGCAAGACTATTGTGAAAGAGACGTAGAAGTCACTCACAAATTATACGACCTTATAATTAAAACAAACTATTCTAAAGAAGCTATCCTCTTAGAACATCAATTCGCACACTGGATTAGGCAACAAGAAATGTTCGGTGTGTGTTTTGATGAGAGTTCTGCTGAGAACCTTTTATCTATCCTAACAAAACGGAGACTAGAGTTAGCTGACCAGTTGGCTCTAGTATTTCCGTCTTGGGAAGAAGTACAAGGTTATAAAACTTATAAAAGAGATAATAAGAAAAGAGGTATCAGGGCAGGAGTGCCAGTTAAAATTACAAAAACTATCACGTTCAATCCTAACTCTAGAGACCATATTGCTTCTAGATTAAAAACTTTAGGGTGGAAACCAAAAGACTTTACTGCAGGTGGCAAACCTGAAGTAAGTGAAAAAATATTAAAATCATTAAATTATCCTGAAGCAAAACTTATTGCAGAATATTTGATGATACAGAAAAGACTTGGACAACTTTCAGAAGGTGACCAAGCATATTTAAAACAAATTAAAAAAGGAAAAATTTATGGACAAGTTATTACGAATGGGGCAGTCACTGGCAGGTGTACTCACCACTCACCAAACCTTGCACAAGTTTGTTCAAGCGATTTACCATATGGTAAAGAACTTCGTTCCTTATTTACTGCTTCTACCGATATGGTTATGTGTGGTGTCGATTTTAGTGGTCTGGAGTTGCGTGTGCTTTCTCATTACTTGGGTGTATACGACAATGGATATTTTCAAAAACAATTGCTTGAAGATGATATACATTCCCAAAATCAAAAATCTCTCGGATTATCCTCACGTTCTAAAGCTAAAACTTTTATATATGCTTACATTTATGGTGGGGGAAATAAAAAACTCGGTGAGATACTTAACGTCTCTTATGACGAAGCCAAAAGAATAAGAGATACTTTTGAGAAAAAATTACCTGCACTAAAAACTTTAAAAGACGCAGTCGTTTCTAAATATAGAAGAACTGGTTTTGTTAATGGTTTAGATAAAAGAAAATTAATGTGTAGAGCAGAACATAGTTCTTTAAATACATTAATACAGTCTGCAGGTAGCTTATTAGTAAAACAAGGAACTATATTATTAAATCAAGAACTAGAAAAAGCAGGATTTGTGTGGGGTAAAGACTATGCGCAGGTCTTGCATATACACGATGAAATACAGTTTGAAGTACATAAAGATAAACTAGAAGACTTCAAAACTATCACAAAATCAATATTCAAAAAAACACAAGAGCATTTTAACTTTAGATGTCCATTAGACGGAGAAATTAAAGTTGGACAGAATTGGAGTGATACACACTAAAGCAAGACCTCATTTTGACTTGGATTTAAAATTCGGACAAGAGAAAGAAAACGAACTTCAAGAAATATTTAATAATAAATTAGTAGAAGTTAAGACAGATAGGGTCTGTCAAAAGACTGGAAATGTCTTTGTTGAAATAGAAGACAACGGAAAACCTTCAGGAATAATGAACACTAAAGCAATCTATTTTGCTTTTTGTTTATGGAAAGAGGAACGTAAAGACCAAGTTTGGGTTCTGATTCCAACAAAAATTCTAAAAAAATTAATGAAGAAATTTCCAATTAAATCAGGTGGCGATAACTGGGAAAGTAAAGGTCACTGTGTTCCAAAGGAAGCATTACTACAATATGAAATATAAAAAATATAGAATAGTTTTCTTAGACCCCACTGGTGACAGTGGTTGGCAATCAGAAAAAGAATTAAAAGAATTTACACCTGAAGAATGTGTAATAGAAGCATACGTCTATTCTAAAGACAAAAAGATAGTTAGAACTTTTGCTTCATTTTCAATCAACAAAGGCAGTAAGGAAATTACGTTTGCAGATACAAATGTAATACCTCGTGCCTGTATTAAATCAATGAGGAGAATATATGAAAAACTTAAATGAGTTTCACGCCAACAAAGGTAAAATGATGTTGGTTGATGGAGACTTACTCGCTTATAAGATTACTTCTGCTTTAGAAGAACCTATCGAGTGGGAAGACGATGTATGGACTTTACATTGTGATTTAGACAAGTGTAAGCAATTTTGGAAACAATCTATTGCTTATTATTTACAACATACAAATTCAGCTCACGCAATCATTGCGTTTTCTGATGTCTCAAATTACAGAAAGCAAATAGATTTAGAATATAAATCTTTTAGAAAAGGAATTAGAAAACCAATAGCTTATAAACCATTAAGATATTGGATTGAAGAAACGCATAAAACAATATCCTTTCCGTTCCTTGAAGGTGATGACGCATTGGGATTACTTGCTACAGGTAAGTATAAAGATAATTGCGTTGTCGTTTCTGGTGACAAAGATATGCGAACTATACCTACTTGGCATTGTTTTATTATAGATGACAGTATTGAGTTCGTAGACAACCAGAAAGCCGACTTAAACTTTTGTACTCAGGTTCTAACTGGCGATAAGTCAGATGGTTATATTGGGTGCAAGGGTGTCGGTGCAGTCAAGGCAAGTAGAATACTTGATGGCAAGAAAAACATATCCTCAATGTGGGAAGCAGTACTTCAAGAGTATCAAAGAAATGGATACACAATTGAAGACGCATATCACCAAAGTAGACTAGCAAGAATACTTAGAGAGGGTGAGTACGATTACAAAAAACAAGAACCTAAATTATGGAGTTATAAATATGAACACTACAGACATTTTGAAGAAAACCGAGAAGCTAGTTAATGACAGTCGTGCTAAGACACACGGTGATAAAGTAGCTAACCACGAAAACATTTCTAGATTGTGGTCTTCGTATTTACAGAACAAAACAAAACTTATGATAGTTTTGACACCTGAAGACGTTGCTCAACTTATGACTTTGCTAAAAATAGCAAGGTCACAAGCAGGTGAACATAACATTGACGACTATATAGATGGTTGTGGTTATCAAGCCATAGCAGGACATATAGCAAGTAAAAGGTCTGAAATAAGTTCCACTTTAGGAGTATCTAATGCAAAAAAAGATAAAAACCCCACTAATAAGTGAAGAACTTATTAATTATTTAGAACAATTGTTTCCTGACAAATGTGCTGATTTAAAAGATACGGAAAAAGAAGTCTTTTACAAATCAGGTCAAAGGTCAGTCGTAAATCATTTAATTGAACAATTTAAAATACAAGGAGAAAACTAATATGTGTGTAAGTGTAAAAGCCCCTGCGCCACCACCAGCACCAGAACCAATTCCTGCTACACCACCAAGTGTATCAAACGCAACAACTAAACAAGTTGCACCTACTTCTGCAGACGCTGAAGGTAGAGACACAACTGTTGCTTCAAGAGTAGCAAGAAGAAGGGTCGGTAGAGGAACTTTGAGAATACCTCTAGCAACTTCTGGTCTTACAAAGAGTGGTCTTAATATACCAAGTGCATAATGGAAAGATATGAGTTTGGATTTTCTACTTCCATAGACAGTAAATCTTCTATCGAAAGTCAGTATCAAAAGATGGAGATAGATAGAGAAATCTATTTGGAAAGAGCAAGAGAAAGTGCCGAACTAACTATTCCATATTTATATCCACCTGCAGGTAGTAATCAGGCAACAACGTATCCAACACCTTACCAAGCTATTGGTGCAAGAGGTGTAATGAATTTAGCTAGTAAATTAATGTTAGCTTTATTTCCACCACAAGCACCTTTCTTTAGATTAGATGTTGATGATTTAGTCTACAGACAAATTCAAGGTGACCCACAACAAAAAGCTACAATTGAGCAAGGTTTAGCAAAAATTGAAAAAGCAGTTATGGATAGCATTGAAAGAAACAATGACAGGGTTGCAGTATATGAAGCGTTAAAACATTTAATTGTTGCAGGTAATGCTTTATTAAAATTAACAGACGATGGATTAAGAGTTTATAGATTAGATAATTACGTAGTTAAAAGAGACCCACAAGGTAAAATTTTAAAAATAATTATTAAAGAAAGTTTATCACCTAACACTTTACCAAAAAAACTATCACAAATTATAGGTAATGTTGTTCAAGAAGAACAAAAAATAATTAATTTATTTACTTGTATTAAAAGAGAAAAAAATAATTTTTCTGTAATGCAGGAAGTAAAAGGTAAGATTGTTAATTCTGCAAAATTTGATTTAGATAAACTTCCATATTTAGCATTAAGATTTAACAGAATAGATGGTGCTAACTACGGTAGAGGTCATACAGAAATGTATCTTGGTGACCTTAAATCTTTAGAAGGTTTATCAAGAGCAATATTAGAAGGTTCATCAGCTTCAGCAAAAATGCTTCTAATGGTAAATCCATCAGGAACAACTAGAGCAAGTGCAATTGCTAAAGCACCTAATGGCGCAATCATAGAAGGTAGTGCAGGTGACGTTTCAGTTCTTCAAGCTAATAAGTTTGGAGATTTTAGAGTGACGTTTGAAGCAATGAATAGAATTGAACAAAGACTTCAGTTTGCTTTTCTTTTAAATGCAAGTGTTCAACGACAAGCAGAAAGAGTGACGGCTACAGAAGTACAATTAGTAGCTAACGAATTACAAGACGCTTTAGGTGGCGTTTACGGAATATTAACAACAGAATTTCAGTTGCCTTATATCAACACTAAATTAGCGATGTTAAGACAACAGAAACTTTTACCTGAACTTCCAAAAGATATTGTGAAAACAAAAATCATTGTTGGAATGGAAGCATTAGGTAGAGCAAGTGACAGATTGAGATTACTTCAATTTATGTCAGACCTAGCAGGTACTTTAGGTGCTGAAACACTTGCAAGACATATTAATCTTGATGACGCTATTAAGAAATTTGCAGTAGCAAACGGTATTGATACTCAGGGATTAATTAAATCAAACGAACAAATCCAACAAGAACAACAACAAGCCCAACAACAACAATTTGCACAACAGGCACTAGCTGACCCAAGAGTAGCAATAGAAGCAGGAAAGCAACTCGCTAATTCTAATGTCAGACCTCAAATTGATGATGAAGGGCAAGTATCATTACAAGGAGAATAATAAATGACTGATAGAGTTGAAATAAACCCAGACAATACAAATAAACCATTAGAAGAATCTCAGAAAGATTTAGCTAAACAAGGTATTAATGTTAATGAAAGCCAAGTTAATGCAAACGGTGAAAGCATAAATATTTCTGAACCAGATAATAAAGTTCAATCCTCAGAAGATGAAGTTAGACCTAACTGGTTGCCTGAGAAGTTTGCTTCTGCAGAAGAATTAGCAAAAGCATATGGTGAACTTGAAAAGAAAATGTCTGCACCTAAAGAAGAAGTTCCTGAAAGTACTGAAGAAGCACCTCAGGAAGTTCAACAACTAGATAAGTATTACGAGGAGTATACTGAAAACAATGAACTCTCAGATAAAAGTTATACTGAATTAGAAGGTATGGGTTTATCTAGAGATTTAGTTGATGGATATATTGCAGGTCAAAAAGCATTAGCAGATAATGACGTTGCAACTATTCATAATGTTGTCGGTGGACAAGATAACTATGCAAACCTTTTAGATTGGTCTGCAAAGAATTTATCACAATCTGAAAAAGACGCTTTCAATGACACAATAGACAATGGAAGTACTGAACAAGTTAAACAAGCCGTGACTGGACTTATGGCACGTGCAGGTATGTCTGCAGATAATCCACAACAATCTTTGTTTGAAGGTGATACAGAAAATGTTGCAACAGATGTATTTAAATCTGTAGCACAAGTCACTGAAGCAATGAATGACCCAAGATACAGTAAAGACCCCGCGTTTAGAAAAGAAGTAGAAGATAAACTAGCAAGAAGTTCTGTAATCTAATGGAAAGAAATTATAAGCGTGAGTACAAAAACTATCACTCAAAACCAGAACAACGTAAGAATAGGTCTAGCAGAAATATAGCTAGACGTTTAATGGCTAAGAGACTTGGTAAAGCTAAACTTGCAGGTAAAGATGTAGACCACAAAGATAGCAACCCAAGAAATAACTCACCTTCTAATTTAAGAATATCATCAATAAAAAGGAATAGAGCAAGAAATGCTTAATTTTATTTTACCAATTTTGAAAAATCCATTGACTAGAATGATTGGTTCTAAAGTCATAGATGGAATAAATCATAAAATGGAGAAAGATAAAATAATTAGAGCAAAAGAAATTGAAGCAGTAAAAACTGTTTCTGTTGAACAAGTAAGACAACAAGAACACTCAATTAAAGATGAAATATTAACTATTTTAATTAGTGCTATTTTTATTTTTACTTTTCTACCGTTTTCTCAACCTTATATGATGAAAGGTTTTGAAATACTTAAATCAGCACCAACTGAATTTTGGTGGGCAGTCCTTATTGTATTCTCAGGAAGTTTTGGAATGTCTACTCTTAAAAACATAAAGGGGAAAAAATAATGTACGGAAAAAAGAAAAACAAAAAAGGTAAAAGCAAAAGCAAAAAACAACAATCTGCAATTGCTATGGCTAAGAAGAAAAAGCTAAAGATGTACTAATATGGCACTTACAGATAAACAAAAAGCTACCTTGAAAAAACATAGTGTTCATCACTCAAAAAAGCATATGGCTTTAATGAACCAATTAATGAACAAAGGTAAGTCTTTTAAATTTGCACACCGACAGGCACTTAAAATTGCAGGAAAGTAGGTGGCAAAAAAGAAGAATAGTCTTCTTAATAAGATAGAACACGAAACTAGAAGTAGATTTAAAAAAACAAGTATCTCAAAAAAGAGACCTAAATTTTCTTCTATGAATAAAAGTAAAAAGAGAACTTTTAAAAAGGCAAATAGAGGTGGAAGATAAAAAACCTTTAAATAAAATTATTAGAGATAATACAGGAACTAAAAAGTTTAAAGTTTACGTCAAAGACCAATCAACAGGTAATATCAAGACAGTCAGATTTGGTGACCCAAATATGAAAATAAAACGAAGTTCAGACAGTAATAGAAAATCTTTTATGGCACGACACGGTGCATTATTAAAAAAAGTAAAAGGTCAAAAAAATCTATCACCAGTATATTGGGCTTTGAGGTCTTGGAAACTTGGAACAAAAATATAAAAAGAAATGTAAATGCAAAGAGTGTAAATGCAAAACAAAGAAAAGAAAGAAAAGATTAACTGAAGAAGAATTTTGGAAAGTAATGTCCAAAAGATTTAACAAGTGAACACCACTTCTCATAAGAGGGGTGTACTTATTAAAATCTAACTTAGCCACTTACGAGTGACAACTTAGCAATGAAAGTAAATGAGTAGATAATAAATAGTTAAAAAGGAGAAAATAAACTATGGCAAACGCTACACCAACAAGACTAGGTCAAAACCTAGCAACAGGTGACGCTAATGCTCTTTTCCTAAAAATCTTCAGTGGTGAAGTATTATCTGCTTTTGGTAGAGAAAACCAAATGATGAATATGACTACTGTAAGAAATATCCAAAATGGTAAGTCAGCTTCTTTTCCTGTCACAGGAAAAATTACTGCTGATTATCATACTGCAGGAAACGAGATAACAGGGTCAACTGTTAAACAAACCGAGAAGTTAATTAACATAGATGATATGTTGATTTCTTCAACTTTCGTTGCAGAAGTAGACGAACTTAAAAATCATTTTGACGTGAGAAGTATATTCTCAAACGAAATGGGTCGTGCTTTAGCAAAAAAAGTAGACAAACACTTACTTCAGTTAATTGTAAAAGCTAGTAGAGCAACTGCAAATATCAGTGGCGATACTGGTGCAGGAACTGAAATTGTTGACGCTGACGCTGATACAAATATGACTTCATTAATTGAAAGCGTATTTGAAGGTATTCAGAAGTTAGATGAAAACGATGTTCCTTCAACTGAAAGATATATGGTTGTGACACCAGATATTTATTACAAACTTGCAAATGTTGACAAACTTGTTTCAAGAGATTTCTCAGCGAACAATGGTGACTTTGGTAAAGGTTCTGTAGTAGCTATCGGTGGAGTACCAGTAATTAAATCAAATACTGCAGTAGACGCTTATGTAAATTCGTCTACAGACAGTGCTACTGGACAAAACAACGATTATTTAGTGAACGCTTCAGACGTTGTTGCGACTATCTTCCAAAGAGGTGCAATAGGAACTGTAAAGAGAAAAGACTTAACTCTTGAAAGTACTTATGACCCAAGAAGAATGGGAACATTAATGACTGCAAGAATGATGGTTGGACATAACATTCTAAGACCAGAATGTGCAGTTTCAATCAATAAATCATAATAATAAATAACTACTGGCGTGGGAGACTACGCCAGTGGTCTTATAGGAGATAATTATGCCGTGTTGGTTTTGTAAATTTAGAAGATGGATAGGTAAAAAGATTGACCAGTGGTTTGATAGTTTTTTACCGTAATGACAACAACAACTCGTGGCACTGAACTTGAAAGTGTCAATGTAATTCTTAGTACAATTGGGGAAAGTCCATTAAACAGTTTAAGTGGGTCTTTACCAGTAGACGGAACAGTCGCTAAAAATGTTTTATCAGAAATTTCAAGAGAAGTTCAATCTGCAGGTTGGCACTTCAACACTCATTATAAAAGTACTCTAACAAGAGATACTAATAACAAAATTCCAGTTGCAACTAATGTAGTTAGAGTAGACTTAGACCCAAATCTAATTTCTAGACGTGACTATGATTTAGTTCAACGTGATGGCTTTCTTTATAATCTTGCAAAGAATACAGATATATTCGATAGAGATTTTGAAGATGTAGTTCAAGTTTATTTATTACCTTTTAATGAAATACCTGAACAAGCTAAAAGATATATTACAATAAGAAGTGCTAGAGTTTTTCACGATAGAACTTTAGGCGCAAATACTTTACACAAATTTTCACAAGAAGATGAAAAACAAGCGTTATCTATTTTGAGAAGCGCAGAAGCAAATACTGGTGACTATTCAATATTTGATACGCCAGAACAAACTTACACAATTTCAAGAAGTAATAGGATTTACTAATGCCTTTAGTTTCTAGAACCATACCAAACTTGGTTCAAGGAGTAAGTCAGCAACCAGAAGTATTAAGATTAAGTTCACAAGCTACAACTCAACTTAATGGTTTTTCTAGTGTTGTTGAAGGTCTCAAAAAAAGACCACCAACTAATTATATCGCAAAACTATCAACATCAACTTTTGGAAATGCTTTCTTGCATACCATTAATAGAGACGTAGCTGAAAGATATATTATTGTAATAAAAAATGGTTCTATAGAAGCATACGAAACAGATGGAACTCAAAAGACTGTAGTAAATCAAACAGGCGCAACTGCATATTTAACTTCTTCAGACCCAAAGAATGATTTTGTTTGTGTGACTGTTGCAGATTTTACTTTTGTATTAAATAAAAATATTCAATGTGAAATGGACACAACAACAAGTCCTGCAAAAGTAGAACAAGCAATTTATTCTGTCTTACAAGGAGTTGACAATACTAAATATTCTTTGACGATTGATGGAACGACTTTTAGCTTTACATCTTCTAATACAAATTTTGAAGATATAAGAAATGGACTACAATCTGCAATTGGTTCGCCAAGTGGAATAACAATTCAAAGTATTGGAGATAGCAGTTTTTCAATTACTAAATCGTCAGGGACTTTAAGTGTATCAGCTTCTGATGGATTTGGTGATGACGCTTCTCAGGTTATTCACGATAAAGTACAAAACTTTTCTGATTTACCTCAACCTGCAATAAATGGAATGGTTGTTGAAGTTATTGGAGACGCAAGTAATAACTTTGATAATTACTATGTAAAATACGTAGACAATTTATGGCAAGAAACTGTAGCACCTGCAACTGCTACAACAATTAAAAATACAAAGTTTCCTCATTTATTAATTAGGACTGCAGACGGTAATTTTAGATTTACTCAAATAGATGGAAGTTCTTATACTATTTCAGCAACCTCTTATGATGTTCCTTCTTTAGGAGAAAGAGTTTGTGGTGATTTAACTTCTGCACCTGACCCAAGTTTTATAGGTAAAAAATTAAATGACATTTTCTTTCATAGAAACAGACTAGGTTTGTTAGCTGATGAAAATGTTATAATGAGTAGAAGTGGAGAGTTCTTTGAGTTCTTTCCTGAAACAGTGACTTCTACTTTAGATACTGACCCAATAGATGTTGCAAGTACTCACACTAAAGTAAGTATATTAAGACACGCAGTATCTTTTGATGAAGAATTATTAATATTTAGTGACCAGTCTCAATTTATGGTGACTGGTGGCGCAACATTAACTGCAGGAAATATATCAATCAATGTCACAACTGAGTTCGAAGCAGACAGAAAAGTTAAACCAGTTGGCTCAGGTTCTAATGTCTTCTTCACGTTTAATAAAGGAAACTTTACAGGGGTTAGAGAGTTTTTCGTTGCGTCTGATACAGATACGAAAAAAGCTGACGATATTACGGCTAATGTGCCTAAGTTTATTCCTGCTAATGTTTTTAAACTTGCTACTTCTACAACTGAAAATATCTTAATAGCTTTATCAGGTGATGAGGATAATGCTTTATATGTATTTCAATATTACGTAGCACAAAACAAAAGACTACAATCTGCGTGGCACAAATGGACTTATGGTTCTACTACTTCAGATAAAATTTTAAATATTGATTTTATTGAAAATACTTTATTTATTGTAAACGAAAGAAGTGATGGAGTTTATTTAGAAACTATAGATGTTTCACCTGCACTTACTGATACAGGAGAAACTTATTTAACTCACTTAGATAGAAAACTTAACAACACTCAGATTACAGAAAGCTATAACGCAGGAACAAACCAAACAACTATCACGTTGCCTTACACAATAAATAATACAATGAAGGTAGTTGGTCGTTCTGGTGCTTCAAACAAAGCAGGACAAGAAATTGCTACAGTATCACAATCAGGAACAAGTATTGTAGTAAGTGGAGATATAACTGCACAAAACTTTTTTATTGGTGAGCAATATGAATTTGAATTTCAATTCTCACAACAATTCTTACAAGTAGCAGATAGCGTAGGAAGTAGAGTTTCAGTTAAAGAAGGAAGATTACAGATTAGAAATTGGTCTGTAAGTTTTAATGATACAGGATTTTTTACAACAGAAGTCACACCAGTAGGACGTAGTACCTCAAATTCTACATTTACAGGAACGGTAGTCGGTTCAGGACTAACAGGAACTGTAAATCTAGAAGATGGAGATTTTACTTTTGCAGTCCAATCTGAAAATGACAAATTAACAGTTAAAATAAAAAACAATAGTCACTTACCTAGCAACTTCATTAATGCAAGTTGGCAAGGTTTTTATGTCACTGCAAGTCAAAGAATTTAATGGTTTTCGTTTATCTACTCACGAAGATTGTCATTACTTAAAAGACAAACTTCGATATGCAGATATTCAAGAAATATTAGCTAATTCAGGTTCAACACCATACAATGTTTTACTAAAGGGGTATGTTGCTTCTGAAGTATGTTTCACAATTGTAGACACTGAAAATATACCTGTCGGTATGTTTGGAGTATCTAAAGAAGGTGCTATCTGGTTATTAGCTTCAGATGAAATCTATCGCATAAGATTTAGTTTCTTACGAGAAAGTAGAAAAGTGATAGATTTTTTAAATCAAAAGTATCCAACATTATGGAACTACGTAGATTGTAGAAATGAACTACATATACGTTGGCTCAAATGGTGTGGATTTAAATTTTTACGAAAAATTAACTACGGAGTTTTACAACTACCATTTTATGAGTTTATTAAAATATGTGTGAACCAACAACGGCACTCTTAATTGCTAGTGCAGGGTCGTCTTTCTTACAATACCAACAGGCGAAAGAATCTCAAAAGGCACGTTTCGTTGCGCAGAAAAGACAAAATGAAATTGCTAGAGTAAATGCAATAAGAAGATATGCAACTGAACAATTAAAAATAAGACAAGCAGTTGCAAAAAGTTCTGAAAAAGGTTTCCAAGCAGACATTCGTTCTAGAGTAGCTAGAGCAAAATTCATAGCAGGTTCAGAAGGTTTAGCTTTATCAGGTTCACAAGAAAGATTGATGGGTGATTATTATAGAGTTCAAGGTAATTATAATGCTTCACTACAAAGAAACTTAGGAATTAATATTTCTCAATTTGAAAGGAACTTAGAAGCGATACAGTTTGGACAAGAAGCACAATCAACTTATTTACAACCACCTAATCCTGCATTGTTATTTGCTTCGTCTGCATTGAATGTTGCAAATACTTATTACAGTTTAGAATTTCAAAAAGAGAACGCAGGTCTGATGACAAACAAACAGAAGAACGCACAAACTAATTCTGTATCAGGAGTTTGGACATAATGGCAAAAAGAAGAATTAAACCAGAATTAAATCTGCAACCAGAATTACCACAAGTATTATCTGAAGACTTTAATTTATTTTATAAACCAGAAGCAGAACCTGAAATTGCAGGACTAAAAGAATTTACTGCTTCATTAGATAACTTTATATCTGACGCAGGAACTAAAATAGTTTTATCAAAAGAACTTAAACAAAAAGAAATTAATTCTGCACAAGCAGAAAAAGACTTTATAGAAAATAAAAATAAATTTAGAGACGCAGTTAAGAATGGAACAATAGATAAAACTGCCAATCCTTACTATATAGAAAAATATAAAGAATTAAGTCTAAATGAATTTGCAGATAAATTTATAGATAAATTAGGTAAAGCATATAAAGAAAAAAATGTAGCTAAAGACACAAGAGACGGTGCATTTAATCAATTCTATAAATCAGAATTAGATAAATTTATTAAAGATAATGATTTAGGTTTCTTTTCACCATTAGAATTAGAGAAAGGTTTTTTCAAAGAAACTACTTCTTATAGAAATATATTAGAAAATACTCATAGAAATTCTCAACTACAAGAATTTGAGAAAGACTTTAATAATAAAGTAGATAATAGAATTTATGGTATATTTGAAAAATTTAAAGATTTTGACCAATCACCATTAGGAGACTTTGATGATGGTGTTGATAAATATTCATTTTTAGCAAGTAAAATACAAAAAGAAGTCACTGAATTACTAGGAGTTGGTTATGACGCTTCTGATATAACTGACAGAATACTTGAAGGTATTGAGACATATGTCACTACAACTACAGACTTTGAGTATGCAAAAGAGATTATAGAAAACTTACCAGACTTTATTCAAGGTGGAACTGATACTATTGCAAACATTGGTAAAGTAAAAAAGAAAAAAGAAGAACTTACAAAATTATTATTAGATAACGAAGAAGCTACTTTAAATAATGAAATTAAATTAAGAGAGTCAAAAGATAAAAAAGAATTTCTTAAAACTTATGACTTCTTATCTAACCAAGATGATGACTTTAATATTATAGAATATCGAAACGATAGTTCTAGAACTAATACAGAAATAAAAGCAATTGATACTTTTATAAATGACCAGAAGTTTGATGGTGGAAATAGTGATAGTTCTTTGATTATGGTTGAAATAGGTAAACTCTTAGAAGAAGGTAAATTTGAGGAAGCAGAAGACTTTGCTAGACAAAATTATTACAAAGGAAATATTAGAAAGTCTACATTCACAACAATAATTACTTCTGACATTCCTAACTATAGAAACTTTAAAGACAAACCTGTATTTGGAAATATTGAATTTACAGAAACTATAAAAGGTTTAGACGCACTTGTAGCTAGTAGTTCTAACTACGGAGATAAACTTCAAGCAGGACAAGCAAAGACTTATATCAATACAAGAATGTTAAGATGGTATAGAGAAAACCATAAACAAGCTAAGTATATGGTTGATGGTGTGTTTCAATCAGAAAAATTTGAAGCAGATTTTATAAATCATTTTAGAAACATAATTGAAGTAATGAAGACTGCTAAGAAACCTGATGGTGACTTTGTATTCAAAGCATTACAATTTAATGAAACCCAATCTAGTGGTGCAGTATTTAACAATCTAGATGAAACCTTAAAGAGTATGAGCAATAAGTAATGGCAATATTAAGAAAAGCACCTAATGGTGAACTTGTTTCATTTCCTGACGGAACTACAGAACAACAAATTCAAGAAACATTTAATTCAGAACAATATCAATCAGCTAAGACTATAGATAAACCTACAGAAGCAGGAGTATTATCTGATTTACCACCTGCATTAAAAAACAATTGGGCGTTTGATACTTTTGCAGTTGCACCGTATGAAGCGTCAAGAAAAGCAATAAATAGTACAGTAGGTCTAGTAGAAGATTTAGGTGACACTTTAGGAGACAAGACTACTCTTGGTGGCTTTAGATATGGTAAAGACGCTAAAAATGGATTGATTGAATACATTCCATATAAACAAGCAGTACAAGAAGCAGATAAAGTTGCAACATACGGAATACTTGCACCAATTACAGGTGCTATAGGTGTCAATGACGCTTTCAATATAAAAGGTTTCTTTTACGACCCAACTAATCCTGACAACGATGACCATACAACAAGTATGTCTGGTAATCTTGTAGAAGGTATTGGTCAGTTTGTTATTGGATTTAAAGGTGCAGATAAATTATTTAAATTAAGAAATATACCAAAAGCTAAATCAACTCTAGGTGCATTTGGTCAAGCGTCTGCAAAAGGTGCTTTAGCTGACTTTACAGTATTTGATGAAAATTCAGGAAGAATGACAGATTTACTTGCTGAATATGCACCAGAAACTGTTGATAGTTATTTTGGATATTTAAAGTCTGATGTAAATGACGAATGGTGGGAAGCAAGATTTAAGAACACAATAGAAGGTCTAGGTTTAGGTTCAATAGCAGAAGCACTATTTAGAGGTGTTAGATTTGGTAAAGCTATTAGAGATAGAAAAATAGATACTAAAACTGCAAAAGAAGACCAAGCATATTTAGAAAAGACTAATAATGTTTTTGATGAAGTAGGCGAAAGATTAAATGAAGCGCAGACTATTAGTCAAAAGATGGATATTCTTAATACGGCTTTAGATGAAGCGTTTCCAAAGAAATTCAAAACAAAACAATTAAATCAGTCTCAAAGAATTAAAATTATAAATGATACTGTTAAATCAGGATTAAAAAATAATTTTGAAAGATGGAATAAAGGTGAACTTACTTCAGAAGAAGCATTTAATATTCCTGAAGGATTTATTAATCTAGATACTTTCAAAGCACAAAAAAATCTTAAAACAGGTAAAGTTGAAGGTGGTTTGACAATAGAAGGTGTAAGAACATTTAAATCTTTCTATGACGCTATAACTGCTACTAATACAAAATTAACAAAAAGAATGACTGATGAAGCAGTCAAAAGAAAAGCCATTAATGATTATGGTGGTGATGTAAACCAAGTATTTCAAGATTTTGCTAAGTTTGCAGATAATGTTGATAATACAAACTCATTAATATTTGCACACGAAGTTGCTTATACTTCATTACTAAACGCATTTCCAAAATTCATAAGACAGTACAAAAAAGGAAACCGTACTAAAGGTGATATGGAACTTATGATGTTTATGATTGAGAATATGACAATCAATGCAAAACGAGTTCGTACTGCAACTGGTAGAAATTTAAGAATATTTAATTTAACTAAAGAAGAATTTTTACAAGCTAAATACGTAGAAGAAGAATTTATAAACGCAAGAAACGCATACAAAAATTTCGGTGGTGGACAGAAAGGTTTTGATATGTTTCTTGAAAGATTAGGTAGAGCCGATAATCCAACAGTAGGTAGACAAGTTCTTAACTTTGCTCTTAAAAATAGAATATGGAATGTAGCTAACGAAATATGGATTAACGCATTGCTATCATCACCAAAAACACAATTAGTAAACGCAGTATCTAATGGTGTAATAGGAATGATGAGACCAATGGAAGAAGCTATTGGAAGTAAAATATCAGAATTAGTATCATTTAATGACCTTGATAAAGCAAAAGCATTTAAATTAAATACAGAAGAAGCAATAGCAAGATATGCAGGAATGGCAGAAAGTTTATCTGCTTCTTTAAAATATGCAGGTGTCGCTTTTAGAAATGGTGAATTAGTTTTACAATCAAAAGACGCAGGTGCTTCTAAGTTTGATACTTCTGTCACTAAAGAAGTTCCTGATTATTTAGGTGGTGCTATTGTTAGAACACCATCAAGATTTTTAAATGCTACTGATGAATTTTTCAAACAGATTAATTATAGAGGTAAACTTAAATCACAAGCAGTTAGAGAAGCTAAAAGATTAGGTTTAACTAAAAAGACAGATATTAAAAAATACGTAGATGAATATATCAAACAAGGATATGACGAAACTGGATTAAGAGGAGTAAATGAAGAAGCATTAAGATATGCTGAAGAAAATACATTTACTAATGAATTAGTTGGATTTACAGATAAGTTTGCAGATTTAGTAAACTCTCAACCTTATTTAAAACAATTCTTTCCTTTCGTTAAAACACCTACAAACATTGCAAAAGCAATAGCAGACAGGTCTCCTTTGGCTTTAGCTTATAGAATGGGAGATATACTTGGTAGAAGTGGTGACCCAGTAGCCATTGCAAAAGCAAGAGGTCAATTAGCAGTCGGAAGTATTATTTTAAGTGTAGCTTACATACTTGCACAACAAGGTAAACTACAAGGTAGAACTGGTAAGGTAGGAGAAAAGAATTTAGATATTTATAAAGACGCTGAAATTATCAGAATGAAAAAATCTGATTTAGGTTTTAAACCTTATTCATATGTCTTTGATGATGGAAGACAATTACCATTCGGACAACTAGACCCATACGGTGCATTACTTGGAATAATGGTAGACTTCGTAAGTGTCTATGACCAAATGACTGAAGAAGAAATCGAAAGATTTGGTGCAGATATGCAATTATTGATGTTGCAAAATGGTGGTAAAAATCCATTAGACTTCGGACAGAAAGCACAAATATTTGCAGGTTCAGGTTATGAAGCAGTCAAAAGAAATATCTTTAGTAAAACTTATTTAAGAGGTTTAGCAGATTTAGTTGAAGCATTTAATACTGAAGATGAAAGAGCAATGCAAAGATACCTTTCTCAAAAGATAGGAAGTTATGTTCCAAACATTGTTTATAAATTTGTAAACGACCCATACTATAGAGACGCTACAACTATTTTAGAACAAGTTAAAAATAGGACAGGAATGGGAACACCTTCTTCTCCTAGATACAATGCACTAGGTGAAGCACACAAAGATAAAGATAGTGGAATAAAAAGATTTATTAAGAACGCTATTAATCCTCTAGCTACTACACAAAAGCGAAGCGATATTATTGCTGAAGAAATAGTTAGACTAGGAAAAGGATTACCAGTCTTACCTAAGTTTATGGATTTAGTTGAATATGCTAAATACAAAAAAGGTAAAGTTTCTGCATACGATAGAATGAACCAATTGGTTTCAACTATTACAATTAATGGAAAGACATTACGTCAAGCATTAGAAGCAGAAATACAACTTGATAGTTATAAGAATAAATCAGACCCAATAACTATAGGTAAAGGTATTACTGATAATGGCAGTAAATACGAAAGATTAAGATTTATCCAAAATCAATACATACAAAAAGCAAAAAGTAAATTTGAATTGGAAAAGAAAGATTACTTATTTGTAGATAATGAAAAGCTAACTTTGAAAAAAGCTATAGCCAACAATAAAGCAAATAGTGAAACAATCTCTAGAAATAGAGGAAACAATCAAAATATAAAATTAAAACCGATAATTACTTTCGGACTAAATCAATAGGAATAATATATGTCGTTTAATGCTAAAGTTAGCTATACTGCTAACGGTTCAAACGCTACGTTTGCAATTACGTTTGCTTTCTTAGATAGCACTCACGTAAAAGTATTTTTAGATGGAGTAGCAACAACTGCTTTCTCAATATCAGGAAGTAATGTGATTATGAATAGCAATCCTGCTAATGGGGTTGTTGTATTAATTAAAAGAGAAACACCTACAGATTCAAGATTAGTAGACTTCCAAGATGGCTCAGTATTAACAGAAAGTGATTTAGATAAATCTGCAGACCAAAACTTCTTTATTGCACAAGAAATAAATGACGAATTTCAAAGTGTATTGAAGCTTGATACCAGTGATAGATTTGACGCTTTAAACAAAAGAATTATTAATGTAGCTGACCCAACTTCAGCACAAGACGCAGTCACTAAGAATTATTTAGAAACAGTTTGGTTATCGCCTAGTGATAAATCTAATATTACAACACTAGCAGGAATTACTAATTTAGCTTCTTTAGCTTCCAACAATACAAACGTAAATACGGTTGCAACGAATATTGCAAATATTAATACCGTAGCTTCAGATATTGCTAAAGTTATAACGGTAGCTAACGACTTAAATGAAGCAGTAGCGGAGATTGATACGGTAGCAACGAATATTGCAAATATTAATACTGTTGGAAACGATATAGCTAACATCAATACTTTAGCTACAAATATTGGCACGGTAAACGATTTTCATAATAGATATAGAGTAGCGTCTTCTGACCCATCTACATCACTAGACGCAGGAGACCTTGTATTCAACACAAGTTCAAACGAATTAAAATATTATTCAGGTTCGCAATGGAACACTGTAGCTTCCCAAGACCAAAACGTAAAAGTCACAGGAAGCGATACAGGAACAGGCGTACTTAATGATAAACTTGCAGTAAGTGGTTCTCTTAATAAGACAGTCACTAATGCAGGTTCAAATGAAACCTTAACTCTTTCAGTAAATGTTGCGGAGTTTTATGGTTTTGATTTAGTAGACGTAGACGGAGACGGTATCGAAGAAACTCTACGATTGACAACAACAAACAATGGAGCAGACAGTATTACTGCTTCAGAATACGAAGCGTTTGATGACAAGATATTTGCACCTTCGGGTTATACTTGGTCACTCAATTCTTCAGGAAACCTAATCGCAACATTTTAAATTTAATTAAGGAGAAAATATATTATGGCAACAATCGACTTGGGTAAAATTTCTTTTACTCAGAAAGGAACGTATGACGCTACAGTTTCATACGCACCTAGAGATGTCGTTCAGTTTACTGACGATAGTGAAACTTCTAGCTATGTGAAAATTACTTCAACGGCTACAGGTCAAACACCTTCGACTAACGGAACGATTAACTCAACTCATTGGGCTATGTTTGCAAAAGGTGCAAGTATAGCTTCAAATTATCAATCGTCAGCTTGGTCAAGTGGAACTGCTTATCAAAAAGGAGCAGTAGTTCAGTTTACAGATAGCGGAACTTTATCAACTTACTTAGCGGTAGCAGATAGCACAGGACAACAACCATCAACGGCAGGAACGATAAATTCTAGCTTTTGGGCTTTCTTAGCAAAAGGAACTGCTTCAATTGCTATCTCTTGGCAGTCAGTTAAAACTGCTAACTTTACTGCGTCAGCTTCAGAAGCATACCCAGTAAATACTTCAGGCGGAGCAATTACTGCTACTCTACCAACTTCACCAAGTGTCGGTGACAGAATAATTTTTAGAGACTACGCAAGAACTTTTAACACTAATTCTTTAACTCTAGCTATTGGAAGTAATAACTTTCAAGGCGATAGTGCATTAGACCCAGTTTTTAGTACGCAAGGTCAAACTGTAGAAATAGTTTACATAGACGCTACTAAAGGTTGGCTACCAACTAACGTACAAGGTTCAGACGTTTTCAACGAAGCTAAAGCAAGATACTTAGTTGTTGCAGGTGGCGGTTCATCAGGCAATGACAATGGCGGTGGCGGTGGAGCAGGTGGATTTAGAGGTGGAACTTCTGACGATAAATTCACACTCGCAAGTGCTACTACGTACACAGTCACAGTTGGCGGTGGCGGTGGCGGAACAAACAATTCCTACACAACCGCAGGAAACAGTTCTATCTCAGGTTCAGGATTAACAACAATTACTGGAACAGGCGGTGGCTACGGTTCTCACCCACAAACCTCAGGACAATCAGGCGGTTCAGGCGGTGGAGCAGGACAAGGTGGTGCTTCCGCAGGTTCAGGAAATCAAGGTGGCTTTTCACCTGCCGAAGGAAATGACGGTGGAACAAATCAAAATGGTTCTACAACTTCAGGCGGAGCAGGTGGCGGTGGAGCAGGTCAATCAGGTCAAAATGTGACTGCAAGTACAGGCACTTCATCAGTCGGAAACGGTGGTGACGGAAAACAATCTAACATCACAGGAGCTGACAATTACTACGCAGGTGGCGGTGGTGGCGGTTGCAACCAATCAGGAGAAAGTCACGTAGGTTCAGGCGGACAAGGCGGTGGCGGAACTGGCGGTACGCAACCTAATCAAGGTCAAGCAGGAACTGCAAACACTGGTGGCGGAGCAGGTGGTAGTGGTCAAAACTATGCAGGTTCTCAAAATGCTAACGGTGGTTCAGGAGTTGTGATAGTTAGAATGGCTTCTTCGCTTTACTCATCTTCAACTGGTTCACCAACAATAACAGACGTTGGTGGTGACAAGGTACTTAAATTTACTGGTAGTGGAAGTTTCACTACAACATCATTCTAATTATAGGAGAAAATAAAATATGAAATATGTAGCTAAAATTGGAATTGGAAACAAAGTAAATCAGTTATCACTCATTGACCCTAATGATGAAATGACTGAAAGCGGAGCATTACAACATATTAAAGACATAACTAAACAAGATAATTGGGTTATAGCACCTAATGAATTATGTGGAGTTGGTTGTCTTTATGATGATGAAGCTAAAACATTTACTTTACCAAAACCTTTTGCGTCTTGGACAAAAGACACTTCAACTACACCCCATTCTTGGGAAGCACCAGTAGCTAAAACTGCTGAAAGCGGAGATAGTTGGAACGAAGCAAACCAAGCGTGGGAATAATCTTGTGGCACACTTCGCAGAATTAGACGAAGACAATATCATTAAGAGAGTTATCGTAGTTCACAACAACGAATTGTTAGTTGATAATAAAGAAAGCGAAACTAAAGGTATTGAGTTTTGTAAATCACTTTATGGTGAGAATACAAAATGGGTTCAATGTTCCTACAACGCTAAAAAAAGAGGTCATTATCCTAGTGCAGGTGATTATTACGATAAAGAGAAAGATATTTTTATTGGCGGAAAGGAACTAACAATTAATGAATAATATCACAGAAATATTTCCAGTACCTATCTATAACGCAATTTTAGATATTGATACGGATAAACTTATTAAAATGTCCTATGAGGAAAAAGAAAAAAATCCTAAAGGAAGATTTATAAGTAATAAAGGTGGCTACCAAACAAACGATTTAGATTATAATAATTACAAATTTTTATTTGATAAAATATTTCCACACGCAAATAAATATTATGGATTATTTAAAATAAATGCAGAATTATTTCTAGCTAACTTTTGGACTAATATAAGCAACCATAGAGATTTCAATAAAACTCATACACACGCAGGTTCTTGTATTTCAGGAGTTATTTATTTTAAAACACCTGAAAGACCTAAATGTGGAAACATAGTATTTGAACACCCTTTTAGTGGAATTGATTATTTTACTAATGGTGCAAAAGTTGATGAAACAACAAATTATAATTATCCTGCTTATTATTGGAACGCAGAACCTAATTTATTATTATTGTTTCCATCATATCTAAGACATTACGTAGAACCAAACGAAACTAAAGAAGACAGAATATCAATGTCATTTAACTTTGGAACAAGATGGTAAAAATAGAAGATAATTATTTAGATAAAGAATATTTTAAATCTTTACAGGATTTAGTATTTGGAAATCAATTACAATGGTATTTTCAAAGTACAGTTGCTTTTAAAGATGAAAAACAAACTTTAGATAATTATTATTTTTGTCACCAACTTTATAACCATTTTGTAATACAAAGTGACAAATACAATATGTTTGTTCCTATATTGGAAAAATTAAATGTAAGAGCAATTAGAAATATAAAATTAAATTTATATCCAAGAACACCTAAAATATTCAAACATAACTTACATAAAGACCAAGACTTTCAAATAAAGTCAGCATTATTATATTTAAATACTTGTGACGGTTATACTTATCTAAAAGACCAAGATAAAAAAGTTGAGTCTGTTGCAAATCGTATTTTACATTTTAATTCATTTAATGAACATCACAGTACAACAACTACTGACCAAAATGTTCGTATAACTTTAAACATTAATTACTTTTAATATGCCTAGAAAAAAGATTACTGCTAAAGAGTTTGTTGAACAAGCAACAGGAGTAAGACTTTCTGCACACGAAAAATTATGTGCTGAAAGAATGAAAACTTTGAATGATAGTATTAATGAATTAAAGAGAGAAGTTAAATCTCTAAGACAAGACGTTTCCAAAGGTAAAGGTGCAGTAGCAGTTCTAGTATTTATAGGAACTCTCGTAGCTTCTATTGTTGGTTTCTTAAATTTTAAATAAGTGAAATATCTACTAATCCTGTATATGTGCAGTGTAGCCACTGGACAATGTCCATCTAGTTCAGTTTCTGGTTGGCAATTCAATTCACACTATGACTGTATCAATGCAGGTTATGGTGTTGCACAAAAAACTTTTAAAAATTTATCTGAATTAGAAGAATGGGATACTAACTACATAAATCAAAATAAAATTGTAGTTAAGTTTGAATGTAGAGAAGTCGGTACAAAAATATGAAAATAAATTCTGAGACTAACCTCAGTTTACCTATTAGGAACTTAGTCGCTTTAATTTTTGTAATTTGTTCTGGCTTGTGGGCTTATTTTGGAATTGTTGAAAGATTAAATACTTTAGAAACTTCAAAGCAATTGATGGAAGCTGACTTATTAAAGAAAGCTGAACAGACACCCAAAAATTTAGAAATGCTGATGTTAATTGAAATGAACGCAAAGTTATTAGAGAAACATCAAATTCAATTAGACGACAATGTCCACACACAAGTTATGCTTAATGAAGCAAACAAGAAAATAGAAAAACTACAAAAAGATGTAGAAAAATTAATTAGAAATGGGAGTGGACACTAATGGTTGAAGTTATGGCTTTACTAATGTTTGTAGGTGTAGAACAAAAACTTACTGAATTTGTATATATGCCTTCAGTCTCAAAATGTATTGAGAAAAAGCGTGTAGCTTCACGTAATAGTAATGCTCTTTATATATGTTCAAAAGTAAAGGCAGAATTATCAGAAGATATGAAAATTATTAAAATAGAGAGAAATCAATGAGTGATAGTAAATTAAAAGAATTACACGGAGTTCTAGCAGAAGAACTATTAAAAAGAGTAAAAGACCCAGAAGCAAAATCTGCAGATTTAAATGTTGCTAGACAGTTTTTAAGAGACAATGGAATAGACGCAGTTCCAACAGAAGATAACCCACTAGGAAAACTATTAGAAGAACTACCATTCGATGAAAAACGAAAAAATCCTGTCAAAAATAACTGACTTTAGGAATTTTCTATACATCACTTGGAAGCATTTAAATTTACCTCAACCTACTAAAGTTCAATACGATATAGCTGACTATATTGCTAATGGAGACAGTAGAATAATTATTAGTGCTTTTAGAGGTGTAGGAAAGAGTTGGATAACTGCAAGTTATGTTTTATGGCGTATCTTACTTAATCCAAACATTAATATACTTGTTGTATCTGCTTCAAAGAATAGAGCAGATGACTTTAGTACTTTCTGTTTGAGATTACTTCACGAAATGCCATTGCTTCAACATTTATATCCTAAAGACGACCAAAGACAGTCAAAGATTAGTTTTGATGTAAATACGGCTTCTGCTTCACAACAACCAACAGTGAAGTCATTAGGTATTACTTCTCAGATTACAGGTTCACGTGCAGACTTAGTTGTTGCTGATGATGTTGAAACTTCAGGAAATACTCAAACTCAGTTTATGAGAGACAAGTTATCTGAAGCTATTAAAGAATTTGAAGCAGTAATTAAACCTGACACTTCTAGAATTATATACTTAGGTACACCACAAACAGAACAAAGTATTTATAACAAGTTGCAAGAGAGAGGTTATAAAATACGTTATTGGACTGCTAGATACCCTAGTGAGAAACAAATAAAGTCATATGGTTCTAATCTTGCGCCTATAATTAATAATACTTGGAATATAGAATTAATTGGTAAACCTACAGACCCATCAAGATTTGACGAAAAAGATTTATTAGAAAGAGAAGCTAGTTATGGAAGACTAGGTTTTAATATGCAGTATCAGCTAGATACTACGTTAAGTGACCTAAACAAGTTTCCACTAAAACTATCAGATTTATCAGTTATGAATTTAAATCCTGAGAACGCACCAGAAAAAGTTATTTGGGCTAGTTCTCCTGAATTACAACATAACGATTTACCCAACGTAGGACTACAAGGAGACGCTTATTATAGACCTATGGAAGTACAAGGTCAGTGGTTGCCTTATATATCTACAGTAATGGCAATTGACCCTTCAGGTAAAGGTTCTGACGAAACGGCTTATTGTGTCACTAAATTCTTAAATGGTAATATTTATTTAGTAGATATTGGTGGTTTCAATAGTGGTTATTCAGAACATACATTATCTAAATTAGTAGAAGTAGCTAAGAAAAATAAAGTCAATAAGATTTTAATAGAAGAAAACTTTGGTCAAGGTATGTTCGAGGCGTTATTAAAACCTTATTTAATTAAAGAATATCCTTGTACTACAGAAATGGTTAGACAGACTTCTAATAAACATAGAAGGATATTAGATACATTAGAACCTCTAATATCTCAGCATAGAATTATTGTAGATAAAACAGTAATCAAAAAAGACTATGAAGGTACTAATATGTTGTATCCTCAGGAAAGCGCATTGAAGTATCAGCTTTTCTACCAAATAAGTAGATTACAAAAAGAAATACATTCATTGCCACACGATGACAGAATTGATTGTCTTCAGGTTGCTTGTCATCATTGGGTTCAGCATTTAGCTAAAGACCAAGAACTTTCATATAAACAAAGAAAAGAAGACTTACTTAATGCTGAAATAGAGAAATATTTTGGAGACAATAAAACAGAAAACAGTTGGATTAAAATAATATGAGTACAGTAAATAAATCAGGTAATTATACCAAACCTACTTTGAGAAAGCGTATATTCAGTAGAATACTCAATAGTGCTTCTTATGGTACTGCTAGTGGTAAATGGAGTGCAAGAAAAGCACAAGCACTAGCGAAAGCATATAAAAAAGCAGGTGGTGGATATAAAAGCTAATGTCACTTAAACAATCTCAAAAAGATTTGAAGAACTGGTCGGCTCAAAAATGGAGAACTAAATCAGGAAAGAAATCTAGTGTCACTGGTGAAAGATATTTACCAGAAAGCGTAATAAACCGATTGTCCTCTAAAGAGTACGCAAGGACGACTGCAAAGAAAAGAAAAAACAGAACTAGAGCAAAGTATAGTAAGAAAATAGCTTCTATGGTTAGAAATGCTCTTAAAGTTGTTTGATTTTGATTTTTTAATTAAGTGCCACTATTAGGATACTACTATAGTTAAACTATAGTTAATCTTTATCCTTATATAAGTGCAACCAACAACATCTAACTATGAGTATATCTTATAGTAAATAAAGTTATGAACCACAAAGAACCAAAGGTAATCTATCTTAAAGCTCTTTTTTCAAAGAATAAAAGTAAAAAGAATGTAGAGAAAATAATAAAAGAATTTGTAGTACAAGCAGAATTTCCAAGAAAGAAACTCAAAGTTTCACCAGAAGTTAAATCTAAAATGGCTAGAGAGTTTATCCTGAAGTACGCTAATGACTTTTTAGGTTATGCCGTAGAGTACTCAATGTTTGATAAGTTCTTTGACTTAAAAAGTTTTGACGAAAAAATCTGACAAGTTCACGTATATACACAAAATTTTTTTTACCCCCTCGACCCTATAGCAAAAATAAATGGGGGTACTACCCTGTATTGTATCCAACATACAATTTTTCTGCAGGAAACCGAGTGATAGTTTTGATTTGCGTTAGTCTTCTAGACTACCGATGGACTTTTTTGTAGATTTTTTCTTTCAAAAAATTATTTCGAATTATCTCTCTCATTATCTGTTTTGAAACTTGAAGAACTTTATGATACTTACAGTTCAGTATGGTTAAGTTATTAAAAAAGAAAACAACAAAGCAGAAGACTGAAGATAGACAAAAGGATTTAGAGAGAAGACTAGATATATTTCTTGGTAGACCTACAGTTAAAATAGATAGCAGTGTAAAGCTAGAGTATCATACGAAACCATTGTCACTCAAAGAGACACACTGGATTGCTACCACTCAAAAGAGAGACAAGATGTTTTACTTTGAAGGTAAACTATTGTCTGCAGAAAATGAACAAAGAGTTATCAATTACAAGAAGTCAAACAAGATATACAAGGCGTGGTTAAAGAAACAACAAGACGCACTGGATAAATTAAAGAACGCAATCAAACCAAGAGCAATGTATGAAATAGAACAGGCATACCAGAAACTTGGAGAACAGGTAAGACAAGCAGGTAATCCATTTAATCTGTCAGGTCAGATGATACAGATGGGTAAAGTAAGTGATGAATTATATCCAATGGGTTTGCTTTCTCCGACACCAAATAAGACTAAAGTAAAGCAACAAATAAATAGATTAAAAGCGCATTTACAAGGTGAAGATATATCAGTAGCTAATCACGGACTGAATAGTTTCTGCGATAGACACAAGATTAAAGACCCAGTTGATATGGTAATAAAGATGGCTCAGATGAAAAAGCAAGGTAAGCTATATGAAGATTACTTTACTATATCTTATCAGGACGCAGTAGCTATAGCAGAAAGCGTTGGTATGCTTCATCAAGAACTACTGGAAAGTGTGATAGATTATATAGCCAAGAGAGCCAAGCATTATAAGACTAATAATAATATAATGGCAGGAATCGCAGGTGAAACACTTGTAAACTTATGGCTCAAAGCAGTCGAGGACAAGAAGCCAATGAAACTCACAATGACAATGTTCTTCAATTCCAATGCAAGAAAGCAATGGAGTAAACAATATAACTACGACTGGAAGAACTATAAAAGGTTTCACGAAGAATTTAAGAAGTGGATTAAAATATTTACTGCAAGAGCAACAAAGAAAAAAGAAATTTCAGATGGTGAGTTTGAAACTTACTTAGAATTTTTATCTCAAACTAATTCTAAAGGTTTGATTTAAGTTTCACGTAGAACAAAATCCGAAGTCAGTTCGGATAAAAAGTGACAATCCGATTTCAGTTCGGATTAAATTATGGGTTGCACCAATTGAATAATATTATTTTTGTGATTAGATAAAACGCAGGAATGAGTTCCGCTTATTTTGTTGCAATGACAGATAAGACTTGTTTTTAAATATTCAAGTACGAACCTTTACTTCTTTCTATTCGTTGGAACTATTCCTTAACCAGAAAGATTATTAGGATAGGAGTGCAATGAAAGCACAAAAAGAAAAGACGGAAACTTTAAAAATTCCTGAGAGCATATGGCAACGTATGTTCGATATAAGTATGGAGATTTCTCCTGATAAGAAAAATCTTCTTAAACCATTACCTATACTTGCTATCGCTATAAACCACCTGCACGAGACGGCTCATACGAGAGGTGTTGCTTTTGTAAGTCAAAAAGAATTTGATGAAATAAAAGCTGAAGCGAAAGAGAGTGCTAGTAAGCACCTCAACTAAGGATAGGAATGATTATACAAGTAGTCAAAGAACTACCTGAGTTCGGTCATATGCTCGACACACAAGGTAAGGATAAGTTAGCGAAAGCATTATCTCAAACTGTAAGTGAGTTGAGCAAGAGACCTAAGATAGAACACAAGGTAGTCTTGTATCAAACACCTGAAGACGATTTAGAGTAATCGCTTTTGGGTTGTGACGAACAATAGATAGGAAACCGAGATTAATTTTTATCTATTTTTACGCAGTTTATATTGAGTCTAAATTGCAATTAATCCACAAGTTGAAAGTTTGCACTTGTGAAAAGCAAACGAATAACTTAATATAGGAGTTAAGTATGGTTATAAATAAAAAAGTAAAACTTTCGACTAGGTGCGTTATGAATGTAAGTAGCGTAGTCTGCAAAGTGTGGAAGGTCGTAAGATGTAAGTTATGGAGAGATATAGATGATTTTGATTATTATATTTCAGACTTACAATCTCAATATCCCAATCCTTTAGTTTATGCTAAAGCAGTTGGTGACCTACCTTACTACTGCAAAACAGTAGAAGTTGATGATGAGTATGAAAGGACTTCATCAATTAAAATAGGTGACGCAGTTATCCAATACACTTTCAATAAACTAAGACGACAAGGTCTAATAGAAGACAGTGAAGTAATTCCATTGTTTGAACATTACGACCCATATAAGTCTACGATTGAAAATGTGATAGCGCAGACAAAACTCTCTCATAACCGTCCTGATAAGTTGAAGGTTATAAAGTTAAATCGAAAGGAGAATAATGTCTTACAGTTGCACAACAAGTAATATTCACTTTGATAAAGTGTTTATGCAAGAAGTAGCAAAGTCTAAGGCGAAGACTTTTGGTAATGGTATTCCATTACAATTGGTCTTAACATTTAAGACACTCTCTTGTTTACCTGATGGTCAAGAATTAAACACTCAGGTTATAAGAGAATGGTATCACAAGTTTTTTGGAGTTGTGATTTCCTTGTCTTCAATATCTCGAAATGTAAGTGATTTACATACTCTAGGTTTCGTTGAAAGAGTTGTAAATCCATTCGAGAATAGAAGATTAAGTTGGATTAAATTAACACCAACAGGAAGAAGACTTCAAAAACTCTTTATCGGAACTACGTCAGATTGGAAAGATGTGCCGAAGTTGAAGATAGAGAACCAACTAAAAACTGCAAGGAGTATAAAAATATGAGACAAGCAGTAAAAGCAAAAATCCTTGAAGCATTACCGAAAGGTATAACTTTAAGGCGTGACAACTCTTTATGGGTCTCCAAGTATAAAGAGTACCACGTAGACGGTGTTAAGAAGTCGAAGCGTATGACTTCCACTGTCAGGATAGACATTGATAATACGATGTCTGAAGCTAGACAATTGGAGAAGTTTGAGGAAGCACTTGGTAAAGCAATCAAGGTGAAGTCTCAAATGAGAGACCGTCTAGCAAGTAGAAGTTTCCTTCTTACTGAAAATACTTCTGTTAAAGGTGAAGCATATATTAATGACCTTTATCAGGACTTAGTTAGATTGGATACTTGGAAAGGTAAGCACGGTGAAACTGTTGCTAACTATGCTAAAGATATATTAGATTTCTTTAAGGATAGGGAAATTCTTAAACCTAAACTTAAAGACTTTCACGATGTATTTACTTTAGCTGACTTCAAGAAGTGGGCGATTGTTCATTCAGCAAAAAAGAGAATGAATAATTATAACTCTTGTAGCACTAATACCGTGAACAAGCGTTTAGGTTTGTTAAGACAATTAACGTCCTTCGCAATCAAACAAAGACTTTTTAGTCTTGATGATTGTATTGACCCAAGTGCTAAAAACTTTGGGATACAAGATGAGAGACGTGCAGAAAGTAAACCTAAACCTGCACTGTCAATTGCAGAAGAACAACAATTGCTAAATACCTGTAAGCAACGTGAAGATGGCTATTGGTATGATGTGATAGTATTTGCGATTGATACTGGGGTACGTCACGATGGAGAACTTAATCGGATTACACCAGATGAGATAGACTATGGTAAAAAGAATATGACATTCTTTAGACCTAAAACTGGTAAATGGTCTACTGTTCCATTAACAAATAGAGCATTAGAAGTAGTGAAAAGAAGACGTGAAGTTGCTTTAAAGAATAAAGACAACCGTTTCTTTCCTGTATCTAAATCTTCTCTAAGACATAACTGGGATAAGTATATTAAGTTATCAGGTCTAAACGATGAGTATACGCCTTACTCAACAAGACACACTTTTATTACTAGGTTAGTAGAAGCTGATGTAAGTCCAAAAGCAGTTCAGCATTTAGCAGGACATAAGTCTATTGAGACAACACTTCAGTACTACACGCATAGTACAAATGAGGTGCTTGAAAATGCTATAACTAAATTAGAGGAATACAAAAAAGTTAAAGGTAAAAAAGCTGAAGTATCTTCTTTAATTGGTCACAATAGTAGAAAGGTGTTGAAATAGAGAAAATGATGTCTATAACTTCCGTATCAATTGTTGGGGCGATGGCGGAACTGGTAGACGCGCCAGTCTTAGGAACTGGTCTCGCAAGAGGTGAAGGTTCGAGTCCTTTTCGCCCTACCATTGGTCAAAGAATGGATACAATGATGGATACAAAACTGTATTCATTGATACAATGGGTGAAGAAAGGAGTGTTGGTAGTTCAAGGTTTTAAGATGTGCGTTAGTCTTAGAAACCAGTGCCGCAAGGCTTAAGAGTTCGAGTCTCTTCTTGCCCACCAAAAAATTATGAAAGTAGAAGTTAAATCAAAAAAAGGACTTAGGACAGTTTTATCTGTGATAGTTGAAAAAAAAAATATACAGATAAAAATGGACGAAAGACTCAAAGAACTTCAAAAAGATGTAGCTTTAAAAGGTTTTAGACCAGGAAAAGTTCCTCATAGAGTAATTAAAAGCCAATTTGGCAAATCTATATATGGAGAGGTAGTAGATAAGATTTTAAGAGAAACTACATCAAAAGCAATTGATGAAAAAAAATTAAAAGTTGCAGGTCAACCAAAAATAGACTTAAAACAGTTTGGTGAAGGAAAAGATCTAACCTATGAACTTCAGATTGATTGTTTGCCAAGTGTAACTTTAAAAAGCTTTGAAAAATTTAAAGCTACAAGTTTTAAAGTAAAAATTGAAAATAAAGTTATTGAGGAAAAATTAGAAGAAATCGCAATTCAAAATAAACTGTTTGAAGAAAAAAATGAAAATGAGAAAGCAGTAAATGGAGACCAAGTAACTTTTGATTATTCCGCTACAGTTGATGGTAATAAATTTGATGGGAGTGAAGGAAAGGGCGTCCAGTTAGAGTTAGGAAAAGACCTATTCTTAAAGGGTTTCGACAATCAATTGATTGGAGTTAAAAAAAACGATACAAAAATATTACAGGCTACACTTCCGGCTAATCATCCGAAAAAAGAACTCGCAAACAAAAAAACAAAATTTCAGTGTAAAATTTTAAATGTAAAAAAACCAAAGATTAATAAAATTGATGATAATTTTGCTAAATTAATGGGAGCGAAAGATATTAAAGATTTAAAATCCTTAATTGAAAAACAAATTGGGAGCCAATATTCACAGGCATTAAATTCGATTACTAAAAAAGAAATATTAGATCAAATTGAGAAGAGCCATCAAGTAGATTTACCGCAAAACTTAATCGATCAAGAATTATTGATCATGACTAAAAATTTAAAACCAGAGGAAAAAGAAAAGCACAAATCCAATAATGAAAAACTAGCAAAATCTAGAATAAAGCTTGGATTGCTGCTGAATGCATATGGTGAGAAAAATAATTTAAAAGTTTCTGATGATGAAGTTAGAAACGAAATTCAAAAGCAAATAAAAGGAATGCCTGGTCAAGAGAAAATGGTTCTTGAATATTACCAAAAAAACCCAAGTGCATCTCAAAGTTTAAAGGGCTCTCTGTATGAGGAAAAAATTATAGATTTAATTAAATCAAAAATTAATCTTACATCTAAAGAAATTAGCACAAAAGAAGCTGAAAAAATAATTGCTGAATTTAACAAACCTAATATAGATATTAAGAAATCTAAAACCACGCCAGCAGAAAAAAATAAGATAAAATCAAAAAAAATTAGTAAAAAGTAATCAATAGTTGTATAAAACGACTATGAGTCGCGAATTAGAAGAAAAAATGAAT
The DNA here is from genome assembly GCA_902601705.1 of uncultured Pelagibacteraceae bacterium. Lineage (GTDB taxonomy): Bacteria > Pseudomonadota > Alphaproteobacteria > Pelagibacterales > Pelagibacteraceae > Pelagilacustribacter. The sequence goes on along the minus strand of CACKNV010000001.1, from coordinate 248,750 downwards.
AGTCTTATCCCAATGGTTGTTGAGCAAACAAGCAAAGGAGAAAGGGCATATGATATCTATTCAAGACTTCTTAAAGAAAGAATAGTCTTTTTAGTAGGTCCGGTTAACGACGCTGTGGCGTCTCTAGTGACGGCTCAATTATTATTTCTAGAGTCAGAAAACCCAAAGAAAGAAATAAATTTTTATATAAATAGTCCAGGTGGGTTAGTAACCGCAGGCTTAGGGATTTATGATACCATGCAATATATAAATTCACCTGTATCAACCCTTTGTATCGGTCAAGCATCATCGATGGGATCATTTCTTCTGGCTGCAGGGGAAAAGGGAAAAAGATATTCTCTACCTAACTCTAGAATAATGGTACACCAACCATCAGCAGGTTTTCAAGGTCAAGCAACAGACATTCAAATTCATGCTAAAGAAATTTTATCACTTAAAGAAAGACTTAATAAAATTTACGCTAAGCACACTGGCAAATCTATTGAAGAAATTTCAGAGGCTTTAGAGCGAGACAATTTCATGACAGCGGAAGATGCAAAAAAATTTGGGTTAATAGACTCTGTTGTGGAAAAACGTAAATAACACACTATATATAGCTCACTTTACAACTTCAACTTGCTAAGTGATAAGCAGAGTTTTATATTATTAATATTGATTCGATATGTCAGAAAAAAACAATAAAAATATTTTGTATTGCTCCTTCTGCGGAAAAAGCCAACACGAAGTAAGAAAACTTATTGCAGGGCCAACAGTTTTTATTTGCGATGAGTGTGTGGAGCTTTGTATGGACATAATTAAAGAAGAAAATAAAAGTTCTTTAGTTAAACATCAAGATGGTGTGCCTTCGCCTAAAGAAATTTGTGCAGTTTTAGATGATTATGTAATTGGACAAAAATTTGCAAAAGAAATATTATCAGTCGCAGTACACAATCATTATAAAAGACTTAACCACGAAACTAAGAATAACAAAGATATTGAATTATCAAAATCAAATATTCTTCTTGTAGGACCAACTGGTTGCGGAAAAACTTTATTAGCTCAAACTCTAGCAAGAATTTTAGACGTTCCTTTTACAATGGCTGATGCAACAACTCTCACAGAAGCTGGCTATGTTGGTGAAGATGTAGAGAACATTATTTTAAAATTATTACAAGCTGCTGATTACAATGTAGAGAAAGCTCAAAGAGGAATTGTTTATATTGATGAGGTGGATAAAATTAGTAGAAAATCTGAAAATCCATCAATAACAAGAGATGTTTCCGGTGAAGGAGTTCAGCAAGCGCTTTTGAAGATAATGGAAGGCACAGTTGCGAGTGTACCTCCTCAAGGCGGTAGAAAACATCCTCAACAAGAATTTTTACAAGTTGATACCACTAATATTCTATTTATTTGTGGAGGCGCTTTTGCTGGATTAGACAAATTAATAGACAGCAGAGGCAAAGGAAGTTCAATTGGCTTTGGAGCTAAAGTAAAAAATTATAAAGAGCAACCATTATCTGAAATTATGAAGCTTTTGGAGCCCGAAGATTTAATTAAATATGGTTTAATACCTGAGTTTATTGGAAGGATGCCAATAATCGCGACACTAGATGATTTAGATGAAAAGTCTTTAATTGAAATTTTGAAAGAACCTAAAAACTCTTTGATCAAACAATATCAAAGGCTGTTTGAATTTGAGGATGTCGAACTTGAATTTAATGATGATGCAATTTCAGAGATAGCAAAGAAAGCTATTTCAAAAAAAACTGGTGCGAGGGGGTTAAGGTCAATTCTTGAAAATATTTTATTAAAAACAATGTTTGAATTGCCAGATATGGAAAATGTAATAAAAGTTACGGTGGATAACGCCGCTGCAAAAGGCGATTCCGAACCCATTGTCACATATGGTAAAAAGTCATCAACATCAGTTGCTTAAATTAAATTTGTTTCTTGAAATTAGTGTATTAATCGCCATATAATTGCAATATGAAAGCTTCCTATTTAAAACCGCTTCTCCCATTGAGAGATATAGTAATTTTCCCATCTATGGTAGTACCATTATTTGTTGGAAGAGAAAAATCAATAAAAGCACTCCAAGAAGTAATGAAGACTGATAAATCTATAGTTTTAGTAACACAAAAAAATTCAGAAATAGATGATCCAACTAGTAAAGATCTCTACCAGTATGGTTGCTTAAGTAAGGTTTTACAATTATTGAAGCTTCCAGACGGAACAGTAAAGGTTTTAGTTGAAGGTGAAAAAAGAATTAAAATTTTAAAATATAACGAAAGTAGTAAAAATCATTTAACTTGTGAAGTTGAAATAGTTGAGGATCAAAACAATTCACAAGATCTTGAAAATCTAGCTTTAGGCTTAATTAAGAAATTTGATAGGCTTCAGGTTTTAAGCAAAAAAGATTTAAACGATGGATCGAGCAATCTTAAAAATTTGAAAGATCCAATTCAGATAGCTAATAACATATCCTCAAATTTAAATATTCAAATATTTGAAAAGCAGGAATTACTTGAAATCATTGATCTTAAAAAAAGGTTAGAAAAAATACACCAACTTATTGAAAAAGAAACAAGCGTACTCTCTGTAGAAAAAAAAATTAGAGGAAGAGTTAAAAATCAAATGGAAAAAACTCAACGAGAGTACTATCTAAATGAACAATTAAAAGCTATTCAAAAAGAATTAGGGGAGATTGACGAGGGCAAAGATGAATTAACGTCATTGTCTAAAGCTATCACTGATGCAAAAATGCCCAAACTTGCTAGGGAGAAATGTATGTCAGAATTGAAGAAATTAAAATCTATGAGTCCGATGTCTGCTGAGGCAACAGTAGTAAGAAATTACTTAGATTGGATGACAGAATTACCTTGGTCTAATAAATCTAAAATAAACTCTGATTTAAAGAATGCTCAGAAAATTCTTGATGAAGATCACTACGGATTGGAAAAAGTAAAAGAGAGAATTATAGAGTTTTTGGCAGTACAAAAAAGAATTCAAAAAATGAAAGGTCCAATTTTGTGCTTAGTGGGCCCTCCTGGAGTAGGTAAAACATCCTTAGGAAAATCGATAGCAAAAGCGACTAATAGAAAATTTATAAGAATTTCTTTAGGAGGAATAAGAGATGAAGCAGAAATTAGAGGTCACAGAAGAACTTATATTGGATCGCTTCCAGGAAAAATTATTCAAATGATGAAAAAAGCTGGAACAAAAAATCCTCTTTTTCTTTTGGATGAGATTGACAAAGTTGGTAATGACTATAGAGGTGATCCTTCATCAGCATTACTTGAAGCTCTTGACCCAGAGCAGAACAAGGAATTTAATGATCATTACTTAGAAGTTGATTATGATTTATCTGATGTGATGTTTGTCACAACAGCAAATACACTTAACATACTTCCCCCTTTATTGGACCGGATGGAAGTAATTAGGCTTTCCGGATATACAGAAGATGAAAAAGTTAATATTTCTCAAAAGTTCCTGATACCTAATCAGAGTAAGAATAATGGTTTGAAAGAAGAAGAATGGACTATTGATGAAAATATTAATAGAAAAATCATAAGACATTACACTAGAGAGTCTGGTGTTAGAAATTTAGAAAGAGAAATTTCTAAAATTGGAAGAAAGTTAGTAAAAAAAATAGACAACAAAGAAAAAGTTAATAACCCGATAAATGAAAAAGACCTTAAAGATCTTTTAGGCGTTGAGAAATTTAAGTATGGTGAAATAGAGGAGGAAAATAGAGTTGGAGTAGTAACAGGATTAGCATGGACAGAAGTAGGTGGTGAAATTTTAAAAATAGAGTCTGCCGTTATGCCAGGAAAAGGTAAAATGCAAATTACAGGAAAATTAGGTGATGTTATGCAAGAGTCCGTTAAAGCAGCAAAATCTTATATTAGATCAAAGAGCTTAGATTATGGAATAATTCCTCCAATATTTGATAAAAAAGACTTTCACATTCACGTACCAGAGGGTGCAACACCAAAAGATGGGCCTTCGGCCGGTATAGGAATGGTTACGTCAATTATTTCTGCAATAACTGAAATACCAGTTAATAAAAATGTTGCTATGACTGGAGAGATAACTTTAAGAGGGTTAGTTCTCCCTATTGGTGGATTAAAAGAAAAATTATTAGCTGCACATAGAGCTGGAATTAAAAAAGTTTTAATACCGATCGAAAATAAAAAAGATTTAATTGAAGTTCCCAAAACTGTTTTGGACTCTATTGAGATAATTACTGTGAAAAATGTTGATGAAGTATTAAAAGTTGCTTTGACGAAACCATTAAAAAGAGTTGAATGGGTGGAAGTAGATCAAATTTCAAAAAAAGACAAATTGAAAAAAGAATTAAGCACTCACTAGCTTAATTTAATCTAACCATTCCAAGTATTTGCTTAAATTATTAAACACATAGTTTGGTAATAATTTTGAGTCAATTTTTTTAAGAATAGATTTACCTGACCATTTATATTGTTTTTGATCTGCTTTATAATCGTAAATAACTCTTTTTTCAGCAATGAATCTTTTTATATCATCTATATTTAGTCCACTCTCTTTAAATTCAAAGTGATGTGCAAAATTATTTAATTTTTTTTCTAATTCTTCAGGTGATTTCAGACATGTAAAATGCCAACCTCCATCTTGCACAAATACTAAGTTAGAATATTTTTTTTTTGAAAAAAAGGTATCAATTCTCCATTTAGGATAATTTTTTCCTTTAAGATTTCTTAGCCATTGAGGAGAAATTAAATTTTTATTTTTTGAACCTCTTGTGCCCTGCCATAATAATTCATCATAATGAAGATTAAGTTTGTAATAGAATATTTTTTGTTCAAATATAATAATATTATTTTTAATATTATTAAAATCTAGGCTATCCAAATTAGGAATTTCATCAAGATCACTAATTAATATTAAGTCTTCATCGTCAGCTTTGATCAATCCTCTTGCTAAATATTCTCTTTGAAAATAATCTCTCGCCATACCATTTAAGATAAGTTTTTCTCCTTTTCTACTTTCAGTATCATCAGCATTAAATTGTAATATGTTTTTTGGCTGATCCTCTACAATTAAATATATTATTTTATCTTTAAATTTTTTGAATTTATTGATATCAAAATTTAATTTTTTTTTTGCTCCGTTATGAGTGTAAGTAGCCTCTGCTATAACGAACTTTTTAACAAATTTACTCAGGTGATTAAGCCTTAAATCTAATAAAAGGTCTTCATCATTATACATGAAGCAATCAAATATATTCATGTTATTTGAGTTATAATAAAATATAATATAAGTAAATATTTATTAAATATTGTATGGAAAAAAAAATAATAATTACAGGTGGCTTAGGATATATTGGTACTGAACTTTGCAAGCTTTACTCTGGAGTAAGCTGGTATCACCAGATTGTTGTCATCGATAATAGATTTGTTTCAGAAAGAGTTAATCAACTAAGAAATTGGAACATGGAATTTGTACAAGGAGACATTTTAGATAGGAGTCTTGTAGAGAGGTATTTTGCAGACGCTGACGTCGTTCATCATTTAGCAGGAATAACTAGTGTTCCTAGAACAAAAAACGAGTCAACAGAGGATCAAGATAAAAAAATAAAGGAAGTAGGTGAAAAAGGAACACAAAATATTCTCGATGTAGTAAGTGATAATTGCAAGATTATTTTTCCATCAACCCATGTTGTTTATGAAGGAATAGAAAAAGTAAAAACTGACATTCAAGAAAATGAAGAAACTAAACCGGTGTTATCTTATTCTTCGTCAAAAGCTACAAACGAAAAACAACTTAAAGACTCAGGTAAAAATTATATAATTTTGAGGCTTGGCTCAGTTTACGGTTATTCATCGGATACAATGAGAGTTGATATAATGCCAAATCTATTTTCCAAAATTGCTTCTCAAAACGGTACTTTAAAATTATTTGCAGGTGGAAGACAGATAAAAAGTCTTGTTCCTTTAATTGATGTAGCAAGGTGTTTTAAATTTATGGAAGAAAAAAATGAAATTAAATCAGAAATTTTTAATTTAACAAAGGACACTTTAACGGTCAAAGAGGTTGCTGAAATTTGTAAAAAACATAATCCAAAAATCATGTTGAAAGAGACAAATGACGAAGTTCCAAATTTAGGCTTTTCTTTATCAAATAAAAAAATATTGAACACAGGTTTTAAATTTCTTTATAACTTAGATCAAAACATTAAAGAAATGATACAAAAATGGTCTAAACAAAATTTAATTAAAGAACTAGAGTTCGTAAAAGATGGCGAGAATTTATTTGTTGATAAAAGAGGTTCCATAAGCAATCATGAGTTAACAGAGCCAATAAATTTGATAGGAATGATTGAGTCAAAAAAAGGTACAATAAGAGCCAATCATTATCATCCTCAACAAGAACAAAAATGTTTGTTTACTAAAGGTCAAATTATAGAAATATTTCAAGATATAATTAATCCAAATGCTCCAAAAATTACCCAAGTTGTTAATGCCGGTCAACTTTCAGTAATTAAACCGAATGTTGCTCATACAATGGTTTTTACAAAAGACACAACATTTTTGAATCTTGTTAGAGGTGAAAGAGATCATGAAAACTATGGAATAACACATACTATTAAACATGTTTTTGTGGATGAAAAAGAGAAAAAATTATTATTGGAGTGTTACAAATTTGAATGTAGATCATGCGGAAATACAAAACTTAAAAGAGTCGTATCTCTAGGATATCAACCATTAGCAAATAATTTAATTAACAAGAAAGATGAAAAATGTGATCTTTACCCATTAGAAGTAAACTATTGTGAAAAATGTCATAACTGTCAGCTATCAGTCGCAGTTGATCCAAAAAAAATGTTTTCTAATTATCTTTACACCTCATCAACCTCTAGAGTGTTTAGAGACCATTTTATTAAAGCAGCAAAAAAATATTCTAAGGAATTAAAATTAAATAAAAAAAAATCATACATTATAGATATCGGAAGTAATGATGGGGTTGCTTTAAAACCATTTTTAGATTTGGGTTATAAGAATATTCTTGGAATTGAACCGGCTAAAAATTTAGCAAAACTTGCTAATAGAAATAAGATTAAAACATTCAATGGTTTTTTAGAAAAAAAAAATATTAAAAAGTTAAAAAAAAACGCAGACTTAATCTTAGCTTCAAATGTTTTTGCTCATTCAGATAAACTAAAAGAAATGTCAGAATGCATGTTAAGTCTATTAAGTAAAAAAGGAACCATAATTATTGAAGTTCAATACTTGATGAATACACTTAAAGATTTAACTTTTGATAACATTTATCATGAACATTATAATTACTGGTCATTAACATCTTTAATTTATTTTTTTAATCAATTTGAGGCTAAAATTTTTAGATCAGAAAAAATTAATACTCACGGAGGCTCGATAAGAGTTTATATAAAAAAAGATAAAAAAGTAAAAATTGAAAAAAGTGTTAAAAAAATGCTTAAAGAGGAAGAAGTTTTCGGAATTAAAAAATTTAAAACTTACCAAAGATTTGGTGAAAAAGTATACAAAATTAGAGAAAATGTTTTGAAAAACCTTAAAAGTCTTAAAGGTAAAAATAAAGTCATTGTAGGTTATGGAGCTCCAGCTAAAGCAACAACTGCATTAAATTTTTTTGGAATATCAAAAGAAATAGATTTTATTGTTGAAGATAATAAGCTTAAACATAATAAATTTATACCAGGAGTAAAAATTCCTATTAAAAATAAATCATTTATTAAAGATAAAAAAAATATTCTTTTAGTCTTGGCTTGGAATTTTTTTGATGACATCAAAAAAAATAATATAGATTTATCTGATAATTTTGTGAATATTAAAGAATTAGAGGCTAATAACTAGAAATTAGGTTTTTCCAAATTACAAACATATTTCTTATACTTTCAAAAAAGTAATCAATATAAAATTCTGTAAACGGTAATTTTTGTACTATAAATTCTTGAGAGAAATATAATCCTCTAGATAAAATTATAATAATTACTAATAACAATAATAAAGAATTATAGAATCCAAAGGAGACTTTGGTTTTAGATAAAGTTGGTTTAACATCCTCACTTAGTTTGATACCGTGTTTTTTTGCTAAATATTCTGGAGAATATAAATCTATTTCTCTAGGCTTTCTTGAAGCATTTTTTTTTGCTCTTTTCGGCTTTTGTGTCTTTTGTGGAGTTTTTTGTTGATTTGGTGATTTCTTTTCAACTTTAGTAGATAACTCAGTCTGCTGATTTTCATTAATTGGGAATTGTTTCCATTTGTTTCCACACGAACCACACTGTACTAGTCGCCCCGAAGCAGTAATTGCTTTATCTGGAACCACAAATTTTTTACTACATGAATTACAATTTAAAATCATGATATGTTAATAATACTGCTATTTTTATAAATTACACCACAAATTAAATACTTTTTTACTTTATAAAAGTTTTATTGTATATCTCATTTTTATTTAATAAGGGCGGTTAGCTCAGTTGGTAGAGCATCTCGTTTACACCGAGAGGGTCATAGGTTCGAGTCCTTTACCGCCCACCATTAAATTCAAAAACTGTGGGGGTGTAGCTCAGCTGGTTAGAGCGCCTGCCTGTCACGCAGGAGGTCGCGGGTTCGAGTCCCGTCACTCCCGCCACTAGTTGATAATCATTTTCATCTAAAGAGTAAAAAACAACAATTTTCAATCAACAATAATGCTTCCTTCTGTCCTGTACTCTTAAACGTAAAATGTTATAAAGAGATGTAGTTAATATAAGAATCCTCAAACTACGGTATTGAGGTAGGTATTAATTAAAAACATGATTTATAATTTTTTATCTGACTATTTATCTATAATAATTTTTTTATTTATAGCTTTATTCCTAAGTATAGGGTTTATTGTTGCTAACTATTTAGCCTCTCCATCTAACCCAGATCCAGAAAAATTATCCGCTTATGAATGTGGATTTGAAGCTTTTGATGACTCTAGAATGGAATTTGATGTTAGATTTTATTTAGTAGCGATACTGTTTATTATATTCGATCTAGAAATTGCATTTCTTTTTCCTTGGGCTATTTCGTTAGGAGGAATAGGTCCAACAGGTTTTTGGTCAATGATGTTTTTTTTAGGAGTTTTGACTATCGGATTTATTTATGAATGGAAAAAGGGAGCGTTAGAATGGGAGTAAAAATGAATTTGAATTCTGACAAACAAAAACAAATACCAGAAGAATTCAAAGATTTAGCAAAAGATTTTGCAGAAAAAGGATTTATAACAACTTCAAGTGATAATTTAATTAATTGGGCAAGAACAGGTTCCTTGCATTGGATGACATTTGGACTTGCATGTTGCGCTGTAGAAATGATGCAAACATCAATGCCAAGGTATGATCTTGAAAGATTTGGTGCTGCACCAAGAGCCTCACCAAGACAATCAGATGTGATGATTGTAGCTGGGACTTTAACTAATAAAATGGCACCAGCACTTAGAAAAGTTTATGATCAGATGCCCGAGCCTAGATATGTAGTATCTATGGGAAGCTGTGCCAATGGCGGAGGGTATTATCACTATTCATATTCAGTTGTAAGAGGATGCGATAAGATTGTTCCAGTAGATATTTATATTCCAGGCTGTCCACCATCAGCAGAAGCATTATTATATGGAATCTTACAACTTCAAAAAAAAATAAGAAGAGAAGGGTCTTTGAAAAGATAAAATGATTTTACAACTACAAAAAATTGAAAAATTAATTAATTCAGAACTTTCAAGTAAAATTAAAAATTCATCTATAAAAAATGAGGAATTAATCATTGAAATAGCCGAAGGCGACTTAATTGATACAATTCAATTTTTAAAATCTAATGAAAGCTGCAAGTTTAAACAACTTATCGATATTGCTGGAGTAGATTACCCAGAAAATGAAAAAAGATTTGAATTAGTTTATCTCTTTTTGTCTCATGTACATAATTTAAGAATAAAAGTTTTAACCAAATTTCAAATTAATCAACCAATAAATTCTTTAACTAAAATTTTTCCTTCAGCCAATTGGATGGAAAGAGAAGTTTTTGATATGTACGGAATTAAATTTAAAAACCATCCTGATCTAAGAAGAATTTTGACTGATTATGGATTTAAAGGACATCCTTTGAGAAAAGATTTTCCTTTAACCGGCTTTAATGAAGTTAGATATAGCGAGAAAGAGAAAAAAGTTATTTATGAACCAGTCAAGCTTGAGCAAAATTATAGAAATTTTGATTTCGAAAGTCCTTGGGAAGGAACAAATTATATTAGAGAGATAAAAAATTTGGAAAAAGATGGTAAAAAAAACTAAATCATTAAGCCTTAATTTTGGTCCACAACATCCAGCAGCACATGGAGTGTTAAGATTAATTTTGGAATTAGATGGAGAATTAGTTGAGAAAGCTGATCCACATATAGGCCTACTTCATCGAGGAACAGAAAAATTAATAGAGCAAAAAACTTATACTCAAGCTTTACCTTATTTTGACAGGTTAGATTATGTAGCACCTATGAATCAAGAGCATGCCTTTGCTTTGGCAGCCGAAAAATTGCTAAATGTGGAAGTACCTATAAGAGCCAAATATATTAGGGTAATATTTTGTGAAATTGGCAGAATTTTAAGTCATATTTTAAATGTAACCACCCAAGCTTTAGATGTTGGGGCTTTAACTCCATCTTTATGGGGCTTTGAAGAAAGAGAAACATTAATGACTTTTTATGAAAGAGCTTCCGGTTCAAGATTGCATGCAAATTATTTTAGAACAGGCGGAGTTCACAAAGATATACCAATGAAACTTGTAGAAGATATTGAAAAGTTTTGTAAGTCGTTTCCGAAAATAATTGACGATCTAGAAGGCTTACTTACTGATAATCGTATTTTTAAACAACGTAATGTTGAAATAGGTATTGTTTCAAAACAAGAGGCACTTGATCATAGCTTTTCTGGCGTCATGTTGAGAGGTTCTGGAGTTCCGTGGGATCTCAGAAGATCACAACCTTATGAAATTTATAAAGATTTAGACTTTAAAATTCCAGTTGGAAAAAATGGCGACTGTTACGATAGATATCTTTGTAGAATAAAGGAGATGAGAGAGAGTGTAAAAATTATTCTTCAATGTATTGAGAGACTGCCGAAAGGTCCAGTTATATCTATTGATAATAAAATTTCTCCTCCTAATAGAGATGATATTAAACAATCTATGGAGGCGCTAATTCACCATTTCAAATTATTTACTGAGGGATATAGAGTTCCTAAGGGAGATGTTTATACGGCAGTAGAAGCTCCTAAAGGTGAGTTTGGTGTTTATCTAATATCTGACGGCAGTAATAAACCTTATAGATGTAAAATAAGAGCTCCCGGATTTTCCCACTTGCAAGCGATGGATTACCTTATTCGCGGTCACATGTTGGCTGATGTGCCTGCTGTGCTCGGTTCGCTAGACATAGTTTTTGGAGAGGTAGATAGATGAGTGTAAAAAAAGTATATGACAAACAACCAAAAGAATTTAAATTTTCAGATGAAAATTTAAAAAAGGTTGAAGAAATTTTAAAAAGATATCCGAAAAAAAATAAGAAAAGTGCAGTGATGCCTTTACTTTATTTAGCTCAAAGACAAAATGATAATTGGATTCCTTTAGCAGCAATGAAGTACATAGCAAATTATTTAGCTATGCCTTACATATCAGTATATGAAGTTGCCACTTTTTATACAATGTATAACCTTGCTCCTGTAGGTAAACATTTTATTCAGGTATGCACAACAACACCTTGTTTGCTTAGAGGCGCTGATAAAATTGTAAAATTATGTAAAGAAAATATTTCTCCAAATGAGAACGAAATTTCAAAAAAAGGTAATTGCTCTTGGATGGAAGTGGAATGTCTTGGGGCTTGTGTTAGCGCTCCGATGGTTCAAATAAATGACGATTACTATGAAGACCTAGATGAAAAAAGTACAAAAGAAATACTTATTTCTTTAATAAAAGATAAACCTTTAAAACCTGGGTCATATCGTGGGAGAAAAAACACCTCTCCAGAAAAAATATCGATTATTAATGGGGAAAAACATGCTTAAAAAAGAAAATAGAATTTTTAAAAACCTTTATAATGAATTTGGTTGGGATATTGAAAATTCATTAAAACGTGATGATTGGAAAGATACTAAAGATTTAATTCACAAAGGCCGTGAATGGATAATAAATGAAGTAAAAACTTCTGAACTTAGAGGAAGAGGTGGAGCAGGTTTCTCAACTGGTTTAAAATGGTCATTTGCTCCAAAAGAAGTTGGTTCACGACCACACTATTTAGTAATAAATGCAGATGAATCAGAACCTGGAACATGTAAGGATAGAGATATTTTAAGATTTGAGCCTCAAAAATTAATCGAAGGTTGTCTAATTGCAGGCTACGCAGTTAATGCTCATGTTTGTTATATATATATAAGAGGAGAGTATCTTAACGAAGGTAAACGATTACAAGAAGCAATTAATCAAGCATATGGTAAAAATTTCTTAGGAAAAAATGCTTGTGGCTCTGGATGGGATTTTGACATTCACATTCATTATGGTGCAGGAGCATATATTTGTGGAGAGGAAACTGCTTTATTGGAAAGTATTGAAGGTAATAAAGGTCAACCAAGGTTAAAACCTCCTTTTCCAGCATTAGTTGGTTTGTATGGGTGCCCTACAATAGTTAATAATGTAGAAACTGTTGCTGTTGTACCAACGATTTTAAGAAGAGGTGGTAAGTGGTTTGCTTCAATAGGTAGACCAAAAAATACTGGGACTAAAATATTTTGTATCTCGGGAAACGTAAACGCTCCATGTAATGTCGAGGAGGAAATGGGGATTCCTCTGAAAGATTTAATAGAAAAACATGCTGGAGGAGTAGTTGGAGGTTGGGATAATCTTCAAGCAGTTATACCAGGTGGTTCATCTATGCCTTTATTACCAAAAAAAGTTTGCGATACGTTAACAATGGATTTTGACTCTTTGATTGAGAATAAAAGTGGATTAGGTACTGCTGGAGTAGTGGTTATTAATAAAGACCAGGATATTGTTGAGTGCATGGCTAGAATTGCCAGGTTCTATAAACACGAGAGTTGTGGCCAATGTACTCCATGCAGAGAAGGATCAGGTTGGATGTGGAGAATTTTAGATAGAGTGGTTAAAAGAAAAGCAACTTTCAGTGACATAGATTTACTATCTGATGTAACTAAACAAATTGAAGGTCATACTATTTGTGCTTTTGGCGAAGGATCAGCTTGGCCAGTTCAGGGTTTGTTAAGACATTTTAGGAAAGAAGTGGAAAGCCGTTGTAGAGAAGAGCCTTTAATTAAGAAAAAATTGAATAATCCTTATTTAGTTGATCAACATTTATTGGAGAATAAAAATGCCTAAGATAACAATAAATGGAAAAGAGATTGAGTTTGAAAAAGGAATGACAGTCCTTCAAGCATGCGAGCTTGCAGATGTTGAGATACCAAGATTTTGCTATCATGAAAAACTATCAATAGCTGGAAATTGTAGAATGTGTTTAGTTGAATTAGAAAAATCACCTAAACCAATTGCATCTTGCGCTATGCCAGCTGCGGAGGGAATGAATATAAAAACAAATACTACTTTTGTGGAAAAAGCCAGAAAAGGTGTAATGGAATTTTTATTAGCTAATCATCCGTTAGATTGTCCTGTATGCGATCAAGGTGGAGAGTGTGATTTACAGGATCAGTCTCTTTATTATGGAGTAGATAAATCAAGATTTGTTGAAAATAAAAGAGATGTAAAAGAAAAATATATGGGACCTTTGATTAAAACCCAAATGACAAGATGTATTCATTGTACAAGATGTGTGAGATTTGCGACAGAAGTTGCCGGAGTTCCAGAAATAGGAGCTATTGGAAGAGGTGAAAATATGGAGATCACGACTTACTTGGAAAAATCCATGGAGTCAGAGTTGTCTGCTAATGTTATTGATTTGTGTCCGGTGGGAGCACTTACATCTAAACCTTATGCTTTTGAAGCAAGACCATGGGAGCTTAAAAAAACAGAAAGTGTAGATGTAATGGATGCAGTGGGTTCAAACATAAGAGTTGATACTTACAATTGGGAAGTAAAAAGAATTTTACCAAGATTAAATAATGAAATTAATGAGGAGTGGATATCTGACAAAACAAGATATTCTTGTGATGGATTGTTAAAACAGAGACTAGATGTTCCGTATATAAAAAAAAATAATAAATTACAAAAATCTACTTGGGATGAAGCTATAAATCTTTTAGTTGATAAAATACAATCAGTTCAACCAAATGAAATAGCTGGGCATATTGGCGATATGATCAATATGGAAAATGCTCTGAGTTTTAAGAAATTCTTTAAAACATTAAAAAGTGAAAATTTGGAATTTAGAGAAAAAAATTTTTACATAAACCCAGATGAAAAAATGAACTATATTTTTAATTCTTCTATAGCAGGAATTGAAGATACAGACTTAATTTTACTTGTTGGAACCAACCCAAGACATGAGGCATCAATTTTAAACGCTAGAATAAGAAAAACATTTGTACAAAAAAAAATACCGATTTTCTCAATAGGAAATCCAGGCGACTTAACTTATGAATATGAAATAATTGGTGATAGCACTGAAGATATTAAAAAAATTGTAAATAAAGAGCATGACTTTTCTCAAAAACTTTTATCAGCAAAAAAACCAATAATCATTATTGGAGAGTCAGCTTTAGAGCTTAAGAGCGGAGGATATATATTTGAGGAATTTAAAAGATTTTTAATAAAAAATAATTTAATTAATGAAAACTGGAATGGATTAAATACACTTGTACAAAATGCATCAACAGTAGGTCTTTTAGATTTAAAAATTTTACAAGATAAAAAAGAAAAATCTTCATCATTTTTTGATGATTTGAAAAATAGAAAATTTAAACTTTTATATTTATTAGGTTCTGACAATTTAGAATTTCAAAAAAATGATGAATTTATTGTTTATCAAGGAAGCCATGGAGACAGAGGTGCAGAAATCGCAGATTTAATTTTACCAAGCGCAACATATACAGAACAAAATGGTTTATATGAAAATCTTGAAGGAAGAATACAAGAATGTAAAAAGGCATCTTATCCAATCGGGGAGGCTTTAGAAGATTGGAAAATATTTAACCAAATTATTAAAAAATTAGGTTCTAAAGATTACAAAGTTAATTTTGATGAGCTAAGAAAAGAAGTTTTAGAAACTGCTCCAAATTTTTCTAGTATAAACGAACTGCCAAAAAAATCAGTAATTAAAACTAATAATATTGAAACAAGTTTTTTTAGTGAGAAGATTTTCGTGAGAGAACTTGACTATTATTACACAAACTCTATTTCACGCTCATCAAAAACAATGAGTGAGTGTCGTCAAATTCGTCAAAAAATTAAAAAAGATGGAACAAATAATTAATGATGGAGTATTTGCAAATTTTAGGAAGCGAAGTTTATAAAATTTTATTTTTATTAGTACCAATACTAGTTTCAGTGGCCATGATTGTATGGTTGGATAGAAGGGTATGGGGTTTAGTACAAAAAAGAAAAGGACCAAATGTTGTAGGCCCATTTGGTTTACTACAAACATTAGCTGATGCTTTAAAATATATTTTCAAAGAAATAATTATTCCAGCTAGTGCCAATAAAACGGTATTTATACTTGCTCCCATTGTAACAATGACTTTAGCTTTAGTTGCTTGGGCAGTTATTCCAATGAGTGAAGAATTAGTATTGTCTGATATTAATGTCGGCATATTATATTTATTCGCTGTTTCTTCTTTAGGTGTCTATGGCATTATAATGGGTGGATGGGCGTCAAACTCTAAATATCCATTTTTAGGCGCTATTAGATCTGCAGCTCAAATGGTCTCTTACGAAGTTTCAATTGGAATAATAATTATTAATGTTTTATTGTGCGTTGGATCGTTAAACTTGAAAGATATTGTCTTAGCACAAAAAGAATTATGGTACGTAATTCCTCTTTTTCCAATGTTCGTGATTTTTTTTATTTCCGCATTAGCAGAGACTAATAGACCTCCTTTTGATTTACCTGAAGCAGAAGCCGAGTTAGTGGCTGGATATCAAACTGAATATTCCGGAATGATGTATGCTATGTTTTGGCTTGGTGAATATGCAAACATTCTTTTAATGTGTGCAATGGGCTCAATACTTTTTTTAGGCGGCTGGTTGCCAATTATAGATATTTATCCAATTAATATAATACCAGCTCCAATCTGGATGATTTTAAAAATTTTATTCTTATTTTTCTTATTTGCATTAATAAAAGCAATAGTACCAAGATATAGATATGATCAATTAATGAGATTAGGATGGAAAATATTTCTTCCATTTTCTTTAATATATTTAGTATTTACAGCGAGTTTTTTATTTTATTTTGATAAACTACCAAAAGGAAATTTTTAATGACTCTAAGCAGAATTTTTAAAACTATTTTTTTAGTTGAGTTTATCAAAGGATTGTTAATGGCCGTTAAAGAAATGTTTAAAAAATCCAAAACAGTAAATTATCCTTTTGAAAAAGGCCCAATAAGCCCTCGTATGAGAGGAGAGCATGCTTTAAGAAGATATCCAAATGGTGAAGAAAGATGTATAGCCTGCAAACTTTGTGAAGCAGTTTGTCCTGCCCAAGCTATAACAATCGAGTCAGCTGAAAGAGCAGATGGTAGCAGGAAGACAACAAGATACGATATCGATATGTTGAAATGTATTTATTGCGGTTTATGTCAAGAGTCATGTCCTGTTGAGGCTATAGTTCAAGGACCTAATTTTGAATTTGCAACAGAAACAAGAGAAGAGCTCTATTACAATAAAGAAAAACTATTAGACAACGGCGATAGATGGGAGTCAGTTTTGGCTAAGAATATTAAGCTAGATAAACCTTATAGATAAATGTTAGCTCATTCTATATTTTTTTATTTTTTTTCTGTTATAGCAATTTTTTCTTCTTTAATGGTAATCACATCAAGAAGCACCATTAATTCTGTGTTTTTTTTAATCTTAGATTTTATATCAGTTGGATGTCTTTTCATAATGGTTGGTGCTGAATTTTTAGGTATGATTATTTTAATAGTTTATGTTGGAGCTGTAGCAGTTTTATTTTTATTTGTAGTTATGATGCTTAACGTAGCTGAGCAGAAACAATCTTGGTTTATTGGAAAAAAATCAACTCATATTCCAATAGGATTAATAGTTAGTGTTTTAATTCTTTTAGAACTATTAGTAGTAGTTGGTGGCTGGAAATTTAAAGATAATCTTATGTCAAGCAACACTTTAAATTTATCGGATATATCAAACACACATCAGTTAGGTTTAGTCATGTACACTGATTACATTTTATATTTTCAATTAGCTGGAGTAATACTTTTATTATCAATGATTGGAGCTATACTTTTAACTTTTAGACAAAGAAAAGGAGTAAAAAAACAAAGTTATTTTAATCAAATTTCCAGAAATCCATCATCGTCAATTGAGCTTAGAGATGTAAAGAGTAATGAAGGGGTAAAAATTGATGATTGAGATTGGACTAGGTCATTATTTATCTCTAGGTGCAATAATATTCTTTTTAGGTGTAATTGGTATTTTTTTAAATAGAAAAAACGTAATAGTAATATTAATGTCCATTGAATTAATATTGTTATCAGTAAACATAAATCTAATATCATTTTCAATTTTTTCTGGAGATATAGTTGGGCAAATATTCACAATGTTAATTTTGACAGTGGCCGCAGCAGAAGCAGCAATTGGATTAGCAATAATTGTGGTTTATTACAGGAACAGAGGTTCAATAAGAGTTGAAGATATCCATGGAATGAAAGGATAAATGGAGTACGCTATAGTTTTTTTACCCTTAGTTGGATCTATATTAGGCTTTTTAGGTAAATCGTTAATTAAATACTTTTCTGAAATTACCACGAGTTTATTCGTAAGTATTTCAGCTGTGTTTTCAATAATTTTGTTTTGGAATGGGATTCAAAATAATACATACGGAAATTTTATAATATTAGAGTGGATTAGTTCAGGAAATTTTGTTGCTAATTGGTCAATAAATATTGATCCTTTAAGTTCAGTAATGCTTGTAGTTGTTACATTGATTTCAGCATTGGTGCATATTTATTCAATTGGCTACATGAGTCATGATCCGCACAAACCAAGATTTATGTCTTACCTATCTTTATTTACGTTTTCAATGTTAGTTCTTGTTGTATCAGATAATTTTCTGCAATTATTTTTTGGTTGGGAGGGAGTAGGGTTATGTTCATATCTCTTAATCGGTTTTTGGTATAAAAAAGAGAGTGCAAATAATGCAGCAATAAAAGCTTTTATCGTAAACAGGGTAGGTGATTTTGGTTTGGCCATTGGAATTTTTCTAATATTTTTTTATTTTGGCACGATAAATTTTCAAGAAGTTTTTAAATTAGCTCCACAATTAATTGAAAAAAAATTGGTATTTTTTGGTTTTGAGACAACTCTAATTACATTGATTTGTTTATTTTTATTTATTGGAGCGATGGGTAAGTCAGCTCAATTTTTACTACATACTTGGTTACCAGATGCCATGGAGGGACCTACACCAGTATCAGCACTTATTCATGCGGCTACGATGGTAACAGCCGGTGTGTTTTTAGTTGTTAGATGTTCCCCGTTGTTCGAATATTCTCAAACTGCTTTGAACTTAGTTACAATAGTTGGAATGATAACTGCAATTTTTGCAGCATCAGTTGCTCTCGTTCAGAATGATATAAAAAAAATTGTCGCTTACTCAACTTGCAGCCAATTAGGTTATATGTTT
Organism: uncultured Pelagibacteraceae bacterium; assembly: GCA_902601705.1. GTDB lineage: Bacteria > Pseudomonadota > Alphaproteobacteria > Pelagibacterales > Pelagibacteraceae > Pelagilacustribacter. Next base: position 229,917 of record CACKNV010000001.1, on the reverse strand, counting down.
TTTGCTGCAGGTGTAGGTGCATATCATGTAGCAATGTTCCATTTATTCACCCATGCCTTTTTTAAAGCTTTATTATTTTTAGGTTCTGGATCAGTTATTCATGCATTTAAAGATGAACAAGATATTAGGAATATGGGTGGCGTGAGAAAAAAACTTCCGTATACCTATGTTTTTATGTTGATAGGAACTTTAGCTTTAACTGGATTTCCTTTTTTATCTGGTTTTTACTCAAAAGATGCTATTATTGAATTTGCTTATTTAAAAAATTCTTCTTTAGGGTACTATGCGGCAACTATTGGAATTTTTACTGCTTTTTTAACTTCAATTTATTCTTGGAGATTATTTTTTAAAACATTTCACGGTCCATACAATAATTCAAAAGTACCATTCAATGAAACTCATGAGTCTCCTTTCGTAATGTTAGGTCCCTTATTATTATTAGCTATTGGTGCAATTTTCGCTGGTTATTTTTTCAAAACAACATTTATTGGTCATCATAGTAATGAATTTTGGCAATCATCAATATTCTTTTTAAATGAAATCAAACATGACCCAATTCCTTTATGGTTTTTAATTTTAACACCAGTGTTAGTAGTAATCTCTATACCAATCTCATATTACTATTTTATTTCTAACACAAAAATTTTAGAGGAATTTAAAAATACTAATTCACCACTTTATAATTTTTTACTCAATAAATGGTATATAGATGAACTGTACGAATTGTTATTTGTCAAACCTGCTAAGAAAATTGGCTCTTTTTTTTGGAAAAAAGGTGATCTAGGTTTTATAGATAGATTTGGTCCCGACGGTATTTCAAAATTAATAAAAAAACTTTCTAATAAAGCAGGTATTTTTCAAACAGGATTTATATATGATTATGCTTTTGTAATGTTGATAGGTTTATCAATTCTGCTTACTTATTTGATTTTAAATTAAAAAATGGATTTTCCTATTTTATCTACTCTTATCTTTTTACCATTAGTAAGTTCTCTCTTTATTTTCTTATCTAAAGGACAAAATAACAATAGCGCCATTTACATTTCTTTATTTAGTAGTTTAGCAACATTTATATTGTCTTTATTTATTTGGTATTCAATGGATTATTCATCAGCAGATTTTCAATTTATAGAGGAACAATCTTGGATTAATGATTTTATTAAATTTAAACTCGGCATAGATGGAATTTCAATTCTCTTCATAGTTCTTACAACATTAATTACTCCTATTTGTATAATCTCATGCATTAATAGTGTTAAAGATAGAGTAAAAGAGTTTTTAATAGCGATTATGATATTAGAAACTTTCATGATCGGAGTTTTTTGCTCATTAGATTTAGTAGTATTTTATTTATTCTTTGAAGCCGGATTAATTCCTATGTTTTTAATTATAGGAGTTTGGGGTGGACCAAAAAGAGTATATTCAGCTTTTAAATTTTTTCTATTTACTCTACTGGGATCAGTCTTGATGCTTGTTGCCATTATTGCGATCTACTGGATAACAGGGACGACTGATGTCACTCAAATTTATGAAATAAAAATACCTAAAGAGTATCAAAATTTATTATGGTTAGCTTTTTTCAGTTCTTTTGCTGTGAAAACGCCAATGTGGCCAGTTCATACTTGGTTACCTGATGCGCATGTTGAAGCACCTACAGCCGGATCAGTAATACTAGCTGCAATACTTTTAAAAATGGCTGGGTATGGTTTTTTGAGATTTTCTCTTCCCATGTTTCCACTAGCTTCAGAATTTTTTACACCATTAATTTTTACACTAAGTATTATTGCTATAATTTACACTTCTTTAGTCGCCTTAATGCAAGAGGATATGAAAAAATTAATCGCATATTCCTCAGTTGCCCATATGGGTTATGTAACTCTTGGAATATTTACATTTACCAAACAAGGAATTGAAGGGAGTGTTTTTCAAATGATTAGTCATGGATTGATTTCAGCAGCTTTATTCCTTTGTGTAGGGGTTGTTTACGACAGATTACACTCCAGAATGATCAGCACTTACGGCGGTTTAGTAAATTATTTACCAAAATATTCTTTTTTGTTTATAGTTTTTGCTTTAGCTGGATTGGGCCTTCCAGGAACATCTGGCTTCTTAGGAGAGTTTTTAGTTTTAACAGGGTCCTTCCAGAAGAATTATTTGGTTGCAATGTTAGCTACATTTGGAGTTGTTTTAGGAGCTGCATATATGCTTTGGCTTACAAAGAGAGTAATATTTGGAGTAACTAAAAATGATCAAATTAAAAATACAAAAGATGTAAATAAATCAGAAATTATTATGTTAGGTTTATTAGCTCTGCTGGTCATTTTTTTTGGATTTTATCCAGTTCCACTAATGGAAACTTTAAATGTTTCAGTAGACAATTTAATAAATAACTACGAAATAGCTGTTCAAACAAAGGGTTTAAATTAGTATGATAAATAATCTAAATATATTGCTTCCAGAAATTTTTTTAACACTATCAATATTTTCTATCTTAATGATCGGTGTATATATTAAAAATAGTTTTAATTTAATTTTTAACTTAACCTCATTAATAATTTTATTAACCCTCGCCATAATTTTAAATAGTTCGAATAATGTAGAAAAAATATTTTTAGAGAGCTTCACAAGAGACTCTTTTTCTAACTTTTTCAAAATTTTGATACTTATCTCAAGCTTATTTGTACTTAATTCATCAAAAAATTTTATTTTAGATATGAAATTGGCAAAATTTGAATATCCAATAATAATATTACTTTCAATTTTAGGTATGTTTTTTATGGTAAGTTCTAATGATATAATATTATTTTATTTAGGTTTAGAGCTGCAATCATTATCACTGTATATTTTAGCTTCAATTGATAGAGATAATCTAAAGTCATCAGAGTCGGGTATAAAATATTTTGTATTAAGCGCTTTATCATCCGGTTTATTACTATACGGTTGCTCTTTGTTATACGGATTTACGGGTACAACTAATTTTGACTTAATTGCGGGCGAACTAGGCAAAGAAAATACTGGCGCAGTGTTTGCAATGGTATTCATTCTTGTTGGTCTTGCATTTAAAGTTTCAGCTGTCCCTTTTCATATGTGGACACCTGATGTGTATGAAGGAGCACCAACATCAATTACAAGTTATTTTGCAGTAGTTCCAAAAGTTGCTGGACTGGCAGTTTTAATTAAGTTTATGTTAATACCATTTTCAAAAATATTAATGGAGTGGCAGACAATAATTATTTTTATATCTATAGCTTCAATGATTTTAGGTGCAGTTGCTGCAATTGGCCAAAAAAATATAAAGAGATTACTGGCTTATAGCTCAATAGGTCACATTGGTTATGCTTTAGCAGGTGTAGCAACGGGAGTGATCTCAGGTTATGAAAGTACAATAGTTTATATTTCTATTTATGTTGTAATGAATCTTGGTGCTTTCTCATGTCTGTATCTATTAAAAAAAGATGGTGAGTATAAAGAAAATATTTCTGACTTATCAGGTATTTCAAAAAAACATCCAATTTTAGCTATATCATTTTTAGTAATTTTATTTTCTTTAGCAGGCATACCTCCACTTGGAGGATTTTTTGCTAAATTTTATGTATTCACTGCGGTAGTTGAACAAAAGATGTATGCTTTGGCAATAATAGGATTATTAACAACTGTAATATCGGCTTTTTATTATCTTAAAATAATTAAGACTATTTATTTTGATGCCAGTATCATTAGTTTTGATAATACAAAAAATAAATTCGCTCAACTATCAATCTTTATAAGCTGTAGTATTTTGCTAACTTTCTTCTTGTACCCTTCAGTTTTGAGCAATGTAGTGGATACATTATTTTTGAATTAATGAAATTAAGATCACTTAAATTTAAAAGTGTTAAAAGCACAAATGACATAGCTTTAATGTTAATAAAGAAAGATAATATAAAAGCTTCAATAATCTTATCCGAGCGTCAGACAAAAGGTAGAGGCACTATGGGGAAAAAATGGATTTCGAAAAAAGGAAATTTATTTTTAAGTATTTTTTTTGATATGAGTAAAAAGAAAATAGATTTTAAGAAATTTGCAATCATAAATGCATATTTATTAAGAAGTATACTTACAAAAAAATTTTCAAATAAGATAAAAATCAAATGGCCTAACGACCTTTTATTTAAAAAAAAAAAAATTTGTGGAATTTTACAAGAGACCGTTATAAATGCAGGAAAACAATTTTTAATAGTTGGAATAGGAATAAATACTAATTTAGATCCAAAAAACAGCAGTTTTCCCTCTACTTCGTTGAAACATATTACAAATAAAAATATAGATAATAAAAAACTATTTATTATGATTAAAAAAAAATATGAAAAACTTTTACTTAAAGCTAATAAAAGTTCATTTTCAGAGTTAAAAAAATTTATACAAAAATTATGAAATATTTAATTGGTGATATAGGAAATACCTCAACAAAGATATGTATAATGAGTAGAAAATTTAAAATTTTGAGATCATATAATTTTGACACTAGTAAGATGTATAAAAACAATATTTTAAAGAAGATTATTAGAAAAAAAACTAACAAAAATATTAATTCAGTCTTTTTATTTTCAAGCGTTGTACCAAACGTATTTATGAATATTAAAAAGAGTTTAAAGTCGACTAAATTTAAAATTTTGGAAATTAAGAATTTAAAATTAAATAAGATTATTAAAATTAACATTAAAAATAAAAAAAATTTAGGCTCGGATAGAATAGCAAATGCAATAGGTGCAAAAAAATTCAAGCATTGTCTAATTTTAGATTTTGGAACAGCAACGACATTTGATATTATTAAAAATGGTATATATGAGGGTGGGGTAATTGCTCCTGGTATTAACCTTTCTATAAAAAATTTAAGTCAAGCAACTGCCTTACTTCCTCTAATAAATTTAAAAAGTCATCAAAAAAACTACGGAAAGAATACAATCGAAGCTCTTAATGCTGGTTTTGTTTGGGGATATGAAGGTTTAATAAACAATATAATAGATAAAATAATTTCCAAAAGTAAAATTAAATACAAAATTTTAATTACAGGCGGATATGCAAATTTTTTTAAAAGAATGATTAAAAAAAAAACAGTTATTGACCAAGATATTACTATTAAAGGAATAGCAAATGCTTATAAAGAATTGATATGAGTAAAGAAAAATTAATTTTTTGTCCATTAGGTGGATCTGGAGAAATAGGTGGCAATATGAATTTATACGCCTATGGAGAAGAGGATAATCAAAAATGGATAATAGTTGACATGGGTGTTTCTTTTGCCGATGACTCAGTTCCCGGTGTTGATTTAATTATGCCAGATGCAGGATTTATAATAGATAAGAAGGATGACTTACTTGGAATAGTTTTAACGCATGCTCATGAGGATCACATTGGAGCCGTCGCTCATATTTGGCCTAGTTTAAATTGTAAGATTTATGCTACACCATTCACTGCTGCATTAATTTTAGAGAAATTTAAGGAAAAAAAAATTGATATATCGTCTTATTTAAATGTCATACCTTTAAATAGTAAAATTAAACTCGGAGCATTTGAAATCGATTTTATAACATTAACTCACTCTATTTTAGAACCCAACGGATTAAGTATTAAAACTCCGCTCGGTACAATTCTTCACACTGGTGATTGGAAAATTGATCCAAATCCCCTTATAGGGAGCCAAATTGACGAAGAAAAACTAAAATCTATAGGTGATAGTGGAGTGTCCACAATGATCTGCGACTCAACTAACATCTTTAGTCCTGGAAGGGCAGGCTCTGAGTCGGATGTACGAGATAGTTTATTAAGAATTATGGAAATTAAAACTAATAGAATTTTGGTTACATCTTTTGCTTCCAATGTAGCAAGAATGGAGTCCATATTTTATTGTGCAAAAAAAACGGGGCGAAATATTTGTTTAGTTGGGCGCTCAATGCAAAGAATATATAAAGCAGCAAGAAAGTGCGGTTATTTGAAAGGCTTAATTGAGCCATTAGAACCAAGAGATGCAAAAAAAGTTCCAAAAAACAAAATTTTATATTTAGCAACTGGAAGTCAAGGGGAGCCCATGGGAGCAATGAACAGAATAATTAATGGTGTGCACCCTGATGTTTATATGGAAAGTGGTGATTGTATTATTTTTTCGTCTAAAATAATACCGGGGAACGAAAAAAAATTATATTCTATACAAAATTTAATCGTTAAAAATAAGATGGAGATAATAAGCGAGGAAAATGCTTTTGTTCATGTCTCTGGTCATCCAAATCGAGATGATTTAAAGGATATGTATAAATGGGTTAAGCCTCAATGTGTTATTCCAGTCCATGGAGAACATCGACATATGGCTGAGCATGTTTTATTCGCAAAAGAAATGCAAGTTCCAAAAACTTTATTAATAGAAAACGGAGATATTATAAAGTTATTACCTGGAGATAAACCTGAAATTATTGATAAAGCACCATCTGGTAAAATTTATTTAGACGGAACCGTTAATGTTGAAACTGACTCTCAATCAATTAAAGATAGAAAAAATCTATCAATTAATGGATACTTAGAAATTACACTTTTAGTGTCTAATAATGGGAAAATAAAAAAACCAATAATTTCATTTAAAGGTATTCCTGAAAAAGAAAATTTTGATCATTTTATCTTTGATATGGAAGATGAAATTTTCAATATTTGTAGAACTTTCTCTTTAGATAATAAAAACCAACAAAAAAATTTAATAGAGACTATTAAGCAGAATTGTAGAAGAATCATCAGAGAAAAAACTGGAAAAAAACCTTTTACAAATATAAATATAGCGAGAATCTAGTGAGTATAACTGGTTCAATTATAGTTTATGTATTAATTTGGTGGATAATTTTCTTTTCTGTTCTGCCTGTAGGAATTCAATCAAATAAAGAAAAATATAAAGAAAGAATAGAAGGAGTTGATCCTGGAGCCCCAAATAATCCTAAAATAGTTAAAAAATTTTTAATTACAACGATAATTACTTCAATAATCTTTATTGTAATATATTATCTAGTTAAGCTTGATTTGTTAAATTTAAGAAAATATTTGCAATAAAATGTATCTATCACAATTATTTATCCCGATAACTAAAAATTTACCGGCTGAGGCTAAAATTAAATCTCATCAGCTAATGTTACAAACTGGAATGATTAGGCAATCTTCTGCAGGCATTTACTCTTGGCTGCCATTAGGATTTAAAGTCATGAAAAAAATTGAGCAAATAGTAAGAGAGGAACAAAATTCTATTGGAGCTCAAGAAATGCTAATGCCAACTATCCAATCAGCAGAAATTTGGAGAGAAAGTGGTAGATATGATGATTATGGTGAAGAAATGTTGAGAATTAAAGATCGCCAAGGAAGAGATATGCTTTATGGACCTACTAATGAAGAATTAATTACAGATATTTTTAGATCAAGCGTCAAATCATATAAATCACTCCCACAAATTCTCTATCATATACAATGGAAGTTTAGAGATGAGATAAGACCAAGATTTGGTGTAATGAGGTGTAAAGAATTTTTTATGAAAGATGCTTACTCATTTGATTTGACAGATGATGATGCAAAAAAATCTTACAACAAAATGTTTTTTTCTTATCTAAAAACTTTTAATAGATTAGGTTTAAAAGCAATCCCGATGCCAGCAGACACTGGACCTATTGGTGGGGATCTTTCTCATGAATTTATTATTTTAGCAGAAACTGGTGAAAGCCAAATATTTGCCGATAAAAGAATATTTGAGATTAATTTAAACAAATACGATTTCAGTGACTCTTCTTTATCTAAAATGAGACAGGATTTTACAGATATTTATGCAGCAACAGATGAAAAATTTGATGAAAAAAAATTCAATTCAGAAGTTGATAAAAAAAATCAAATTAAAACAAAAGGTATTGAAGTAGGACATATTTTTTATTTTGGTGACAAATACTCAAAACCAATGAATTGTTTAATAGACGACAAAAGTGGAAAGAAAATTTCTGTAAAAATGGGATCATACGGTATTGGTGTTTCCAGACTTGTTGGTGCTGCAATTGAGGCAAATTATAATGATGGAATAATGAAATGGCCAAAGCCAATTTCACCATTTGATATAGTTATTATTCCAAGCATCAACAAAAACAATAAAGAAAATTTACAAAAAGCAGAAAAAATTTATCAAGAATTAAAAAAACAAAATGTTGACGTATTGTTGGATGATGTTGATGAGAATATGTCAAATAAATTTAAAAAACATGACTTGATAGGTATTCCTTTTCAAATAATTATTGGATCAAAATCTGAAGAAAACAAATTTGAGTTTAAGGAATTAAACTCTGAAAGCGAATTGTTAAGTCTAGAAGAAATTAAATCTAAACTTAAGAGATAATATTTTGTTTACAAGAGTAGAAAGACTTATTTCATCAAGAAATCTCAGACCCAAAAAAAAGGAGGGATTTCTAAAAATAATTTCTATTTTTTCATTTTTAGGAATTATGCTTGGCGTAGCAATTTTAATTATTGTTATGTCAGTAATGAATGGTTTTAAAACTGAACTAACAAATAAAATACTTGGATTAAACCCACATATTGTTATTCAACCCAATGGTTTTGATATTGATGAAAAATATATTTCTAAAATTAAAAAAAATTTTAAAGGTATTTCTGTAAGCAAAACTTATTCGGGCGAAGGTGTGATAATTAATAGTGATCAAGCAAAAGGTATTATTTTCAAAGGCGTCAATAGTGAAGAAAAAAAAATAAAAGAGTTTTTAGAAAAAAATATTGTAAGCGGTAATTTAAAAAAATTTAAAAAAAATAATGTATTTATTGGATCTGAACTTGCATTTAATTTAAATCTTAACGAAGGAGATAGGATAAATTTAATGTCATCAGCATTTGTTGCTACCCCACTAGGAAGTTTACCAAAACAAGAAAATTTTAATGTAGCAGGTATATTTAACACTGGTTTTGTAGAGTTTGATCAGAATATTATTTTTTTAACAACCGAAGATGCTTTGTCAATTTTCAATAAGGAAACCAAAGATCAAAATTTAGAAATTTATTTAATAGATCCTCTCGAAGCCAATTCTTACAAAAAAGAAATTGAAAAACTTAATCCAAATTATTTTATTTATACCTGGTCAGATTTAAATAAATCTTTTTTTAACGCTTTGAAAGTTGAGAGGAATGTAATGTTTATAATACTTACTTTAATAATTATTGTAGCTGCATTCAATATTATTTCAGGCCTTACTATATTAATCAAAAATAAAACTAAAGAAATAGCTATTCTAAAAACTTTAGGTTTAAATAATACTTCAATAAAAAAATCTTTTTTCTTGACAGGTTTCACTATAGGTTTTTTTGCTACGGTATCTGGTATTATTTTAGGCATTATAATCTCATCAAATATTGAAAAAGTGAGAATACTTCTTTCAGCAGTCTTTAAATTAGAAATTTTTCCAAGCGATATTTATTTTTTAGAGGAGTTGCCAAGTGAAATAAATCTATATTCAACATTTATAATTTTTATTCTATCGATATTTGTTTCAGCTCTTGCTTCATACATTCCAGCTAGACATATCTCAAAAATGAAAACATTTAGGGCTTTAAAATATGAATAAAATTTTAATCGAAACTGTAAATCTTAAAAAAATCTATCAACATTTTAATGGTAATATTACATTATTTAAGAATCTTAATTTAAAAATTAAACAAGGAGACCTAGTAGCATTAGTTGGTCCATCTGGATCAGGAAAATCTTCATTACTTCATTTATTGGCATTGTTAGATGAACCAACAAGAGGAGATATCAAAATAAATAATATCTTTACAAAAAAATTTACAGATGAAAAAAAAGATGAAACTAGAAGAAAAAATATTTCAATTATATTTCAGGACAATAATTTATTAAATGACTTTACTGCTATTGAAAATGTAATGATGCCACTAATTATTAAAGGTGAAAATGTTGTAAAAGCAGAAAAAGAGGCTCAAAAAATTCTTAAAAAAATGAAAATTTTAGATAGATCCCAACATTTTCCAAATCAACTTTCCGGAGGCGAACAACAAAGAGTTGCTATAGCTAGAGCTTTAATAGCTGAAACTAGTTTAATCCTAGCAGATGAGCCAACCGGAAATTTAGACTTTAATACCTCAAAAGAAATTTTTTCTTATTTCTTAAAATTAAAAAAATTAAAAAAAACAATAATTTTTGCAACTCACAATAGAGAACTTGCCAACAGAGCAGATTACAAGTTGTTTATTTCTAACGGTGATATAAAACGGGTAAATGCTCGCTAATAATAAGAATTTTAATCATTTAAAAGTTCATACTCAATACTCAATATGTGAAGGAGCCATTAAAATTGACGAGTTAGCTGATTATTGCAAGTTAAAAAAAATAAAAACATTAGGTTTAGCTGACAGTTATAACTTATGCGGTGCTCTAGAATTTTCTGAAAAAATATCCAAAGTCGGTACACACCCAATTATTGGTACTCAAATAAATCTTTCTTTGTCAAATATAACTGGAAAAGTTTCATTATATGCAACATCTGAACATGGCTACAAAAATTTAACAAAATTATCATCATTAAGTTATTTAAAAAATAATGGAACTAAAGACCCATCCTGTAGTTTAAAAGATCTAATAGTAAACTGTGAAGATATAATAATGTTAACTGGAAACTATACTAATTTTTTTGGTAAACTCTTTTATAAAAATAAGCTTAAAGATATTGAGCAAATATTAAAATCTCTTAAAAATACTTTTAAAGATAGGTTATATATTGAAATTCAACGACACAATGAATTCCAAGAGAAAAATTATGAAAATTATTTATTAAAAATTTCAAAATCTTTAAAATTGCCACTTATTGCAACTCAAGAAATTTTTTATATAAATGAAGATATGTATGAGGCTCACGATGCACTAGTTTGTATCGGAGAAAAAAATTTTATAGATGATAAAAACAGGTTTAGATACAATAACCAGCATTTTTTTAAATCCCAACAACAATTAGAGAAATTGTATTCAGATATACCAGAAGCATTAGAAAATAATTATAGTTTTCATTTAAGATTTAATTTTAAGCCAAAAAGATCAAAACCAATATTACCCTCAATAGCCAGTAATGAAAGTCAATCTCCAGAGGAAGAATTATTAAAATTAGCAAAAAGGGGTCTTGTTAATAGATTAGATAACTTTATTTTTAAAAAAAATAAAATTAATTCCAAAAAGCAAATCGTTGAAATTTACGAAAAGAGACTAATACATGAAATAAATATTATTAACTCTATGGATTATGCAAGTTATTTTTTAATAGTTTCTGACTATATAAAATGGGCAAAAAAAAATTCAATTCCAGTAGGTCCGGGAAGAGGATCTGGAGCAGGATCGTTAGTGGCTTATTGTTTAGATATAACAGATTTAGATCCAATTGAATTTGATTTGATTTTTGAAAGGTTCTTGAACCCCGATAGAATTTCTATGCCAGATTTTGATATAGATTTTTGTGAGGAAAAAAGAGACCAAGTGTTTGAATATTTAAAAACAAAATATAAAAATGGAGTAGCTCACATCATTACTTTTGGTAAGTTAAAAGCTAGAATGGTTTTAAGAGATGTAGGTCGTGTCTTAGGACTTTCTTATGGTCATGTTGATAGAATTTGTAAAATGGTGCCATTTGATCCATCTAGACCTCTTACACTGCAAGAATCTATTGATCGAGAACCGAGATTTAAAGAAGAGATTAAAAACAATCCTAGAGTAAGAAAACTTTTAGACCTCTCTTTGAAATTAGAGGGACTTAATCGTAATATGGCTACACATGCTGCTGGAGTTGTAATCGCTGGTGATAAATTGGCTGAGCAATTCCCGTTATATATTGATCATAGTTCAAATTTAACTTTACCGTCTACTCAATATGATATGTATTCCTCAGAAAATGCTGGGTTAGTAAAATTTGATTTACTTGGATTAAAGACGCTAACTGTAATTGATAATACAATAAAAAGGTTAAATTTAAAAAAGATTAATTTAGATATTAGTAAAATTGATCATAATGATAAAAAAGTTTTCTCCATGCTCTCTACAGGAGAAACAACGGGACTATTTCAGCTTGAAAGTGCTGGTATGAGAGAAGCAATTAAGCAAATGAAACCAAATAAATTTGACGACATCATTGCACTTGTTGCTTTATATAGACCAGGCCCGATGAGCAATATTCCTATTTATAATGATTGCAAAAATGGAATTAAAGAACCTGATTATATTCATCCAACTTTAAAAGAAATATTAAAATCAACTTATGGAATAATTATTTATCAAGAACAAGTTATGCAAATTGCTCAAACGTTAGCAGGCTTTACCGCTGGCGAGGCAGATATATTGAGAAGAGCTATGGGTAAAAAAAAGAAAGCAGAATTAGATAAACAAAAAGAAAGATTTATTAATGGCGCATTAAAAAACGGAATTGCAAAAGATGTGGCGAATTTTGTTTTTACAAAAATTGAACCTTTTGCTCAATATGGTTTTAACAAAAGTCATGCCGCTGCTTACGCTTTAATAGCTTACCAAACTGCTTATTTAAAAACTTTTTACAAAGAAGATTTCATTGCAGCGACAATGTCGACAGAACTTATGAATACATCTAAATTAAGAGAATTCGTTGAAGAGTTAAAAAAATTAAATATACAGATTGTTAAACCATCAATAAATCAATGTTTTTCCGATTTTAGAGCTATAGATGGAAAGCTTGTATATGGTCTTGGAGCAATTAAAAATGTAGGCCTAGAGGCAATAAAAAATATAATCGAAGAAAGAGAAAATCACGGTAGATTCAAATCTCTTATGGATTTCATTAATAGAGTTAATCCTAAAGATATAAACAAACTTCAGTTAGAAGGGTTGGTCAAAGCGGGTGTTTTTGATGAATTTGATACAGATAGAAATAAACTTTTAACATCTATACCAAAAATTATTCAAAAAATTAAAAATATAAATGATGATAAAAAAAATCAACAATCAAATCTTTTTGATGACCAAGACACTCTTAAAAAAGATTTTGAATTTTCACCTTCGGTTCCTTGGAGTCAAAAGGAACTTTTATCTGAGGAATTTAAATCAATAGGATTTTATTTAACTAATCATCCATTAAATGAATTTGATGAAGTTTTCAATCAATTAAACATTATTTCATATAGTCAGTTTTACAATAATAAATCTAATGAGGGGCTGATAGCTGGTACCATTATGGCAATACAAGAAAAAAAAAGTACTAAAGGTACTCCCTATGCGATAATTAAATTTAGTGATAAACAAGCAGAATTTGAACTTTTTTTATTTGCTGAAACACTTGTTTTAAACAGAGAAAAATTGAAAGTGTCAGAGTCATTTGTTCTCACTTTACAAAAAGACAAAATCATAGGAGATAAAGAAAAAAGAAGAATTAATGTTAAAAAAATTCTGAGCTTAGATGACGTAATAAATAAACCTTACTCAAAAGTGACTATTGAACTTAAATCTAATCACAATTTGAATGAAATTAAAGAATTATTATCTAATAAAGGCGATACAGTGATAAACTTTATAATTAATGATAAAAACATAAAGGCTTTTTATTCATTACAAGAAAATAGAAAATTTGACGTGAAACATCTTAAAGCCCTAAAAGCCATGAAATACGTTGAAAAAATAACCGTTTAGATAGTTGATTTTTTGAATTGATTGTATATATGTGTGAATAATTTCGCACACAGTTTAAAGGGCATTGCCCTACCGGTCCATGGAAATGGAATTACTGTGGTGGATTAACCGGAAAAAAATATGAACGTACCAAAAGTTGATATAAAACAATTACTCGAAGCAGGAGTTCATCTTGGTCACAAGACTTTAAGATGGAATCCTAAAATGAAAAAGTTTATTTTTGGTGAAAAAAATTCAATACATATAATAGATTTAACACAAACAGTTGACTTTCTCAAAAATGCTCTTACTCAAGTGCACAAAGTTATTGCTAGTGGAGGAAAACTACTAATTGTCTCAACGAAAAAACAAGCTTCTGAGCAAGTGAGCGATTTAGCAAAAGAAACAAATCAGTACTTTGTAAATTATAGATGGCTTGGCGGGATGCTAACTAACTGGAACACAATTCAAAATTCTATTAAAAGATTAAAAAAATTAGACAATCAACTATCAAAAGAAAATTTGGGATTTACAAAAAAAGAAATTCTTAAGTTTGGAAAAGAAAAAGAAAAACTTCAAAGATCTTTAGGTGGTATATCTGAAATGAAAAAAATACCAGATCTAATATTTATTATTGATACTAATATTGAGTCTCTCGCTGTAGCAGAAGCAAAAAAACTCGGTATTCCTATTATAGCTGTTCTTGACACTAATTCAGATCCAACAGGAATTGATTTTCCAGTTCCAGGTAACGATGATGCAAGAAGATCTATAAATTTATATTGTGATTTATTAAAAAGTACAATTAAAGACGCTGAAAAATTTATAAAAGGATCAGAAGAAAAAATTGAAAAAAAACCATCTAAATCAAAAGAAAAATAATTAAGAATTATTATCCAATGTCAAATAAAGATTTATTAGACAACATAAAAAAATTAAGGGAGATGACAGGAGTTGGTTTTAAAGATTGTAAAATAGCTCTAGACGAGAGCAACGGTGATATTGATAAATCTGTAGAATTTCTAAGAAAAAAAGGAATAGCGAAAGCATCAAAAAAAATGAGCAGGACTGCCTCAGAAGGACTTGTTTTGGTTAAAGAGCAAGCAGGTGAAATCTCATTAATTGAAATAAATAGCGAAACGGACTTTGTTGCTAAAAACCAAGATTTTATTAAATTTTGTAGAGAGTTATCTGAAATTAATTTTTTAACTAAAGGAGATTTATCTAAGTTGAATGAGTCAAAAATGACTAACGGGAATTTAGTAAAAGATAACCTGGTAAATTTAATTGCTAAAATTGGTGAGAAAATTACAATTAGAAGAGCGAATTTTTTTAAAAATTCTAAAGGCACGAATTTTGCTTATGTACATTCTGCAATAGAGAAGGGAATAGGAAAAATAATTTCTGTAGTAAAATTAGATGGAATTTCAGAAAATGATAAAGATAGTATTGGAACCAAAATAGCAATGCATATTGCAGCTTCTAATCCACTAGCAATAGATATAGATGGTATAGATCAAAAAATAGTTGAAAAAGAGCTGGAAATTATCAAGGCAGAGATTACTAACTCTGGCAAGCCAACCGAAGTTGCAGATAAAATTTCAAAAGGTAAAATTTCCAAATTTCTAAATGATAACTCACTTTTAAATCAAATATGGATAATGGATCCGAAAAAAAAGGTATCTGATGTATTAAAGGAAAACTCATCTGACAGACCTCTTAAAATATTAGAGTTTGTAAGGTATAAAGTTGGAGAGGGAGTTTAGGAGTGAGTAGTGAATTTAATGAAAAAAATTATTCTTCAAAAATGGATAAAAGCATTCAATCATTAAAAAAAGATATTTCAACACTAAGAACTGGAAGAGCTAACACAAATATGCTTGATACAATTAAAGTAGATGTTTACGGACAATTAATGCCTATTGATCAACTCGCTACAATTAGTGTTCCAGAGGCGAGATTAATTTCAGTCCAAGTATGGGATAAAACTAACACTCCGTTAATAGAAAGCGCAATTCAAAAATCTGAAATAGGTATAAACCCTCAAATAGATGGACAAATCATAAGACTTAGAATTCCAGACTTAACAGAGGAAAGAAGAAAAGATCTAATAAAGATATTAAAAAATATGGGAGAAAAAAGTAAAGTAGCTATTAGAAATATAAGACGAGAGGCAAACGAGGAACTTAAAAAAAAATTAAAAGATAAAATTATTTCTGAGGATGATAATAAGAATTTTGAAAAAAATACCCAAAAACTAACAGACACAAATATTGAAAAAATAGAAAAAATTTTAGCTGAAAAAGAAAAAGAGATCAGCCAGGTATGAATAGTCTTCGCCATATTGCCTTTATTATGGATGGCAATGGCAGATGGGGAAAGAAAAGAGGCAAAAGTAGAAACTACGGCCATCTTAAAGGTGTAGAAGTTATTAGAAAAATAATTAAAGGATCAATAAAATTACATATACCTATTGTGTCCTTTTATGTTTTTTCCTCAGAGAACTGGAAAAGACCAAAGAAGGAAATAAACTTTCTTTTCAATTTAATTGAATCTTATTTTTCAAAAGAAATACAAAATGTTATTGATCAAGGAATAAAGATTTGTATTCTTGGAGAAAAAAAAAATTTGCCGAAAAAAATTAAAAAAACCTTGAGAAGAGTAGAATTATTTACAAAAAAAAATAAAAAAATCATTGTAAATTTAGCTATTAATTATGGTTCTAAAAATGAAATTTTGAATTCATTAAAAAAAATAAAAAAAAATGTAAATATTAAAAATTTGGAAAAAAATCTTTATACAAAAAATATGCCAGATCCTGATATACTTATTAGAACAGGCGGGCAAAAAAGATTAAGCAATTTTATGTTATGGCAATTAGCTTATTCAGAATTATTTTTTTTGAATAAATTATGGCCAGATTTTAAACTAAAGGATTTATCAAGAATTTTAAGAATTTTTAAAAAACGTAAACGAAATTTTGGGGCAATATGATTTCAAAAAATTTAAAAAAAAGAACGGCAACTTCAATAGTTTTGATCCTCACCATTTTTATAATTTTCTACTCAAAACCTCTATTGGCTTTAATTCTTATAATAGTTGGAAATTTTTCAATAATAGAATTTTCAAATATATCAAAAAAAATTATAAAGGAAAAATTTTTAAATTTAATTTTTAATATTATTTTTATTATTTACATTTTTTTATTTTGTTTATTTTTTTTTATATTTTGCAATTTTCTTCAAATAAAATTAATTTTGTTTTCTTTTTTATTTTGCTGCATAGCTTCTGATATAGGAGGCTACATTTTTGGAAAAATTTTAAAGGGTCCTAAACTAACAAAAATAAGTCCAAAGAAAACCATCTCTGGTGCGATAGGTTCAATAATTTGCTCAAGTTTGACAATATATTGTATTTTCCTTTTTTTCTTAGGGAATTCAAATTTAAAATTTTTATTGATTGGTGTAATCGTATCTATTAGCTGTCAATTTGGAGACATCTTTTTTTCATACTTAAAAAGAAAAGCTAAATTAAAGGATACTGGAAAATTTTTACCAGGGCATGGTGGTTTTCTTGATCGAGTTGATGGAATTTTATTTGGCATCCCTGTAGGTTTTGTTGCTTTAAAATTTTTATTTTAATATGATTAAAAAAATTTCAATCTTAGGGTCTACAGGTTCTATAGGACGAAATGTATTTAAAATAATAGACTCAAGCAGAAAAAGTTTTAAAATAAATTTATTATCAGCGAATAAAAATTTCCCATTAATTTGCAATCAAGTTAAAAAATACAAACCTAAATATTTTATAGTTAATAATCCAAAAGTATTTAAAAGGGTAAAATACAAATTTAGAAATCACAGAATTAAAATATTTAAAAGTTTTAATTATAACAATAAAAATTTTAAATCGGATATAACTATATCTGCAATTCCTGGCTTGGCAGGTCTAGAACCTACGATAGAAATGACAAAATTAAGTTCAAAAGTTTTAATTGCTAATAAAGAGTCAGTAATATGTGGATGGAACTTAATTGAAAAAACTGCAAAAAAAAATAATACAATTATTATACCTGTAGACTCAGAACATTTCTCTATTTTAGAATTAATAAAAAATCATAAGATAGATGAAATTAAAAAAGTCTATTTGACAGCCTCTGGAGGTCCTTTTCTTAATTATACATACAATAAATTAAAACAAGTCAAACCTAAAGAAGCTCTTAATCATCCAAAATGGAGAATGGGAAAAAAAATTACAGTTGATTCATCAACGCTTATGAATAAAATTTTAGAATTAATTGAGGCAGAAAAGTTATTTAAAATACCTAATCATAAACTGGATATTTTAATACATCCAGACTCACTCGTCCATGCTGTTATTCAATTTAAAAATGGGTTAAGCAAAATGCTATTTCATGATACATCAATGGTAATTCCTTTAGCAAATGCTATTTTTGATAACAAAGTTGATATAAATATTTTTTACAAAAAAAAACAAAATGATTTAACAGATTTAAGTAATAAACCAATTTTTAAGAAACTCGATCAAAAAATATTTCCAATTATTAAAATTAAAAACAGAATTACTGAGTACCCGTCTACTCCAATAATAATTAACGCAGCAAATGAGGTTTTAGTTGAACATTTTCTCAAAAAAAATATACGTTTTTTGGATATATCTAAGTTCATTATGATCATTATGAGAGATAGAAAATATAGAAAATATGCTATAAAAGTACCACTTAATTTAAGAGAAATCTTTCAAGTTGACGAATGGACGAGAAAAAAAATTAAAGAAATAATAAAAAAAAAAAATGACTAAATTTACAATTTATTTTTTTATATCATTATTATTTACATTTAAATCTTTTGCAGAGAATGTATCTAAATTAGAGATAAAAGGTAACAAAAGAATTTCTAATGAAACAATTAAGGTATACGGAGATATTGAAATAGGAAAAAATTATACTGAAGAAGATTTAAATACATCTTTAAAAAAATTATATGAGACAGAATTTTTTGAAAAAATTGAGTTAAACTTAAAAAATGAAATCTTATATATAAATGTAAAAGAGCATCCAATAATAAATCAGTTGATCATTACAGGAGAGAGAAGCAACAAATACAAAGATCAAATTAAAAAAATTATAAAACTTAAACAAAAAAGCTCTTATATAAAATCTTATTTAACAGATGACATAAATACAATTAAATCACTCTACTCATCACTAGGATATAATTTTGTGGAAGTTGTTTCAAAATTAAATAAAATAAATGATGGTGCTTATGATTTATTAATAGAAATAAATAGAGGTGAAAAAACAAAAATATCTACAATTAAATTTATTGGAAATAATAAAATTAGATCAAATAGATTAAGGGATATAATTGCTAGTGAAGAAAATAAATTTTGGAAAATTTTAACCAAGAATACAAATTACAGTAGTGATTTAATTAATTTGGATATCAGATTATTAAAGAATTATTATAAATCTCTAGGCTTTTACGACGTGAAAATTAATTCCAATTCAGCTGAGATAAATAATGAAAAAAATGTAAATTTAATTTATTCAATCGAAGAGGGTAATCGTTACACAATTAATAAAATTTCGATAAATTCAGACCCTGTTTTCGATAATAAAATATTTTTTCCTTTAGAAAAAGATTTTAGAAAACATATTGGCGAATACTATTCTCCTTTTAAAGTAAAAAAACTTTTGGAAAAACTTGATGAATTGATAGAAAATAATAGCTTACAATTTGTAGAACATAATGTTGAGGAAATAATTGAAAAAGATAGTATAAATATAGTTTTTAACATTTTTGAGGGAGAAAAAATTACAATTGAAAGAGTAAATATTGTTGGAAACAGTATTACTAATGAAGATGTTATTAGAAGTGAATTAATTATAGATGAGGGTGACCCATTCACAAAGCTAGGTCTTGAAAAATCAGTAGCAGAAATTAAAGCTAGAGGTATTTTTAAAAATGTTAATTATTCAGTTAAAAATGGTAGTGAAGAAAACCTTAGAGTCATAGATATTCAGGTAGAAGAAAAACCAACAGGCGAAATAAGCGCTGGAGCAGGAATAGGAACAAATGGTGGTAGCTTTGCAGTTAATATAAAAGAGTCTAATTGGTTGGGAAAAGGACAATCTTTAACCTTCGAACTAGAGGTGGACACGGAGTCTCTTGGCGGAGCAATAATTTTTTCAGATCCAAATTATGATTTTTTAGGTAATGCAATAAGTTATTCAATAGCAAGTGAAAATAACGATAAACCAGATCAAGGTTATGAAAATACAATTACTTCTTTAGGGATAGGTACTTCGTTTGAACAATATCAGGATTTAAGATTAAACTTGGGGGTTGAAGCAAGTTATGATGATTTAAGAACTGATGATCTTGCTACAGACGCACTTAAAAAACAAAGCGGAACTTTTTCAGAAATAGCAGGAAATTATAATTTTTCTTTTGATAAAAGAAACAGGGCGTTTAATCCTACCGATGGATCAATACTTACTATAGGACAATCTTTACCTTTTTATGCTGATAAATCATTTATATCTAATTACCTAAGTTTAAATGGATATAAAACTCTTAATGAAAATGTCATCGGATCAAGTAAACTGCTTCTTACAACAATTAATGGTCTTGGATCGGATGATGTTAGACTAAGTAAACGAAAAAATTTAAGCAACAGGAGGTTGAGAGGTTTCGAAAGAAATAAAGTTGGGCCAGTTGACGGATCTGACCACGTTGGTGGAAATTACGCAGTTGCTTTAAATTTAGAAGCAAATTTACCAAATTTATTGCCAGATGATACAAGAACAGACATTATTTTATTTTTAGATTTTGGAAACGTTTGGGGTGTAGATTATGACAGTAGTATAGATGATAGCAATAAGTTGAGATCTTCAACTGGAGCAATGGCTAGTTGGATTTCACCGCTTGGTCCTATGACATTTACCTTGTCTCAGAATTTAACTAAAGCCAGCTCTGACATAACAGAGTCTTTTAACTTCAGCTTAGGAACAACTTTTTAAATATATGTTGAAATTTATAAAAAAAACATTAATTATTTTCATTATATTCTTTAGTTTCAATTCAAATTCTAACGCTAACGTCCCTTATTTTTTAGATTTTAAATATATTTTAAATCAAAGTGATGCTGGAAAAAAAGCTCAATCTTTTTTAAAAAATAAGCTTGAAAAAGGAATCAAAAATTTAAAAGAAAAAGAAAAAACAATCCAACAAGAAGAAAAAAAAATAATTAGTCAAAAGAAAGTAATTACAGAAGATGAATACAAAAAAAAGGTTTCAGAATTAAGAAAAAAAGTTGCTCTTTTACAAAAAGAAAGAACTACTCTATTAAATACAGTTGCTAAGCAAAGAGAAAAAGCTAGAAATGAATTACTTAAAAATTTAAATCCAATTATTAAAGATTATATGAAAGATAAAAAAATAAGAATGGTAATTGATAAAAAAAGTTTATTGCTAGCCGATGAAAATCTTAATATTACTAATGATATTATTGATTTACTAAATAAAAAACTTAAGTCTATTAAGCTCGATTAATTTTTGATGAATTCAAATTTTTTTTTTAAAAAAAATAAGATTCAAATAAAAAAAATATTTAAAGATTATAATTTAAAAAAAAATTTTGTTATAAGAAATATTGCACCATTAGATAAAGCTAAAATAAATGATCTTACTTTTTTTGACTCACTTAAATATAAATCTTTAGCATTTAATACTAAAGCCAGCGCTTGTATAACGACAAACAATTTAGAAAAATTTTTACCAAATAATGTTGAAAAGATTATTGTAAATAATGTATTGCTCGAGTTAGCAAAAGCTCTAAATAAAATCTATGTTAAAGCTGACATTGATTACCCAGATTTATCTTTAAAAAAACCTCAAAAAAAATTTTTAAAATCTGTAAAATTTGGTAACAATGTTTTAATTGGTAAAAATGTAAAAATAGGTTCGAATACCATAATTGGTTCTAATACAATAATTGAGCATGATGTAAAAATTGGAAATAATTGTGTAATAGGATCAAATGTGATTATTAAATATACTGTTATAGGAAATAAAGTGGTGATACAGGATAATTGTAAAATAGGTCAAAAGGGTTTCGGTTTTATTCCTATGAAAAATAAAAATATAAAGTTTCCACATATTGGAATGGTTTTAATTGAAGATGATGTGGAAATCGCTTCTGCTTGCACTATTGATAGAGGGTCATTAGACAACACTGTTATAGGAAAAAATTCTTATTTAGATAATCAAGTGCATGTTGCTCATAATGTGAAAATTGGATCAAATTGTATGATTGCTGGGCAGGTTGGTTTCGCTGGAAGTTCAAAAATTGGAAATTATGTATCAATAGGCGGGCAAGCTGGAGTTTCAGGACATTTAAAAATTGGAAATAATGTTAAAATTGGGGGTGGAAGCGGTGTTGTAAAAGATATTAATGACGGAGAAACTGTCATGGGATATCCTGCCGTTTCACTCAGAGAGTTTTTAAAAAAAGATAAAAAAGTATGAGTAAAATTGAATTAAATAAAAAAGATATAGAAAGTTTACTTCCACATAGAGAACCTATGTTGCTTATCGATAAATTAACTAACATTGTTCCATTAAAATCAGCCACTGCGATAATGTACGTCAAAAAAAATGGTTTTTACGTACAAGGGCATTTTCCTGGTCAACCAGTTATGCCCGGAGTTTTAATTGTCGAGGCATTTGGCCAAGCAGCTGCAGCATTAACCGCTCATGGAATTGATCCGAAAGAATATGCAAATAAATTAGTTTATTTAATGGGCGTGGATAAAGCTAGATTTAGAAGTCCTGTTATTCCTGATTGCGAACTTCATTTAGAAATAGAAGCTATAAGATCCCACGGTAGAGTTTGGAAGTATAAAGGTACAGCAAAAGTAAATGATAAAAAAATGGCAGATGCAGAATGGTCAGCAACCATAGTTGATAGAAACTAATGATACACAATTCAAGCGTAATTGATAAAAATGCGAAAATTTCCAGTAAAGTTAAAATAGGACCTTTTTGTTACGTGGGCCCAAATGTTGAATTATCAGATGATGTAGAATTATTATCAAACGTTCATATTGAAGGTTACACAACGATAGGAAAAGGAACAAAAATATTTCCATTTGCAAGTATAGGAACTAAACCACAAGACCTGAAATACAAAAATGAGAAAACAAATTTATTTATAGGTGAAAACAATACTATAAGGGAGTATGTAACAATTAATCCAGGAACTGCAGGAGGAGGTTCAAAAACTTCAATTGGAAATAATTGTTTGTTTATGATCTCCTCACATATAGCGCATGATTGTATAATTGGAAATAATGTAATTATAGCAAATAATGTACCATTAGGAGGACATGTTACAATAGAAGACTCAGTCGTCATAGGTGGTAACTCAGCGGTACAACAATTCACAAGAATAGGAAGACTTGCAATGATAGGTGGAATGACTGGTGTTTTAAAGGACGTTATTCCTTTTGGTTTATCAATAGGAAACAGAAACTATTTGCAGGGATTAAATCTAATTGGCTTAAGAAGAAATAAGTATGAAAACAAAAAAATTATGGGATTAGATAAAGCATTTAAAGATATATTTAAATCAAAAAATCTTCATGAAAATTTGAGTAAAATTAACGGAGAGTACAAAGATAATGAGCTTGTATCTGAGGTAATCAAATTTATTGAAAAGGATAAAAAAAGACCTATTTGCTCACCACAAAATTAAATTATGATTGGTCTAATTTTTGGAGAAACTGATTTTCCAAAGTATATATATAGAAAAATAAAAAATAAAAAAAAATATATTATAATTGATTTAACTAATAAAAATTTATTTAAAAAAGATAAAAACTCACATAAAGTCTCAATTGGCCAATTTGGAAAGATAATATCAATTTTAAAGGAAAATAATTGTAATAAAGTTTTGTTTGCTGGAAAAGTTAACAAACCTAAGTTTTCAAAAATTAGATTAGATTTTAAAGGAGTCTATTACATATCTAAGATTATAAAAAAATCAAAAATCGGTGATGCTGCAATTTTAAAAGAAATAATTAATATTTTTAAAAGAGAAGGTATAAAAACGATAAGTTCAACCGTTTTTACACCAGAGCTAAGCCTTTCAAGAGGGAATTATTCAAAACATAAACCAGATAATGAAGATAAGAGAAACATTATAAATGCAATTAATTTTTTGAATAAATCAAAGCCTTATAGCTATATCCAAGCTGCTGTTGGAAGGAATAACTCAGTGATTTTCGAAAAACAAAAAGGTACACAAGATATGCTAAGAAATATAAAAAAGAGTAAAAACAAAAGTAATGGTGTTTTAGTCAAATTTCCTAAAAAAAAACAAGACAAGAGATTAGATCTACCTACAGTTGGCTTAAATACTTTAAAACAATGTAAATTTGCTGGTTTAAAAGGAATAGTTTTAAAACATAAAAATAATATTTTCTTAGATAAAATTAAATCAATCAAATTTGCAAATAAAAATAAGATGTTTATTTTAGTAAAATGAAAATAATTATTTCAATTTTAATTATTATTTTAGTTCAAACTTTTAATCTTAAAGCTGAAGATTTTAAATTAAATCAAATAATTTCAGGACTTAAAAGCCCATGGAGTTTTACTTTTAAAAACCAAAATGAAATTCTAATGACCGAGAAATCCGGTCAAATTTTATTCATTAATATAAAAGATAAAATAATAAAAAATATAAACCATAATTTAGATATATTAGAAGATGGGCAAGGAGGATTACTTGAAATACTTTATCACAATGAAATAATTTTTGTTTCCTATTCAGAAAATAGGGGAAATGGCAAATCAAGCACCTCAGTAGCTTCTGCTAATTTTAATGATAAGAATTTAAATTTTAAAAATATTTTTAGAGCTGAGCCAGCTATAAATTCCGGTTATCATTTCGGATCTAGGCTCGTTATAAAAGATAATTTTCTATTTATAACAGCAGGAGAGAGAGGAGAAGGGATGATTGCACAAGATCCCACAAAACACCCTGGAAGTATTTTAAAGATACATATAGACGGCAGGATTCCGAAAGATAATCCCAAATTTAATGGCAAAAGTAATTGGCTACCAGAGATTTACCAAATAGGAGTAAGAAACCCTCAAGGCATGGATGTATCTCCTTATGACAACAAAATTTATTTAACAAATCACGGTGCAAAAGGCGGAGATTGGTTTGGTGAAGCTAAGTATGGTGAAAACTATGGTTGGAAAATTTTAGGATGGGGTGGAACAAATTATTCAGGAACGAAAATTGGACCAAAATGGAAGCCAGGATTTACAAAAGCTATTAAATATTGGGTGCCTTCAATAGCGGTAAGTTCAATGATTATATACAAAGGAGACGAATTTAAAGAATGGAATGGTGATGCTTTGATAACTTCACTTAAAGATCAATCACTCAGAAAAATAAGATTTAAAGATAATGAATTTATTAATGAAAAAATCATATTTAAAGGAACTATCGGAAGAATAAGAGATATTGAAATTCAGAGAAACACAGGAAAAATTTTTCTGATAACAGACGACGGTTCTATTTGGAGATTACAAAAGTGAAAAAAATATTTGTCCTTACAGGTGAAGCATCAGGAGACAAACTAGCGTCAAAAGTTATAGGTGAATTAAATAAACTTAATTCAAATATAGAATACTTATCGGTTGGAGGTGAAAATTTAGGAAAGTTGGGAATAAGATCTATTTATGATCTTAAAGAAATAACATACTTAGGATTTACCAATGTATTATTAAATATTTTTAAGATTAAGAACAAAATCAATGATACAGTTAAGGCTATAGAAAAATTTAACCCTGATATATTATTTACAGTCGACAGCCCCGATTTTACCTTAAGAGTAGCTGAAAGAGTTAAAATAAAAAACCCTGAAATAAAAACTATACACTATGTGGCTCCTCAAGTATGGGTTTGGAGAGAAGGTAGAGTTAAAAAAATTAAAAAATTTATTGACCACATCCTTTTGTTATTTAATTTTGAAAAAAGCTATTTTGAAAAAGAAAATATGAGCCATGAGTTTGTTGGACACCCTTTACTTGACTCAACCACTGAAAGTGCGATTGATATCAATCAAATTTTAGGAAAGAATAAAGCATTAATTTCTATTTTTGCAGGTAGCAGAAAGTCTGAAATAGATGTTTTAACTCCGATACTTTTAAATTTTATTAAACTTATGAATGAAAAGTATAATGATTTTTCCTTTGTTTTTCATGCTACAAAAGAATATTCCGATTTAATTCAATTTCACATAAAAAAGAATAATTTAAAAAATTGTGAAGTTATAAATGATAGTAAAATTAAAGATCATATTTTAAAAAAATCAGTATTCGCCGTTTCTAAATCAGGAACGATATCTCTTGAAATATCTAAAGCCAAAATACCGTCAGTAATATTATATAAGATGGGTTTAATAAATTTTTTTATTATAAAGATGTTAGTAAAAACTAAATTTGCGAATATTATTAATATTGCTGCTAAAAAAGAAATTATACCAGAATTACTCCAATCCAATTGTAATCCACAAAAAATATTTGAAGTCGTTTCTAATTATTTAGATAATCCAAACAAAATTGATGATCAAGTATCAAAAACACAGAAGATTTTAAAAAGTTTTAAAACTAATACTTTATCTTCAATCCTAGCTGCTAAAGCTATTAATAAGTATTTATGATCATTTATACTCATAATGATTGTTTAAAAAAATTTAATGGTAATACTCATCCTGAAAGAAAAGAAAGATTAGAGAGTATTTTAAGTTCAATAAAATCATCAAATTTAAAAGTAGAATTTAAAGAAGCACCTTTAGCTGATTTAGAAACCGTTTCATTAGTTCATCCAAAACAATATATAAAGCAAATTTTTTCTAACATTCCCAAAGAAGGAATAGTAGGTGTAGAGAAAGAACCCTATGCTGATACTATGCTTTGTCCTGATAGTAAAAACGCAATTCTAAGATCATGTGGAGCTGGTATTGCTGCAGTTAAGGATCTTATGCTTAAAAATGAGAGAGTGTTTTGTGCTGTAAGACCACCAGGCCATCATGCTGAAACTGTAAGAGCTAATGGTTTTTGCTTCATCAATAACATTGCAGTAGCTACAAGATATTTACAAAAACAATATAAAATAAATAAAGTTGCAATAATTGATTTTGATGTTCACCACGGTAATGGGACTCAAGAAATTTTTTATAAAGATCAATCAGTTGCATACGGGTCTTCGCATGAATTTCCTTTATTTCCAGGAACAGGAGCAGAAAATGAAACTGGGTTGGGTAATATTTTCAATGCAACTTTAAAAGCCGGTACTACAAGTAAAGATTTTTTTGGAATATTTGATCAAAAAGTTCTTAGAGCTATAGATAAATTTAAACCTGAAGTAATTTTAATTTCTGCTGGTTTTGATGCCCATGCGAGAGATCCGTTAGCTAATATTAATTTAGAGTCAGAAGACTTTTTTAAAATTACAAAAAATATAGTCGATATTGCCAATATTCATTCTAAAGGTAGAGTGATTTCTTTTCTTGAAGGTGGTTATGATTTACAAGCTTTATCAGAAAGTATTATTGAACACCTTAATGCCTTAAAGCCCCATATTTGACCAGTTATCTGGGTCGTTAAATTTTTTTATTTCTTTTTCAGTTACTGGTCTAAATAGATAATAGGCAATATATATTGTTAGAAAAAATAAAAAAATTGTTTTCATCATTTAAACATATTAAACTAATTTTATGAAATTTAGTAAAAGAAAATTTGCTAAAATCCTCTGTTTTTCGACTTTAGTATTGCTATTTCCACTTAAAACTCTTCTAGCCGCTACTAAAAAAATCATCAATCCAAACCTTTCTAAAGAGCAAAAAAATATCATGTTTAATGAAGGGACTGAAAGACCATTTACTAGCAATTTATTAAAGGAAAAAAGAAAAGGTTTTTATCATTGCGCTAATTGTGGAAATAAACTATTTGCATCAATTGCTAAATTTGATAGTGGAACTGGCTGGCCTTCTTTTTCTGAAGCTTTACCAGGGGCTTTTAAAACAAAAATAGATTATAGCTTTGGCATGGAAAGAGTAGAATACCATTGCGCAAAATGTGGTGCGCATCATGGACATGTTTTTAACGATGGTCCAAAAGAATCAGGTAAAAGATTCTGTAATAATGGTCTTTGTTTAATTTTTAAACCAGAATAAAAGTAACTTAATCCTATAAAAATCTCTTATTATTTAAGCTTTTTTGTTCACAGACGACACCCAATTCGTCCATGTTTGTAAGTGAATTTTGTAAATTAAGGTTTAAAACTTAGAGATGGATCTAATTACAGTAATTATAATTGGTGTAATAGTTGCAGCTTCAGGTGTGATTAATCCAAAAGCTAAAGATCCAGAAGAGGTAGCTAAAGCTCCAGAAACACAGGTAATAACTCCAGAAGTTAAGGAGCCTGAGCCCGAGCCTGAGCCTGAACCAGAGCCAGCTAAAGAACCAGAACCTGAACCAGAACCTGAACCAGAACCAGAACCTGAACCAGAACCGCAACCTGAACCAGAACCTCAAAAAGAAGAACCAAAAGAAGAGGTAAATGCTGAACCAACTCAAGAGCAAGATGCAAAACCTGAAGAGGAAGAAGTTCTACCAGTTACAGAAAAAACTACTGAAGCTACAGAGGAAAAAGGATTAAGTATGGTTAATATTCTTCTATATATCTTAGGAGCAATTGCAGTAATTGCAGCTGGAATATACTTCTTTATGAGAAGAGAACCAGCAACAAAAAGTGCAGCAGATATAGCTAGAGCTCAGTCACAACAAGAGCCTTCTCCTGAACCTCAAGAGGAACCAGCTCAAGAAGAGACTTATTCAGAGCCAGAACCTCAATCAGAACCAGAACAACCAGTTCAAGAGGAAACTCCGACAGAAACTACTGAGGAAGAACCTCAATCAGAAAATAATGATCAATCATCTAATAACGATGATGAAAATAATAATAGATAGTTAATTAAAATTTTTTTCCACCTTCTAAATAAGCACACTTCTCACAAGTTTTTTCAATTTCAGGCGGTTCATCAAGATTTAAAATATCTTTCATTTCAATTAATTTCTCTTCAATCCAAGATGTATCAACTCGGTAAGGTATCAGCGTAGTTTTGAAGTCTATTCTGTTATCAAATTTATCATTTGATTTTTCTCCATTACAAACATAAAAAAATGTTCGGTCTGAGACATCAAAATTCATTTTTCTTAAAATATGAACATAAATATCCATTTGTAATTTATAACTAAGATGCCATTCTGCATCGAGATAGGAGGATATTGTTACAGGATAAGTAGATGATTGAGCTTTGTAATCTACAACTACTATTTTTTTTTCATTTAAATCAAACCAAAGATCATCAATTCCTCCATGAATAATTAGATTAGTTTTTTCATCTAAATATGAAATTCCTCCTTTTAAAGAATTTCTCCAAGTATCTAAATCATTGTGCTGATAAGGCACAAAGTTTAAATTGTGCTTAATCATAACTGGATGAGGTTTTTGCACTTTTCTATATTGATCAAACTCTTTCTTTAATAGCTCATCTACAGCAACGTTTAGAGCCCATCCAGGCATAGAAGGTTCTTTAAGGCCTTTAACGCGATCTAGGTAAAAGCATCGTTTACAACTAAGAAAATTAAAAAATTTAGACCTACTTATTTTAAATGGGGTGTTAGATTTTTTATCGTAAATGGATGTTTTTCTCGTTCTGAAAGATACAGCGTCTTTCATTTAAATTTTTTTAGTCTTTGAACTACTTTAGTTTTATCTAAAGATAAGATAACATCATATATACCTGGCCCAAATCTTGAACCCACAAGTGCTATTCTTAGTGGCTGACCTACACCTTTAAAATTAGTTTTATGTTTATCTATTAAGGATTTAATTATAGGTTCTAAAACTTCTCTAGATAAAGAGGATAGTTTTTCATATTCATCAATAAAGTCGTTAATTACCTTTTTTGATGAATCATCAATTAATTTTTTATCATCTGAGCCAATCTCAATTTTATCATTAATTATATATTGTGCGTTATTCCAAATATCTTCTAGAGTTTTTGCTTTATTCTTTAAAAATCTCATTGAATTTAAAAGGACACTCTCTTTTGTCTGATCTATAGGTTTTTTGTATTTCGAAACATATTCTTTGAAGAAATTAAAAAGATCTTTTTCATCAATCGTCTTTATGTATGTTTCATTCATTGAATAAATTCTATTCATATCAAGTTTTGAAGGTGATTTACCAACACCACTTAAATCAAATAAATCAATACTTTCTTGCTTAGTAAAAATCTCTTTGTCTTTATAAGACCACCCTAACCTTAATAAATAATTTCTTAAGGCAACTGAAATAATTCCAATTTTTACATAATCTTCAAGGGTAGAGGCATTATCTCTTTTGGATAATTTTTTCCCTTGTTCACTATGAATTAACGGAATGTGAGCAAAGTTAGGAACTTTCCAGCCCATAGCATCATAGATTTGTTTTTGTTTAAAAGAATTAATCATATGATCATCACCTCTAATTACATGTGTAATTTTCATCTCGTGGTCATCAACTGTAGCTGATAATTGGTATGTTGGTGATTTATCTTTCCTCAATATTACAAAATCTTCAATTGTGGAATTAGAGATATTCCTCTCTCCTTGAACTAGATCTTTTATGATTGTGTTTCCTGAAATTTTACTCTTAAATCTAATTACTGGTTTTATACCTTCTGGAATTTTAAGGTCTTTAGCGTCTCTCCATTTTCTATTATAAACATACGGTATACCTTGTTTTTTACATTTCTCTTTTTGTTCATTTATCTCTTCTTCAGAACAGTAACATTCATAAGCAAAACCTTTTTTTATTAATTCTTCAGCTACCGCAACATGTTTATTAATATTTTTTGATTGAATATATTCTTCACCATCATGCTTAATTCCCAACCAAGACAATGATGAAATAATTTGTTGCTTAAATTCGTCTTTTGATCTTTCTTTATCTGTATCTTCAATTCTTAAAAAATATTTACCTTTATTTTTCTTCGCTAAAAGCCAATTAAATAAAGCTGTTCTAACACCACCAATATGAAGAGGCCCAGTAGGAGAGGGCGCAAACCTACAATTAAAAGACATTTATATTAATTAGACTATTTTAGTGAAAGTTTCTATATAAAGAAACGAGTTTACCTTGAATTTTAATTCTATTCGCAGCGTAGATTTTTGTACCGTAGTTTCTATTTGCGGCCTCTAGAGCAATAGTGTTTCCTTTTTTTCTTACTCTTTTTAAAGTTGCTTCTTGGTCATCAATTAAAACAACTGCAATCTGACCACTATCTACATTTGAAGTTTTCTTAACGATTACTGTATCACCATCGTTAATACCGGCTTCAATCATTGAGTCACCTTTTACTTTTAATCCATAATGCTCACCGTTATTCTGCAAATCTTCAGGTAAAGCTACTCGATCAACTTCTTGTTGAATTGCTTCAATTGGAGTTCCAGCTGCAATACTTCCTAAGACAGATACATCAGTTGATTTCGTTTTTTCTTTATCTAATCCACCTTTAATAACACTTGGTGTAAAAGTATTAAAAATATCATTAGCACTTGCATTTTCTGGCAATTTAACAACTTCTAAAGCTCTAGCTTTATGGGCTAATCTTTTTACAAACCCACGCTCTTCTAAAGCTGATATTAATCTATGAATTCCTGATTTCGACTTTAGGTTGAGTGAATTTTTCATCTCTTCATATGATGGAGAAATTCCAGAAGATCTAATCTTCTTATTAATGAATATTAGTAAGTTTTTTTGTTTTTTTGTAAGCATAGAACAAACCTTGTACATCTATGTTCTATAAAAGTTCTATTTAAATTACAACTTTAAATAAGCCCTTATTTTATTGAACTATTTGAGTAAATTTTTTTAATAATTCTGCAGGATTGTCGGATTTTAAAAGTGATTCACCAATTAGAAAATTTTTAATTCCTGTCTTTTCATAAATATATTTGGCATCGGTTTCATTCTTAATTCCACTTTCTGAAATGATAGGGCCTTTATGTTCTTTTAAAATTTTAAAGATAGAAATCGTATTATTAATAGAGATGTCAAGTGTTTTTAAATTTCTATTGTTAATTCCAATTAAAGCTTTTTCATATTTTAAAGCATTTTCAGCCTCTTTATTATCGTGTACTTCAACTATTACTGAAAGTTTATGTCTTATTGCTTCAGCATAAATTTCATCTGCTAGTTTAGCGTCTAAAGCAGCAACTATGATCAAAATACAATCACTGCCATAACTTTTAGATAAAGCGATTTGGTAAGGATCAATAAAAAAATCTTTTGCTAAAACAGGAATTTTAAACTTATTTTTAATATCTCTTATATAATCGAGTTTACCAAGAAAGTGTTTTTCTTCAGTTAAAACCGAAAGGCAGGTAGCACCGTTATCTACGTACATTTTTGCAATATTTAAATGATTGAAATCTTTCACTAATTCTCCAGCAGAGGGACTTGCTTTTTTTATCTCTGTTATTAGCGATGCTCTATTATTATTGGCTATAACTTCTTTAAAATTCAAGAAGTTATTTAAAGATTTGATTATATTTTCAATAGAATCTAAAGAATTTGTCTTTTTAATTAGTTTTAAAGACTCTTTTTTATCTTCAATAATTTTATCTAAAACATTAACCATTATTTTGATTGTAATTTTGTTAAATGATTAAAAACTTCACCAGAACTTAGATGTTTAGCTACTTTGTTAAAAGCATCTTTAAAATCATTCTCTTTTCCTGAAACAATTAATCCTGCCGCAGCATTTAAAGAAACAGATTGTGAAAATTCATTAGAAGTTCCTTTATAGATATCTATAATCTTTTCTGCATTGTATTCTGCATTTTTACCTTTTAAATTTTCTTTGCTTCCTTCGTTTATACCAAAATCTTTTGGATTAATTGTAAATTCATTTATTTTACCATCTTTTAATTCCACAATATTTGTTTTTGCAAAAGGTGAAATTTCATCCATTCCATCATCGCTATGGACAATATAAGCATGCACAACATTATTTTCTTTTAAAGCTTCGGCAAAAGGTTTCATCCATTTTTTATCAAAAACACCTATTACTTGTCTTTTTACTTGTGCTGGACTACTTAAAGGGCCAATTAAATTAAAAATAGTTTTCTTACCCATCCTTTTTCTAGCAGGCCCAACGTGTTTCATAGCTGAATGGTAATTTGGAGCAAACATAAAAGCAAAATTAAAATTTTTAATACTTTCTTCTGCTTCATTTGGCTTAAGATTAATATTAATTTTTAATGCTTCTAATACATCAGCTGAACCACAATTAGACGAAACAGCTTTATTACCATGTTTTGCTACTTTTACTCCCATACTAGCTAAGACAATCGCAGCGGCTGTTGAAATGTTTAAAGAATTTCGACCGTCTCCACCAGTTCCACAAGTATCAATAGTCCCTGGGTCACAAGAAACTTTTGTTGCTTTGTCTCTTAAAATATAGATACCACCGGCTAATTCATCTTTTGTTTCACCTTTTTTTATTAATGCCTCTAGAATTTCAATAATTTTATCTTCTGCGTGTTTACCCTCCATTAAATCTGAAAATAGAGATTTGCTTTCGTTAAATGAAAGGTTTTGACCTTGCTTTAATTTAGTTGCTATATCAGACATATTAATTAGTGATAAAATTTTTAATTAATTTCATTCCCATTTTAGTACTTATACTTTCAGGATGAAACTGAAACCCGTGAATATTATAATTTTTATGCATCAAACCCATAATTGTCTTATTTTTAGTTTCTGCAGTAATTATTAAGTCTTTTGGAAACTTTTTACGATCAACTACAAGGCTGTGATATCTCGTGGCTTCAAAATTATTTTGGATATTCTTAAAAAGACCCATTCTTTGATGCTTAATTTTACTGGTTTTTCCATGCATTAAATTTTTAGCTCTTACTATTTTTCCACCAAAAACCTGACCAATGATTTGATGACCTAGACAAACCCCAAGAATAGGTATTTTTTTATGAACTTCTTTAACTATTGTTAAACAATTACCAGCCTGATTAGGATTACCGGGTCCGGGAGAAATAACAATCTTATCATATTTTTTCCTTAAAATAGTTTTACTATCAATTTTATCATTTCTAATTACCTCAACATTTTTTTTAAAATTAGAGATATAGTGATATAAGTTGTAAGTAAAACTATCATAGTTATCTATTAATAAAATTTTCATTTAATCGACCGCTCTCATTAAAGCTTTAGCTTTATTTACCGTTTCAGCGTACTCTTTTTCAGGTTTGCTATCCGCAACCACACCAGCACCAGCCTGTACATAAAATTTATTGTTTTTAATTAGAGCTGTTCTTAAAGCTATACAGGTATCGAACTCACCGTTAGGAGTGAAATAACCAATACCACCTGCATATAATTTCCTTTTATTTTTTTCTAATTCATCAATGATTTCCATAGCTCTAATTTTGGGAGCGCCACTTACTGTGCCTGCCGGAAAGCCTGATAATAATGTTTCAAATAATGAAAATTTATTATTAAATTTTCCTATTACGTTTGAAACAATATGCATTACATGAGAATATCTCTCAACTTTAAACTTTTCAGTAACCTTAACAGTATTTACCTTGGATACCTTTCCAATATCATTTCTACCAAGATCTAATAACATCAAGTGCTCTGCTAATTCTTTTTTATCTTTTAAAAGATCTAACTCATATTTTTTATCTTCTTTCCTATTTTTTCCTCTAGGTCTGGTACCTGCTATTGGCCTAATTGTAACTTCACCACCTCGAAGTCTTACTAATATTTCCGGACTGCTACCTAAAATATTAAAATCCTTATAATTGAAATAAAACATAAAAGGTGAGGGATTAGATTTTCTTAAATGATTATAAACCTCTATCGGTGTTTTATTTATTTTTCTCTCAAACCTCTGGCTTAATACAACTTGAAAAATATCTCCTTTTTCAATGTATGTTTTTGCTTTTCTTACAAGTGATTTAAATTTTTCTTTTGAAGTATTTGATTTTATTATATTTTTGTTAGGTTTTAATGTGAATTGCTCTGGAAGCTTAATTTTTTCAAAATCTTCATACAAATTAAACCTATTATTTATCGCATGATATTCTTCTTCGTAATTTTTAATTTTTGTATCTGCATAAACATTCTCTACATAAAAAATTTTTTTTTTAACATTATCATAAATAACCAAATTTTTAGGTCTTGATAATCTGACATCAGGAATTTTAAGATCGTTTTTACAATTGTTAGATATTTTTTCTATATAGCGGATAACGTCGTAAGAAAAATAACCTACAAGCATTGAAGACATTGGAGGTAATTGTTTTGGAACTTTGACCTTAAACTCCCTGATTAGTTTATTGATAAATTTTAATGGATCAGATTTAATTTTAGTTTTTTTATCTAAGCTATTAATTGTAATAATATTCTTATCAATATCCCAAATTTTATCTGGATTGAGACCAATTATTGTATAACGGCCTTTAATTGTTCCTTTCTCAACTGACTCAAAGATAAAGCTATTTTTTTCAGCTAAGAGAAACCTAAATAAGTTTTCAACCTTGTAATACTTACTACAAGACCTCGATCTAAATAAAATTTGATGCTTTTTTTTAGAATGATTATTTTTAAATTCTCTTAAACTAGCGTTTATTTTCATTGAAATGAATTTTTGACACGATCTATAGTCCTTTGATTAACCTCAACTTTATACTTTTGATTAGCACTTTCGTCATAAGCTTGATATATTTTGTTAATCAAGTTTAAGCGAGCTTTAGCCTCATATTGCTCAAATTCATTACCATCTTTATCTAGTCTTTTATATTCAGTTTTTTTTGTTGATATCAAAAAACTTTTGGTCAGCGTGTTGTTAGTTAAAAGATTGATATCACCATCTTTAGTTAAAAAAATTTGCTTAACCAAACCTTCGTTAAATATGTCATTTTGTTTTAAACTAGAGATTTTATAATTTTTAACAACTAATCCATTATCGTCAGCAAATTTTTTATAATTATCTCCATCAAAAGCACCTAAACTAATATCTTTAGCTAACGACGTATTATTTTCGATTTTTTCTTTAAAACTTAATTGAGCGGTAAGTGCCTCTAACACTTCAGGGTCATTCATTGGTCTATTTTTTTTCTCTTCATCTTTAATCTCAGCTAAATAATATTTACCCTCTATATTAATAATCTCAGGAGATTGAGGTATTTTTATACTGTATATTTTTTTAAAAAGATTATCTGGCAAGCTTTCTATTTTGTTTTTTGCTTCATTCTCTTTTTTTGCATTAATTTTATTAAATTCTATAATTTTTAAATTATTTACCTTAGCTGTTTCTTCAAAAGATTGTCCGTCTAAAACGTTATTTTCAATAATATCTAATTGTTTAAAAAAATTTTCATTATACTCTTCACTTCCACTAATTAATTCAGGCCTAATTTCTGAGTATCTTATTGATTTAAGTTCAGTAAAAAATACATTTTTATTTCTTTCATAAAGCTCTTTTATATTTTCTTGTGATGGTATATTTTTTGAGTGATATTTGTCTAAATTTATATATTGAATTGTTTTTGTTTGATTTTCTTTTCTAAATTCTTTTTCTACTAAAACTTCAGGGATAACTATTCCTCCCGCTAAAAAACTTAAAAATTGCCGTCTTTTTTCTTGCTCAACAATATTTGCTTCAAACTGAGGAGCTGTTGTACTACTTTTGAGTAAAAATTTTTCATACTCAGTTCTAGAGAATTTATCATTTTTAAAAAATAATTTATCTTTTTTAATTATATTTCTTAAAGCATTGTCACTTACTATGATATCAAGTTTCTCTATTTCTAACGACATTACTTTTTTTCCAATATAATCAGACAAAATTTGTTCAACAAGATCAGTTTTCGACAAATTTTTTATCTGTTCTTCATTTAGATTAAGTCGATTAATATAATTTACAAAATCTTGAGTGCTAATCTTATTTGAGTCAACTGTTGCAATTACA
The DNA here is from genome assembly GCA_902601705.1 of uncultured Pelagibacteraceae bacterium. Taxonomy (GTDB): domain Bacteria; phylum Pseudomonadota; class Alphaproteobacteria; order Pelagibacterales; family Pelagibacteraceae; genus Pelagilacustribacter. The sequence goes on along the minus strand of CACKNV010000001.1, from coordinate 193,084 downwards.
TTTTGATTTCCGCCTCTAAAAACGTCACCCATTCCCCAGAAGACGAAGGGCAAAATGATTATTCCAACCAGAAGCTTGAGTAAAAAAGATTTTGATAATTTTCCTATTGATGTTGCCATTATATTAATTTAAAAAGTTCAAAATTATACACCTATAGATTATAAATTAAATTAAGGCAAATTATGAAATATTTTATTGGTAATTGGAAAATGTTTGGTGTGCCAAAATCCATTAGTATTCTTCACAAAATTAATGCATATTATTCTAGAGACAAAAAAAGAAACAAATATAAAGTAATAATTACTCCGCCATACACTTTAATTGAGAGCTATTCTAGATATTTTAAAAATAAGAGGATTTCATTAGGTGCTCAAAATTGCTATCATAGGGATTATTTTTCTTCTAACACTGCTGCGATCAGTCCATACATGTTAAAGAGCGTAGGTGCTAAATATACTTTAGTTGGACATTCAGATAACAGGGGAGAGGGCGACACTGATGTAATGCTTAAGGAAAAGGTAAAATATGCTATCAAAAATAATTTAAAAGTGGTTTTTTGTATTGGAGAAAACAAAAAAGATAAAAATAATAAAAAGACATTAAGTGTTTTAAAAAGACAATTGACAAAAGTGCTTGAAAAAAAATTTAATAAAAATAATATCATTGTTGCTTACGAACCTATTTGGTCAATTGGAACAGGAAAAATTCCAACCTCAAATGAATTAAGAAAAACAACCATCTATATTAAAAAAATTTTAAAGGCTATTTTTAAAAAAGCTAGTCCAGCAGTGCTCTACGGTGGATCAGTAGATGGTAGCAATGCTCAGATGTTTAAAGAAATAAAAGAAATAGATGGTTTTTTAATAGGAGGAGCATCGAAAACCTCTAAAAAATTTATTGATATAATAAAGAATTACTATAGATAAACAGCATGGAAAGTTTACTAATTTTTGTAAATATCGCTTTAGCAATAATATTAGTAATAATAATATTACTACAAAGATCTGAAGGCGGTGCGTTGGGTTTAGGTGTTTCACAAGACAATTTCACGTCTGCAAGGTCCGTAAGCACTTTCTTAACTAAATTTACCTCTATCGTAGCTGCTTTATTTATAATTTGCAGTATAGCCATTGTTGCAATTTCACGAGATGAGTTTCGTGAAACACAATCAGTTCTTGAAAAGGAAGAAGAAGAAAATTCAAACCTTCCACAAATACCTCAATCTAAGTAATTAAGACTTTGTATTTAGAATAATTTGAAGTATAACATACTTCCATGGCGCGATATATATTCGTAACTGGCGGCGTGGTCTCTTCTTTAGGCAAAGGATTATCATCAGCTTCTCTAGCTTACTTGCTTCAATCTAGAGGATATAAAGTTAGAATTAGAAAACTTGATCCCTATTTAAACGTAGATCCAGGGACTATGAGTCCTTTTCAACATGGTGAAGTTTTTGTTACAGACGATGGAGCAGAAACAGATTTAGACTTAGGTCATTATGAGAGATTTTCAGGAATTTCTGCAAAAAAATCTGACAACATAACAACAGGAAAAATTTATAGTGACGTTTTAAAAAAAGAGCGTCAAGGAAAATATTTAGGAAAAACAGTTCAGGTTATTCCTCACATAACAAATAGAATAAAAGAATTCATTAAACACGATGTTGCAAAGGAAGATTTTGTAATTTGTGAAATAGGAGGAACTGTTGGAGATATTGAAAGCTTGCCTTTTTTAGAGGCAATAAGACAGTTTTCCAATGAATCAGGAAGAAAAAATACTTTATTTATTCATTTAACATTAGTTCCTTATATGAGAGCATCAGATGAAATAAAAACAAAACCTACACAGCATTCGGTTAAAGAACTTAGAAGTATTGGTATTCAACCTGATATAATTATCTGCAGGTCAGAAAGATCCATTCCTTTAAATCAAAGGAAGAAGATTTCATTATTTTGCAATGTATCAATTAACGATGTAATCGAAACTGTTGACGTTAAAACAATTTATGAGGCACCAATAAGCTTCAATAAAGAGAAATTAGATGAAAGAGTTTTAAAATTTTTCAAGATAAAATCTAGAAAAAAAGTAAACCTAAGTCCTTGGAAAAAAATTACTCATTCGGTATTAAATAATAAAAATAAAGTAAATATTGCCATAATTGGAAAATATGTAGAATTAAAAGATGCATACAAGTCTTTAGATGAAGCATTAACTCATGGCGGATTAGATAATAATTTAAAAGTAAATTTAATCAGAATTGAGTCTGATAATTTAAAACCAAAAGATGTGAAAAATAAATTAAAAGATGTTTCAGGTGTTTTAATTCCTGGCGGTTTTGGAAAAAGGGGAACAGAGGGAAAAATCGCGGCAATAACATTTGTAAGAAAAAACAATATACCATTTTTAGGTATATGTTTTGGTATGCAAATGGCAGTAATAGAATTTGCAAGAAACAAATTGAATATAAAAAAAGCTACATCAAGTGAATTTGGACCTTCAAAAGCTTCTGTTGTAGGCTTAATGAGTGAGTGGTTAAAAGATGGAAAAAAAATAAAAGGCACTGATAAAGATTTAGGTGGCACAATGAGATTAGGTAGTTACGAGGCAAAACTTAAAAAAGGATCATTAATTAGCAAAATATATAATTCTAATCAAATTTACGAAAGACATAGGCATAGATACGAGGTGAACATAAATTTCAAAGAGGAATTTGAAAAAAAAGGTATGATATTTTCAGGCTTATCTCCAGACTCAAAATTACCTGAAATAATAGAACTTAAAAATCATTCTTGGTTTATTGGGGTTCAGTTTCACCCAGAATTTAAATCTAGACCTTTGGCTCCACATCCACTATTCTCATCATTTATAAAAGCTGCAAAAACCAAATCTAATAAATAATGACAAATCATAAAGTGAAATGTTCTAATTTTGAAATAGCCAATGATAAGCCTTTTACTTTGATTGCAGGGCCCTGTCAGTTAGAAAATGAAGGACATGCTTTAAAAATTTCTTCAGAACTAAAAAAAATTACTACCGATCTTGGAATTAATTTAATTTATAAAACCTCATTTGATAAAGCTAATAGAACAAGTCTTAAAGGTAAAAGAGGTGTGGGCTTAGAAAAATCATTACCAATATTTGACAAAATAAGAAAAGAAGTTGGATTACCCATTTTAACAGATGTTCATACAGTAGAGCAATGTTCAATAGTTGCTGATCATGTTGATGTTTTACAAATACCAGCATTTCTTTGCCGCCAGACAGATTTATTAATTGCTGCTGCAAAAACTGGAAAAATAATTAATGTAAAAAAAGGCCAGTTTCTTGCACCATGGGATATGGCTAATGTAATAAAAAAGATCGAAGACTCAGGAAATAAAAATATTTTAGTTACAGAGCGTGGAGCAAGTTTTGGATATAACACACTCGTATCAGATATGAGGGCGTTACCTATAATGTCTAAATTTGGATTTCCAATTGTTTTTGATGCTACACACTCAGTTCAGCAACCAGGGGGTATGGGAGAAAAAAGTGGTGGACAAAAAGAGTTTGTCCCGTATCTAGCTCGAGCAGCGATTGCTGTTGGAGTTGGAGCAATTTTTATGGAAACTCACGAAGATCCTGACAATGCGCCATCAGATGGTCCAAATATGGTGCCATTAAATGAAGTAAAAACATTATTAAAAAAATTAACTGAAATAGACAAGATAGTTAAATAAAAGAATGGCAAAAATCAAAAGTGTTAAAGGGCGACAAGTTTTTGATAGCAGAGGAAACCCTACTGTTGAGGCTGAAATTTTTTTAGATGATGGATCATCAGCAACTGCAATATCGCCATCTGGTGCGTCCACAGGTGCATTTGAAGCACACGAACTAAGAGATAAAGATCAAAATAAATTTTTAGGCAAAAGTGTTAATACTGCTGTTCAAAATATAAATGATAAAATTTCGAGTAAACTAAAAAATTTAGATTTCAATCAACAAAAAAATATTGATAAAATTTTATTAGAGTTAGATGGTAGTGAAAATAAGACTAATTTAGGCGCTAATGCAACTTTGGCAGTTTCATTAGCTTATGCAAAGTGTGTGGCGATTGCAAATAGACAATCGCTTTATAAAAGTTTAGGCAAATCTTACTCTCTTCCTATACCATTGATGAATATTATTAATGGGGGCGCTCACGCTGATAATGATTTAAATATTCAAGAATTTATGATTAGACCAGACTCCGCAAAAAATTTTACAGATGCGATAGAAAATTGTTTTCTTGTAATACAAAATTTAAAAAAACTATTACAATCTAAAAAGATGCTTACGAATGTTGGAGATGAAGGTGGATTCGCTCCATCGATAAATTCTAACGAAGAAGCTTTAGATTTAATAGTTCAAGCTACTGAACAATCAAAATTAAAACCAGGTAAGGACGTTGTAATTTGCTTAGATGTTGCTGCCAATGAACTTATGAATGAAAAAGGTGATTACTCAGTTCAATCATCTAACTTTATGCCAGTAGATGATGTTGTAAATTATTATAAAAAATTAACATCTAAATACCCGATTAAATCTATTGAAGACCCATTTGCAGAAGAAGATTGGCAATCATGGAAAAAGATTACTAATGCAATTGGAAATAAAATTCAAATTGTTGGAGATGATTTATTCGTAACTAATTCTAAGAGGTTAGAAAAAGGTATTATAGAAAAATCTGCTAATAGTATTTTAGTAAAACCTAATCAAATTGGAACGTTAACTGAGACTCTTGAAGTTATTTCAATAGCAAAAAAAGCAAATTTCAACACTATTATCTCACATCGATCTGGAGATACAGAAGACACGTTTATTGCCGATTTGGCTGTGGCTACTATGTCATCACAAATTAAAACAGGTTCATTAGCAAGATCAGAAAGAGTAGCTAAATACAATAGATTATTACGCGTCGAAGAAGAGCTTGGAAATCAGGCTAAAATGGCTAGAATCTACTAAATGAGATTAATTAAAAGTTTTAAAAAAAAAAGATTTCTTTTATTTAATATTTTTTTTACGCTTTATATATGTATCAATCTTATTGGAGGCGAAAGAGGATTGATCTCATATTTTGATAAAAAAAATATTTATGAAGAATTGATTGAAGAAGAAAAAGTTTTAACAGCAAAACTAGAAGATTTAGATCGTAAAATTAAATTAGTAAAAAAAAATGATCCAGATTATTTAGATATGTTGTACAGGCAGAAATTTAATTATGTGACTAAGGACGAAATAATTATAAGATTAAAATGAGTGAAAAACCAAGACATCCAGAGAAAGTAAACAAACCTATTAATCCAATTAAGAAAAAACCTGGCTGGATAAGATCTAAAATTGTCGACTCTCAAGTATTCTTTCAAACCAAAAAAATTGTGAATCAAAACAATCTTGTAACAGTTTGCCAGGAAGCTAATTGTCCAAATATAACTGAATGTTGGAGCAAGAAACATGCAACTTTTATGATTATGGGAGACACATGCACCAGAGCTTGTGCATTTTGTGATGTAAAAACTGGTAAACCAACTGAACTTGATATTTTTGAGCCATTAAAAATATCTAATGCAGTAAAAGATCTTAATTTAAAACATGTAGTAATTACATCTGTTGATAGAGACGATCTTGAAGACGGAGGTTCAGAACATTTTTATAAAGTTGTTAAAGCTACAAGAGAAAAAAATCCTGAGACCTCTATTGAAGTTCTAACGCCTGATTTTTTAAGAAAAGGCGATGCATATAAAAAAGTTTTAGCAGCAGACTTAGATGTTTTCAATCATAATATAGAAACAGTTCCTAGACTTTATACAAAAGTAAGACCTGGCGCTCGATATTTTGCTTCATTAGAATTACTTAAAAATGCAAAGGTATTTAATAAAAAAGTTTTTACCAAGTCAGGCATTATGGTTGGCTTAGGAGAAACAAAAGAGGAGGTAATACAAGTGATGGATGATTTGAGATCAGCAGAAGTTGATTTCATTACAATAGGTCAATACCTCCAACCTTCAGCAAAGCATCATCCTTTAGATCGATATTATCATCCGGATGAATTTAAAGAATTTGAGAATATTGCAAAAACAAAAGGCTTCTTACTTGTTTCTTCGTCACCATTGACCAGGTCATCATATCACGCTGATGAAGATTTCAGAAGATTACAAGACGCAAGAAATAAAAAGCTTGTATGTCATCCGCAACACTAAAAAAAATTATTCCCTGTAAAAAAGATCAACTTGTCGAAATGGTTCTTGATATTGAAAAATATCCAGAATTTGTCCCTTGGTGCATTGAAGGTAAGATTTTCGATAAGAACGAAAGTTCAGATCTAATTACTTTTAATGGTGATTTAAAAGTTGGTAAAAGTATTTTAAATGAAACATTTTCAAGCCATGTTTCCTATCACAAGAAAACTGATAAAATTATTGTTACGAATTTAGATGGTCCTCTAAAGCACTTAAAAAATGAATGGCATTTCAAAGAAATAAATAATAATACGCAACTAGAATTTTTTATTGATTTTGAATTGAAAAATCCAGTTTTAAATGGAATAATGAAAAAATCTTTCGAGCTTGGTTTAAATAAAATTGCTAAAGCTTTTGAGGAAAGGGCAGTGCGGTTATATAAATAATGTTAGTTATAACAGTCTTATTAGTAGTTTTTATTTTTACCTTTAAAAGTTTAGCTTCATATATTAAAAAAATTAGAACTGGCGATCCTAATGAAAGCGATATAACTTACTGGATGTTTTCTTATGATTTTAAGTCACCAAATAAAGATTGGGTGCCTGAAAATAAAAATCTTTTAGCAAAAAAAAGAGCAAGAAATTTCTTAGTTTTTATTCTTTATCTTAACGCTTTTGGAATATTTTTATTATTAAATAGTTTTACGGCTCATTTGCTGAATTTTATTGTTAACCCAGAATTTAGTTATCCTATTTAATTAATTTTAATAATAGATTAAGAGATTTTTTTACTGTTAGTCTTTGAATAAAAGCTCTACCTCTATTTTTAAAGTTACATTTATTTACAATAACCTTTTTTCCAACTCTAATTCCGATATAAACTAAACCTATTGGTTTCTGTTTAGAACCACCTTTAGGACCGGCTATACCTGTTATTGAAACACAAACTTTTGATTTGCTTATTTTATTTAAATTATTAACCATAGCTAAACAGCATTGAACACTTACAGCGCCATATTTTTTTATTATTTTTTGAGGAACTTTTAATATATTTATTTTGGCTTGATTTGAGTAGGTGACTAATCCCATTGTAAACACTTTTGATGATCCGCTTACAGAGGTAATAGCGCTAGACAACATTCCCCCAGTACAAGATTCCGCAATCGCAAGTTTCATCTTTTTTCTTTTGATTAATGAAATTATCTTTGTATTTAAACTCATTAGAAAAATTTTGATTTTATTACCATATAAATTATTAATGTAAGAACTACATACAAACCAGCAACTACATCGTCTATTATCACTCCAAAACTATTTTTAAATTTTTTATCAAAAAAATCGACTGGAAAAGGCTTTTTGATATCAAAATATCTAAACAAAATAAAAAAATATAAATAAAATAGAACTGCTTCATGAGATCCTTTCGAACTTCCGTGAGCTATTTCATATAGATAAATTGGGATAGATTGTCCTATGAATTCATCTATAACAACTTCTTTAGGATCTTTGTTTTCATTATATTTTATATATTCAGACACTGCATAAAAAGAATAAATAAAAACTATTAATAAAATTATAAAAATAGCGTTGTTTGATAAATTAACTATATGAAATAAGCTGTATAGAAAAATAGTTGTTATAAGAGACGTTATTGTCCCAGGAGCAAATCTTATTGATCCAATACCAAAACAAGTAACAAATAAATAATTGAAAGTTTTAATCATATTTTATTACCGAACATATAACTTCACATGCAATTGCTTTTTCTTTACCTATCACACCAAGTTTTTCCGCAGTTTTCCCTTTAATATTTATTTTTTCTTTTGAAATTTCACAAAGCTTAGCAATATTATTTATCATTTTGTTTTTATAATTTTTGATTTTAGGTGTTTGAGTAATAATATTAATATCAATATTATTTATGAAATAACCTTTAAATCTTATTTGCTCCATTATTTTTTGAAGTAAAATTGTAGATCTTATGTTTTTAATTTTTTTATTTTTATCTGAAAACATTTGACCGATATCACCCATTTTACAAGCACCTAAAATAGCATCAGTTACTGAATGAAGAACGGGGTCTCCGTCTGAATGACCTAGTGTACCTACTTTCGATTTAATTCTTAAACCAGCTAAATAAAGTTTTCTTTTTGGCACTAATCTGTGCACATCAAATCCTATTCCAACGCGCTGTTTAAATTTATAAATATTCTTAAGATTTTCAAAATCTGAGATATCAGTAATTTTAAAGTTATTTTTTTCACCTTCAATGAATTTGACTTTATTAAGATCCATATACAAAGAAATATCGTCATCTTTATATTTACCAAAATTACTTTTATGCAAATGATAAATTTCTTTTAAATTGAAAGCTTGAGGTGTTTGAGTCAAAAAAAGATTATGTCTTTTTTTCCCAACTATATACTCCTCTTTACTGGAGTCGATTATTTGTTTGACTGCATCTTGAACATTAACTTTTGGCACTACTGCTCTAGCATTTTTCATATTTTTTATGATAGCGCTAAATAATTTTGTTGAAAAATTAGGTCTAGCAACATCATGTATTAAAACTTTAGATATCCCTTTTTGATTTTTTAAACTCTTTAAAGCGTTAAATGTTGATTGTTGCCTACTTTTTCCCCCAATTATCAATTTCACATTTTTAAGACTTAGTGACTTGACTCGTTTGATGTCTTTTTTGTTATAGACAAGAATAATCTTTTTAATTTCTTTAAATTTACGCGCTTTAATAAGGTTAATTTCTATTAATGATTTGCCCCCTATTTTTTGATAAGCTTTGCCAATTTTAGACCGAAATCTATGGCTATTACCTCCTGCAAGAATAATTAAACAAAAACTCATGGTATTAACTTATATTATATTTATATAAATTTTTAATGGTTATTTGGAATGTTTAGGATAATAAAAAATTTTAATTGGATTATTTTATCTTCATTTTTATGTATTTTTATGGGGATTACTACATTTCTTACTTTCATAAATGAGGGTTTTATCCCTTTAACTGATAAAAATTTACAAACATTATTAATTATCGACATTTTCTTGTTATTTGTTTTTTTTACACTGATTTTTAGAAATTTTTACAGATTTTATTATACTGGAAAAAAAAATAAAAAAGGATCACAAACAAATTTAAAATATATTTCTGTTTTCTCCTTATTTACAGTCATACCATCTTTGATTGTTGCGATTTTTTCATTATTTATTTTTAATTTTGGTATACAAAAATATTTCGATAAACAAATTACAAACGCTGTAAATAATTCATATGATGTTGCAAAAAATTATTTAGAAGAAAGCAAAGAAAATGTTTTATCTGATGTGATTTTAATGAGCGTTGGTTTAAATCGTGCTTCTACATTTTACTATTCAAACCCTAATCGATTTAAACAAATAATGAGATCGGAAAAAATTTTAAGAAGAATTGATGACATTTATTTAATTGATAGCTTAGGCAATATATTGTTATCTGATGTAAGGGATATTACCGAGGAATTTATTATACCCGCTGATGAAAATTATGATCAAGCATTAGAGGGAAAACCAGTTTTTATTTCAGGAAGTTTAGAAAATAAAACTACTGTAATGACTAAATTAACTTCCTTAGTTGATACGTATTTATATATATCAAGAAATATTGATCCTGAAATTTTAAGATATCTTAATGAAACAGAACAAGCTGTAAGTTTTTATTACTCCATAGAAAACAGTCAAACTGGCATAAAAGTTACTTTTGCAATTATTTATATAATTGTAGTTACTTTATTATTATTTTTATCCACCTCTATTGCCATTACATTTGCTTCAAGATTGACTAAACCAATTATTAATTTGATTGGTGCTTCTGATTCTATAAGTAGAGGTAATTTAGATGTAAAAGTTCCTGAAGCACTAGAAACTGATGAGGAATTTAAGCAGTTAAATCAAAACTTTAATTTGATGATCGAAAGACTCAAGGAGCAACAAGATAAACTATTAATAAATGAGAGGTATGAGGCTTGGGAAAGCGTAGCCAGAAAATTAGCTCATGAGATAAAAAATCCTTTAACTCCGATTCAACTTTCAATAGATAGTCTGCGTGAAAAATACAAAAGTAAATTAACAAACGATAGTAAAAATTTTGAAAAATATTTAGAAACTATTAATAGACAGATAAAAGATATTGAAAAGTTAGTTAATGAATTTTCAAATTTTGCGAGAATGCCTGCACCCATACTTAAAAAAATTGACATAATTAAATTAATCAATAAATCATTAGATTTTATAAAATTATCTTCAAAGAATTCAATTAATTTTAACAAACAATCTAAAAATATATTTATAAATGGAGACATCGATCAATTAAACAGAGTCTTTATTAATCTTATTAAAAATTCGGAAGAATCATTGTTAGAACAATCTCAAAAAGAGGCTAATTTTAAAGGAAATATTGACATAGAAATAGTTGATAATAATGACTATATAGACATATTAATTATTGATAACGGCAAAGGTATTACAGACGCCAAGAAAGCAATGACGCCTTATTTCACTACAAAAACAACAGGAACGGGATTGGGTTTACCTATAGTAACGAAAATTATAAATGAGCATTCAGGAAAATTCTCAATTAAAAACAAAAAAAATAAAAAAGGGGCAATAGTCAGAATTTCACTACCTAAATATGCATAAAGAAATATTAGTAATTGACGACAATCCAGATATACGTTTTTTAATATGTAATATTTTGGAGGAACAAAATTTTAAAGTAAGGTCAGCAGCAAACTATGATCAGGCTATTATAGAAATTAATAATCGTTTACCAGACCTTGCGATTATAGATATTAAACTAGATAAACCTAATAAAGATGGGATCGATCTACTTAAATTAGTAAATAGAAAAAATAAGCTTACGCCAGTTATAATGATTTCAGGTCATGCAACTGTCCAAATAGCTGTAGAGGCTATTAGGTTAGGCGCCTATGAATTTATTGAAAAACCATTCTCTAAAGAGAAAATTTTAAATTATGTTAATAGAGGATTGGAATCTGCATTATTAAAAAAAGAAAAAGATATTATTGAAAATAAATTATTTCATTCTTTTGATTTAATTGGTAAAAGTCCATCTTTAATTAAAGTTAAAAAAACTATAGAAAAATTATCGTCATCCGATAGCAGAATATTAATTTCAGGACCTACAGGTTCTGGTAAAGAGTTAGTAGCAAGAAAAATTCATAAAAATTCATCACGTCAAAAAGAACCGTTTATAATTATAAATGCTGCTTTGTTAAAAGAAAAAACTTATGAAAAAGAATTGTTTGGTGAGGAATTTGATGATGGAAATATTTCTTTTGGTGCTTTAGAAAGAGCAAACAAAGGCACTTTATTAATTGATGAGGTTTCAGAAATACCCTATGAAACCCAAGCAAATGTATTGAGAGTATTAATAGATCAAAAATTCAAGAGATTAAATGGCTCAAAAGATATTAATGTAAATATTAGACTTATCTCATCTACTTCAAAAAATTTAAATGAATTAGTTAATGAAGGAAAATTTAGAGAAGATCTTTTTCATCGACTCAATGTTGTGCCAATAGAATTAAACTCATTATCCTCAAGAACAGAGGATATTCCTTTATTAATTGATTATTTTAAAAACAAACTTTCAGAGATTAACGGCGTTCATAAACCAGATATAGATATTAAAAATGATAATTTATACACCTACAATTGGCCTGGTAACGTTAGAGAACTAAGAAATCTAGTGGAAAGAATTACCATATTATCTTACAACGAAAGTAAAGAAAAAATTAATCAAATAATTGATGATGTTCTTAACTCATCTGATAAAACAAAAGAGAATAAAAACATCTTGGAACAATCATTTCAATCGCCTTTAAAAGAAGCTAGAGAACATTTCGAAAAAGAATATTTAACAACCCAGTTAAAAAAACACCACGGTAACATCTCGAAAACTGCAGACTTTATAGGTATGGAAAGGTCTGCTTTACATAGAAAGCTAAAATCTCTCGGAATTAAAGGAATAAATTAAAAATGAATATTATTATATGTGGAGCCGGTAAAGTAGGCTTCTCGATAAGCAAACAACTGTCTGCCCAAGGTCACTCAGTTACTATAATAGATCAATCATCAGAAGATATTAAAAAAATAAATGATGCACAAGATGTAAAGGGTATAGTTGGAAGAGCTTCTTTACCTTCTGTATTAGAAAATGCCGGCGCCGAAAAAGCAGATATGATAATTGCTGTTACTAGAAATGACGAAACTAACATGATTGTTTGTCAATTAGCTAGTTCATTATTTAATGTATCAAAAAAAATAGCACGTATTAGAACAAAAGATTTTTTAGAGGGCAAATGGGGTAAACTATTCAACAAATCAAATATTCCAATTGATGTAATCATTTCTCCAGAGCGTGAAGTGGCTAAATCTTTATACAGAAGGTTAGAAGCTCCAGGAGCGTTAGATAATGTACCATTTGGTAAAAATAAAGTAAAAATGCTAGAAATTTCAATCGAAAAAAATTGTCCAATAAAAAATATACCATTAAAAAAATTAACAGAGAAATTTCCAGATTTTAAAGCAAATATATTAGGTGCTTTGAGAAAAGAAAAATTTATTTACTTAAAAAAAGATGATCAGATATTAGAAGATGATAATGTTTATGTTGTAGTAAGTAGCGATCAATTAAATCCGATTCTTAAAGCATTTGGTCATGAAGAAAAAATTGCAAAAAATGTTTTGATAATTGGTGGAGGAAATATTGGTTTACAATTAGCTAAAATGCTTGAAGAGAATTTTGAGGATGTAAGAGTTAAGATAATTGAAAAGAATAAACAAAGGGCAGAAGAAATTGCAAACGAATTATCTTCCTCAATAGTAATAAATGGCGATGCTTTAGATGAAGAAATACTTAAAGAGGCTAATTTAGAAGGTTCAGAAACAGTTTTAGCTCTAACTAATGATGATGAAAATAATATGATGGCTTGTGTTTTGGCAGAAAAGACTGGCTTAAAAAAAAGAACAATCGCAATAGTTAATAAGACTAACTACAATCTTCTACAAGATTCATTAAATATAGATGATCTAGTCGACCCAAGGATGACTACGGTTTCAAGAATTATGGAACATGTACATAGAGGAAGTATAGGCACAGTGTATTCATTATTGGATGGAGAATATGAATTTATTGAAGCAAAAATCTCTGAGAAATCTGAATTAGTAAACAAAAAAATTCGAGACTCAAATCTACCTGAAGATATTAGAATTGGTGCAATTGTAAGAAAAGATAAAGTTATAATTCCAAGGTCTAATTTTATCTTTGAAAAAAATGATCTTGTAGTATTTCTAGCTAAAAGAGAAGAGCTTAAAGCAGTTGAGAATATTTTTAGTCTAGGCACAATATAATATTAATGAATTTCAAAAGGATTAGTTTTTATCTAAGCTTATTTTGTTTTCCAGTAAGTTTTCTCTCATTTATAAATATTTTATATGCAGCATATTTTGATTATTTTTTAAGTATTGAAACCTATCTTATTACTTTAGTAATTTCAGTATTTATGGGATTAAGTTTTTTCTATTATGGAAAAAAAAGTCAAAAAAAAATTAATTTTATTGAGCAATTAATTCTGATAGTTTTTACTTACATTTTAACATCTATTCTAATATCTATACCTTTTTATTTAAGCAATTATCAAGTCACATTCCTTAATTCTATATTTGAGTCTATCTCAGGATTAACAGGTACAGGTTTTTCAATTTTTAAAGAAATTAAATATCTTGATCCCACCCTTATTCTTTGGCGATCTTCTTCACAATGGTTAGGAGGTTTATTTTTTCTGTTTTTTTTATTAATAATATTTTCAAATAAATCGTTTAATTATAAAATGACTAATCTTACTTATTCTGGAGATAATAATGTTAGTTTTGAGAATAATATAAAAGATAATTTACTTAAAATATTTATAATTTATTCTTTACTTAGTATCATAATTCTAAGTTTACTTAATTTATCAGGGGTTCGATTATTTAATTCACTTAATTTAAGTATGACACTGATTTCTGGTGGAGGATTTTTACCAATAGAAAATTTGAGTAAAATCATTTCGTCAAATTTCCAAAAAATTATTATTATTTTATCGTTTATTATTTCTATGCTGAATTTTTATTTACTTTTAAATCTTTTTAATAAGAATATTTTAATTAAAGATCATAAAGAAGATTTATATTTACTACTATTGTCCATTATACTCTGTTGTTTTATATATTTTAACAATTATGAAGGTTTAGATATTATTATTAGTGTAACTAGTAGTTTATCAAATTCTGGACTTACACTAATGGAGTCTGATAACAATTTAAGTTTATACTTTCTATTGATTACAATTATCGGAGGTTCTCTGATTTCTAATTCATCAGGAATTAAACTCACTAGATTTTATATACTATTGAAAATTACGTCCTCCGAAATTATTAAACTAATAAGTCCAAATAGTATAGTTAATAAGACAATATTTGGATCAGATAAAAAAATCTCAGATGATCATATCAAAATATCTTTTTTGATATTTATTTCATTTTTTTTAAGTCTTTTAATCTTATCAAGTCTTTTAGTCGTTGACGATATTGGTTTTGAAAGATCGTTTAAATTATCAATATTAACTTTAACGAATACTGTAAATTCTGAAATGTATAATATGCAAAATTTAAATTTTGCTAATCTATTAACATCATCAAAAATTAGTTTAATTTTATTTATGATAATTGGAAAAATTGAGCTAATATCGATTTTTTTAATTTTCAGAAAAATATTATTTAAAGATTAATGTCAAAAATTGTAATTATCGGTGCAGGTGCAATGGGGTCAGCTTTTGCTTTACCCTGTTTAGATAATAATCATGATATTAATATAGTTGGAACTCATTTAGAGAATGAATTTATAGATCAGTTTAAAAAAAATAATAATTTGCATCCAGGTCTAAACACAAAGATTCCCAAAGAAATAAAAATCTTTAAATTTGAAAGATTTGAGGAACTATTAAAATCAAAGGTAGATTTAATTGTCCTTGGCATAAGCTCTAAAGGTATTGAGTGGGTTGCCGATCAATTAAGCAGACTTTTTAAAAATGGTAAAATTCCAAACTTACTTATGCTTACAAAAGGTTTAAGCATTCATAATAATCAATATGAATTATTAGTAGATAAACTTGAAAGATTATTAAAGGATAGAGGAGTTTATAAAGTAGACATTTCAGCTGTAGGCGGACCATGTCTAGCAGCAGGTTTAGTCAATAGAGTGCACAGCAGTGTTGTGATTGCAAATAAAGATATTCAAACTGCAAAAAAAATAGCAGATATGCTTAATACAAATTATTACCACACATCACATTCAGATGATCTAAATGGTGTAGAGGTTTCAGCTGCAATAAAAAATATTTTTTCAATGGCAGTTGGTGCAGCAAAAGGTTTGTGTAGTAAAAATATTTCTGATGAAGTAAGAGAAAAAAATTACTTAAATACGGCATCAGCTTTGATAAAACAATCCATTCACGAAATGGAAATTTTTGTTGAACATCTTAAAGGCAAAAAAGAAACTGTGAAAGGTCTAGCAGGTTTAGGAGACCTTTATGTTAGTTCAGGTGGAGGAAGAAATGCAAAAATGGGATCTTACATTGGAGAAGGATTAACTTTTTCTGAGGCTAAAAAAACAAAAATGGAAAAAGTAACAGTTGAAGGAGCAGATTTAGCAAAAGAGATCGCAAAAAAGGTAAATGAAGATTTTGATCAAAAAAAATTACCTTTAATGCTGGGCATGATCAATGCTATTGTTGATGACAAAAAATTAGAATTAGACTGGGAGTCATTTAGGTGAAGAAATTTATTATCTCGATTGATGCTGGGACTACATCGAACAGATCGATACTTTTTGATTTAAAAGGAAAGCCAGTTTATTCGTCACAAAAAGAATTTACACAGTACTTTCCAAAAAGTGGGTGGGTTGAACATAATCCAGAAGAAATTTGGAGAACAACTTTAAAAACTTTAAAAGATGTTATTCAAAAAACAAAAAAACTAAGAGGTGAAATTTTAAGTATAGGTATAACCAATCAAAGAGAAACTACTGTTTTGTGGGACAAAAAAACAGGTAAGCCAGTTTACAATGCAATAGTCTGGCAAGATCGTAGACAAGAAGAGTTTTGCAAAAAATTAAGAAAACAAAATAAAGATACAATGATCTTTAACAAAACAGGTCTTTTAATTGACTCTTACTTTTCAGGAACAAAAATTAAATGGATACTTGATAATGTTTCTAAAGCTAAACAACTAATGAACAAAAAACAATTATTGTTTGGAACCATCGATAGTTTTTTAATTTGGAGATTAACTCGAGGAAAAATACACGCTACTGATGCTTCAAATGCTAGTCGAACAATGATTTATAATATTAGTTCAAATAAATGGGATGATACGATTTTAAATTTATTAAAGATCAAAAAACATATTCTTCCTGAAGTAAAAGATTGTGCTGATGATTACGGTCAAACTCATTCATCGATTACAGGCAAGTCTATACCAATTAACGGAGTAGTAGGAGATCAGCAATCAGCTACTATTGGCCAATGTTGTTTTGAACCAGGCTCTCTAAAAAGCACATATGGCACTGGAGCATTTGTTTTACTTAATACAGGTAGCAAAAAGATTTATTCAAAAAATAGACTGTTAACAACAATTGCATATAGAATTAACGGCAAGACAACATATGCCATGGAAGGATCAATTTTTATAGCAGGTGCAGGTGTCCAATGGCTCAGAGATAGAATGAAATTTTTTAAGAAAGCACCAGAGACAGAAAAAATTGTGAAATCTTTAAAAGATAACAATAATATTTATCTTGTTCCAGCTTTTACAGGACTGGGAGCTCCTTACTGGGATGCAAACGCTAGAGGAGTTCTAAGTGGAATTACTAGAGATACAAGTCCGAAGGAAATAGTAAGAGCTACAATAGAAGCTGTTGCTTATCAAACTTATGATTTATTTGAAGCTATGAAACACGATGGTTTAAGACCTAAAATTGTAAAAGTTGACGGTGGAATGGTAATGAATAATTGGTTTTCACAATTTTTATCTGACATAGTAAATGTAAAAGTTCTTAGACCTAAAGTTCAAGAAACTACAGCTCTCGGCGCAGCTTTTATGGCAGGTTTACAAATTGGAGTTTACAAGTCTTTAAAAGATATTTCTAAAAATTGGCATCTAGATAAAAAGTTCTCACCGAAAATGAAAAATCCTTCAAGAAATAAACTTTTAAAAGGCTGGTCAGCAGCAATCAAAAAAACTTTAAGCAATTAACACACTTTATAGTTGCATAATTAACTAATAAAGGGCTGTACACTTTGGGTTATTTTTGGTTCAATAATGCATCATTAAAAACAACAATGGGGGAAATAACAATGTTTAAAACATTAAAAACTTTCTTAGCTGTTGCTGTGTCATTTTCAATCGTAACTATTTCTAGTGCTTTTGCAGACGGTCATATGGCTGCAATCAAGAAATGGTCTAATGGAGAATTTAGTCTTTCAACTTTATCTGCAAAAGAGAGAGAGAAAGAACTAGAGTGGTTCCACAATGCTGCAAAGCCATTCAAAGGAATGTCTATTAAAGTATTGTCTGAAACTATTCCAACGCACGAGTATGAGTCAAAAGTTTTAACAAAAGCTTTTGAAGAAATCACTGGGATTAAAGTAAATCACCAGTTACTCGGTGAAGGTGATGTTGTAATGGCTGTGCAAACACAAATGCAAACTAACGTTAGTATTTACGATGCGTACATCAATGACTCTGATTTGATTGGTACTCACGCTAGAATGCAACAAGCAGTTAATTTAACAAAATGGATGGCTGGAGAAGGTAAAGATGTAACTTTACCAACTTTAGATATAAATGATTTCATCGGTAAACAGTTCACAACTGGACCAGATGGAGACTTATATCAATTACCTGACCAACAATTTGCTAACCTTTATTGGTTTAGAAAAGATTGGTTTGATAGACCTGAAATTAAAAAAGGATTTAAAGCGAAATACGGATACGAGTTAGGTGTTCCTTTAAACTGGTCTGCTTATGAAGACATCGCAAAGTATTTTACAAATGATGTAAAAAATATTGACGGTGTAAGAATATACGGTCACATGGACTACGGTAAGAGAGCTCCTGACTTAGGATGGAGAATGACTGATGCGTGGTTATCAATGGCTGGAGCAGGTGATGTTGGAAAACCTAATGGTATACCAGTAGACGAATGGGGAATAAGAATGGAAAAAGGTTCTTGTAACCCTGTAGGAGCTTCTGTAACAAGAGGTGGAGCTGCTAACGGTCCAGCTGCAGTATACGCAATTAGAAAATGGGATGAGTGGTTAAGAAACTATGCGCCTCCAGGTGCAGCGGCAATGGACTTTTATCAGTCTTTACCGTCTCTATCTTCTGGAAACGTTGCTCAGCAAATTTTCTGGTACACTGCGTTCACAGCATCTTTAGTAGGAAAAAATCCTAACAATAAAGTTGTTGACTCTAACGGTAAGCCGTTATGGAGAATGGGTCCATCACCAAAAGGACCTTATTGGGAAGAAGGCATGAAGCTTGGATATCAAGATGCTGGATCATGGACTTTATTTAAGTCTACACCAGTTAAAAATAGAAAAGCTGCATGGTTGTACGCTCAATTCGTTGTATCAAAAACTGTAGACCTAAAGAAAAGTCACGTTGGTTTAACTATCATTAGAGATAGTTCAATCGATCACAAATCTTTCACAGAAAGAGCTGATGCATTAGGTGGACTTGTAGAATTCTACAGATCTGACAATAGAAATATTTGGTCACCAACAGGTATTAACGTTCCGGATTATCCGAAGTTAGCACAAATCTGGTGGCAACAAATTGGAGATGTAAACTCAGGTGCGTTTACTCCACAACAAGCTATGGATCGTCTTGCAGAAGAGATGGACTTAGTAATGTCTCGTATGGAAGCTGCTGATAAAGGTAGTAACGCATACGGTGGATGTGGACCTAGACTTAATAAACCAAGAGAAGCTTCTTATTGGTTAAATAAAAAAGGTTCACCAAAAGCTAAACGTAATGAGAAACCTCAAGGAAAAACTGTTCCATACGCGAGAGCTTGGAAATAGTTAGAGGTTAATCTAAATTGAAAAGGGGGCACTTGCTGCCCCCTTTTTTTAAAACTAAATTACAAACTATGAGCCTAGAATTAAAAAACGTAGAAAAAAAAGTTGGAATAGAAACTCATATTTATCCTACAAATATTAAATTAGAAAAAAATACCATTAATGTCCTCCTTGGATCAACTTTAGCTGGAAAAACAACTTTAATGCAAATCATGGCAGGCTTGGACAAACCAACCTCAGGTGAAATCTGGTTTAATGGAGAAAATGTTACTGGTAAACAAGTTCAAAAAAGAAATGTATCTATGGTTTATCAACAATTTATTAATTACCCAAGTTTTACAGTATTTGAAAATATAGCATCGCCTTTAAAAATAATCGGCGTTAATTCAGATGAAATAAAAGAAAGAGTTGGAAAGGTTGCAGAATTATTAAAATTATCTGCAATGCTAAATAAAAAACCTGACGAATTATCTGGAGGACAGCAACAAAGAACAGCTTTAGCAAGAGCATTAGTAAAAGACTCAGATTTAATTTTATTAGATGAGCCTTTAGCAAATTTAGATTTTAAACTTCGAGAAGAACTAAGAGAAGAACTTCCGAAATTATTTGAGGACAGAGAATGTATTGTTGTTTATGCAACAACAGAACCATCTGATGCTCTTATGATTGGTGGAAATACAGCTACTATTCTAGAAGGAAAAATTATTCAATATGGAAAGACTTTAGATGTTTATAATAAACCTGAAAATTTAACTTCAGCGAAAGTATTCAGTGATCCACCAATGAATATTGCAGAAATTTCTAAAAGTGGAGATACCTGCAAATTAACTGATAACAGTGTTCAGTGGAAATCAAATGTTAAAATTAAAGATGGTAATTATAAAATAGGAATTAGACCTCATAATATAACAACTTACAAAGAGGGAAATAATACGGTTGAAATTAATGGAAAAGTTTTAATTTCTGAGCTTAGTGGCTCAGAAAGTTTAATACATTTTACTAATGGTAACTTAAATTGGGTGTCTTTATCTAATGGAATACAGCAAAAAAATATTGGTGAAAATACAAAATTATTTATGAACGTAGATGAATTTTTATATTTTGATGAAAACAATAGACTAGTAAATCATGGCTAAAATAACACTAAATAATTTAAGCCACAGTTACGTTTCTAATTATACTGATGCAGATTTAGTATTGAGAGATGTAAACATTGATTGGAAAGATGGAGGAGCTTACGCATTATTAGGTCCTTCAGGATGTGGAAAGACAACACTATTAAATATTATTTCTGGATTAATAAAACCGTCTAAAGGAGATATTTTATTTGATGATAAAAACGTTACATCTTTAAATCCTGTTGAAAGAGATATAGCCCAAATATTTCAATTTCCTGTCATCTATGACACGATGTCAGTTTATGACAATTTAGCTTTTCCTTTAAAAAATAGAAGTCTTTCTGATACAGAAATTGACTCTAAAGTTAGAGAAATAGCAGAAATGTTAGAATTAACATCAACCTTAAATAATAGAGCCTCTGGTTTGACAGCTGATGGTAAACAAAAAATTTCGTTGGGAAGAGGATTAGTCAGATCTGACGTTAATGTAATTATGTTTGATGAACCTTTAACTGTGATTGACCCACATCTAAAATGGATTTTAAGATCTAAATTAAAAGAATTGCATCAAAAAATAAACCGAACAATGATTTACGTTACACATGATCAAACGGAAGCCTTAACTTTTGCAGATCAGGTAGTGGTTATGCACGAAGGGCAAATAGTTCAAACTGGAACTCCTGTAGAATTATTTGAAAAACCAAAACATACTTTTGTTGGTCACTTTATTGGATCTCCAGGAATGAACATTTTACCTTGCCAAATAAAAAACGGACAAATAAATTTTGCAGGTCAAGAAATACAAAGCAATTCAAATATTAAAAAAAATAATTTTCAAAAAACACAATTAGGAATAAGGCCAGAATTTATTAATTTTTCTGACAAAGGCATTCCTGTGAAAATAAAAAGAGTTAGCAATACTGGAAGACACAAAATAATTGACACAGAGTGTACCGGGGGGACAATCAAAGTTTTATCTAATGCTTCTACAGAAATTCCAAGCGGAAGTGCACATATTAACTTTAATCAAAAATATACTTACGTTTATGGAGATAACTGGATAATTGAATAATGAATAAAACTATAAATCAAAAAGCTTGGTTCTTTGTTGTTCCGGTTTTTGTCTTAGTAGCGTTTAACGCAGCTATTCCATTAATGACAGTAGTTAATTACTCTTTCCAAGAGACATTCGGTAACAACGTATTTGCTTGGGAGGGAACAAGATGGTTTAAACAAATTCTTTTATCTGAGAGATTTCACGATGCCTTAGGAAGACAAATTGCTTTTACATTTATAATTCTATTAATCCAAATACCACTTGGTATTGGAATAGCTTTAACAATGCCGAAAAAAGGTTGGGGTGTTCCTGTCTGTTTAATTCTAATGTCGATGCCTCTTTTAATTCCATGGAATGTTGTAGGTGCAATGTGGAATATATTTGCATTACCTGACATAGGTTTTCTTGGTTATTCTCTAAATGCTATTGGGTTTGATTTCAATTTCACTCAACAACCTGGTGATGCTTGGTTTACCACTATATTAATGGATGTTTGGCACTGGACTTCACTTGTAGTGCTTTTATCTTATGCTGGATTAAATTCAATTCAACCAGCTTATTACCAGGCTGCTGAAATTGATGGGGCGAGTCGTTGGGCAACTTTTCGATACATTGAACTTCCAAAAATGAAAAAAGTTTTAACGTTAGCTATTCTTTTAAGATTTATGGATAGCTTTATGATTTACACTGAACCATTCGTGTTAACAGGTGGCGGGCCAGGAAATGCAACAGCATTTTTATCCATAGATTTAGTTAAGATGGCTTTAGGTCAATTTGATTTGGGTCCTGCAGCTGCAATGTCATTAATATATTTCTTTATAGTGCTGTTAGTGTGTTGGGTATTTTATAGTTTAATGATGAAAAATGAGGTTAGGTCATGAAGAAATATAAGTGGTTAGTACCAACGCTTTATATAATTTTTTTAATGTTGCCAATTTATTGGTTGATTAACATGTCCTTTAAGACAACGACTGAGATTATAAATACTTATTCTTTATGGCCACGAGAATTTACAACTGAGAATTATGTAAAGATCTTTACAGATAGCACTTGGTATATGGGTTATGTAAATTCAATTACCTATACAGTATTTAATACGATTATTTCAGTTGCAGCTGCTTTACCTGCTGCTTATGCTTTTTCTAGGTATAAATTTTTAGGTGATAAACATTTATTTTTCTGGCTTTTAACAAATAGAATGGCACCACCGGCTGTATTTGCTTTACCGTTCTTCCAATTTTATTCATCTGTTAATTTGTTTGATACTCATATAGCTGTAGCTCTTTCACACTGCTTATTTAACATTCCTTTAGCTGTATGGATTTTAGAGGGATTCATGTCAGCTGTACCAAAAGAGTTAGATGAAACAGCTTATGTAGATGGTTACTCTTTTAATAGATTTTTCTTCAAAATATTTATTCCCACAATTGCTGCAGGAATAGGTATCACAATGTTTTTCTGTTTTATGTTTTCTTGGGTTGAGTTGTTATTGGCCAAAACTTTAACAGCAACAGAGGCGAAACCAATAGCAGCAACGATGACAAGAACAGCGAGCACCTCTGGATACGAACTAGGTCTTCTTGCAGCAGCGGGAAGTTTAACAATAATTCCTGGAGCAATAGTAATTTACTTTGTTAGAAATTATATTGCTAAAGGGTTTGCGATGGGCCGAGTATGATTTTTACAAAATTACATGCAGCCACTTGGGGCGATGTTGGAAAAGCCAAAGAAAAAGGTTTTTTTGATTTTGATTTATTTTCATGGATGGCATGGACTTGGCAAACAGCTTCATTTTTTATCTTCATAGCTCTTTGTATAACAGTAATGTTAATTTGGGAAAAATATTCTCCAGGAGGGAGTCCTAGAAAAGGAATTTTAGGATTAGATACAACTAGAGGAGACAGACTTTTTGTATCCTTATTAGGAAGTGCTTTTATTCATTTGGCATGGTTAGGTTTAGTGGGTAGCATGTTGTGGATAGCAACAATTATTTGTGTTGCATATTTTGTGATTGTATTTAAATACGTATAAAAATGATCAAAGTCGGAATAAACGGATTTGGAAGAATAGGAAGATTAATTTTAAGGGCTCTTCTAGAAAATTATAAAGGTAAAATTCAAGTTGTCGGAATTAATGATCTTGGTTCAGTCGAAGCCAATGCACATTTAATAAAATTTGATAGTACTCATGGTACTTTAACTCAAGAGGTTAAAACTTCATCAGAAGGGTTTCAAATTGGTGATCAAAAAATTAAAGTTTTTGCTGAAAAAGATCCTGCTAAACTTCCATGGGGTAAAATTGGTGCTGATGTTGTTTTAGAGTGTACAGGTTTCTTTTTAGATAAAGCTTCAGCTGGAAAACATATTGAAGCTGGTGCTAAAAAAGTAATTATTTCTGCTCCTGCTAAAGAGGTAGATTTTACTGTTGTTCAAGGGGTTAATAGCAAAGAATTAAAAAAAGAACATAATATAATCTCAAATGGATCGTGTACAACCAACTGTCTAGCTCCAGTAGCGATGGTTTTAGAAAATACTTTTGGAATTGAGTATGGCTACATGACTACAATTCATAGTTATACAGGTGATCAAAAATTATTAGATACTCTTCATAAAGACCTAAGGAGAGCCAGAGCTTCAGGAGACGCAATGATACCGACATCTACTGGTGCAGCAAAAGCAATGAGTCTTGTTTTACCAAGTTTAAAAGGAAAATTGGATGGTACTGCAATAAGAGTTCCAACTCCTAATGTATCTTTAATTGATCTTACATTTGTGCCAAACAAGGAAGTAACAGCTGAAAGTATTAATGATTCAATGATTAAAGCTGCTAACGGTCCTCTTAAAGGTATTTTAGCAACAAACTCAGCTCCTTTAGTTTCTAAAGATTTTAATCATAATCCGCACAGTTCAATTTTTGATTTAACTCAGACTCAAGTTATTAAAGGGAAGTTTAGTAGAGTACTTTCTTGGTATGATAACGAATGGGGATTCTCAAACAGAATGTGTGATACGGCTATTCAAATTGCTGGCTTAATTTAATTTTTATTTTTTTCAGCTTCTTCAATTAGTTTCAAAGTATCTTTTGGAATAATAGAATTTTCAATTTTAGGAGTATTTTTTACTGAAGTAATTTTTTTTTCTTTCTTAATTTTTTGAAGGTCATCAATTGCACTCAAAATTTCTTCTACACTATAGTTATTTTCCATTACGACCCTACTTTATAAAGTCTTATCATATTTGTCATACCTGCTTTTCCAAAAGGTAAGCCAGCAGTAATCACCACGAAATCATTTTTTTTAATAAATTTAAGTTTTTTTATGATTTCTTTTGAAATAGACATCATATCTTTCCATCCGCTTGCATCACGACTATTTATAGATTGAACACCCCAAAGTAACGATACTTGTCTAGAGACATTTATATTAGGTGAGATTGTAACAATCTTTGCAGCAGGTCTCATAGCAGATACTAATTTTGCAGATTTTCCTGAATTTGAAAAAACAATAATCGCTTTAACATCTGAATTGTAAGCGATATCTTTAACTGAAAGTAAAATAGACTTTACAGGATCTTTATTTGAAATTATTGAATTTTTAAAATCTTCAATATGCTGTCTTTTATATTTTTCCGTAGAAAGAATAGTTTTTGTCATTGTTGAAACAGCTTGAGTTGGAAATTTACCAATAGCTGCTTCAGCAGATAACATTACAGTGTCAGCTCCTTGAAAAATCGCTGTGGCAATATCATTAATTTCAGCTCTAGTAGCAGTATTATTTTCAATCATACTCTCCAACATTTGAGTAGCAACAATAACAGATTTGGAATATTGAGAACATTTTTTTATAAGACTTAATTGAACTTTCGGTACTTCACTATGACCAATATCAATTGCCAAATCACCACGAGCAATCATTATTGAGTCTGTAGCTTTAATTATTTTTATAATATTTTTTAATGCATGTTTATTTTCAATTTTTGAAATTATTCCCATATCTTTTTTTATTATTTTTCTTGTTTCAAGAATTAGCTTTTCATTTTGAAGATATGAAAGGGCTATCCAATTACAACCTAGTTTTATTGCAGATTTAATATCTTTTTTATCTTTAGAAGTTAAATTATTAAAAGCGATATCAAAATTAGGAATGTGAACACTTTTATTGCTTTTTATAAAGCAATTTTGACTTTTACAAACTGTAGATACAGTTAGACCTTTTTTACCAGTGACCACAAAAGTAAATTTTCCATCATCAACTAATATTTTGTTTCCTTTTTTTAATTTTTTAAGAATTTTAGGATAAGGGAAGTTTACTCTTAAATGATTACCAATATTTTTTTTTGTGTCGAAAATATATTTTTGGTTGTATTTTATTCTTTGATTATCTTCTTTAATTTTCCCAACACGAAGCTTCACACCTTGAAGATCTGCTATTAAAGACAATTTTTTATTTGCAGATTTTTCTATTTTTCTAATTTTTGAAACAATTTTATTTATCCCTTTGGTATTATGACTGAAATTAATTCTAAAAGCATCAACTCCAAGATTAACAAGTTGTTTAAGTTTTGTATTGCTATAAATAGCTGGTCCTAGAGTAGCGATGATTTTTGCTTTTTTTTCCATTATGAAATTTTTATGTTATAACATCTTTATCTCAAAAAAAAATATTTAAGAAAAATTAAAATTAATGAGTAACAAAAAAATTGGAATTCTTACAAGTGGAGGAGATTGTGGAGGCCTCAATGCAGCAATTAGATCAATCTTTTTTAGAGCAAAAAACAAATATAATATGGACGTTTTTGGTATTAAAGACGGAACAGCAGGATTAATGAAAAGACCAGTCGCGGCTGTTCAATTAACTCATAAGACCTTTGGAGGATATCTTCTAAGACAAGGGGGTACTTTTCTAGGATCAACTAATAAAGGAAACCCATTTAAATTTCCTACTAAAGATGGAAAAAGTTTGGATAGGTCTAAAGAAATTATAGAGGGCTACCATCAATTGAAACTAGATGGTCTAATTATTATAGGAGGTGATGGTAGTATGCAAATTTTAAAAAGGCTTGCTAAAGAGGGTGGCATGAAAATTGTAGCTATACCTAAAACTATAGATAATGACGTTGGCGCAACAGAAAGCTCAATTGGTTTCCACACGGCTGTTGATGTTGCAACGCAAGCTTTAGATAATTTACAATCAACTGCTGCAAGTCACAGAAGATCAATGATACTCGAGGTTATGGGTAGAGATGCTGGCCACATAGCTTTAAACGCTGGTATAGCGGGTGGAGCAGACATTATACTTATACCTGAAATAAAATATTCTATAGACGGTATAATTAAAAAACTTAATTCTATGAAAAAATACGATATACAACATTCCTTGATTGTTGTTGCAGAAGCAGTAAAAAAAGAAGACGGTAGTACAGTTTTACATAAGTATATGGATGGAGAAAAAAGATTAGGTGGAATAGGGGATTATATAGCACAAGAATTAATGAAAAAAACTGACGTTGAATGTAGAGTAACTTCTTTAGGACATGTACAACGAGGAGCCCCTCCAACTGCTAGTGATAGAATTTTAGCAAGTGCTTTTGGGGTATATGCCGTTGATTTATTAAATCAAAAAAAATTTGATAGAATGGTAGCCTGGAGAGATAGAAAAGTTGTGGATGTACCTATAGATGAAGGTATTAGAACGTATAAAAACGTTGAAAGAAAAGACTCTTTAGTAGAAACTGCTTTATCTTTGGATATTTATATTGGAGATGATATTTAATGAATAATAATTTAAATAAGTACGCGAATAGAATTGTTAACGCATTTCTTAAAAATAAAATTATTTCACCATTGCCTTCAAGATATACAAAAAAAATTTCAGAGGCTCAAAAATTTAGAAAATTATGTGAGAGTAAAATACAAAAACCCATAAGTGGTTTTAAAGCAGCTGGAACAGGTTTACCTGTTTTAAAAAAATTAAAAGAAAAAGAACCATTTTACGCATCTGTTTACAAGCACAATGTTCTTAAAAACAAAAAAACTGTAAAAATTAATAAATTTACAATGGGCATAGAATTAGAAGTTTGCTATCTCATTAAAAAGAATTTTTTTGATTTAAAGCAAAAAGCTTCAAAAAAAAATATAAAAAAATTTATCGTTCATATCGCTCCATGCATTGAAGTAGTAGGCTATAGACAAAAAAAGAAAGGAATTAAAACCCTTGGTGATTTATGTTCAGATTTTGGTGCAAATGTAAAATTTGTAATTGGTCCTAAAAAAAAATTTAAAAATCAAAATGTAAAAAATCTTAAAACAAAAATCTTTAATAAAAAAATAAATCAATTTGTAAATGGCAATACTAATACTGTATATATAAATCCAATGAATTCATTATTATTTGTTTTAAAAAAATTACAAAAAGATAAAATTAAAAATAAAACTAATTTTTATGTTTTTACAGGTTCTTCTGTAGGCGTTGTTCCTATTTTAGGTAAAGGGGTTTATAAGGGGGTTATTGACAATCTAGGCTCTGTGTCAACAAAGATTAGTTAGATAAGAGATATCCACCAACCAAAACAAAACTTATAATACTAATTAATTTAATTTTTTTTAAAATTTTTTCTTTTTTTTCACTTGTCACTTTTCTTTGAGATAGGAAGTAAATATTTGATTGAGCCTTATTTCTAAACTTTGGCCTCATAGCGTTTGGAATAGTTTTATTTTTAATGGGCTTATATTTTTTAGGGTTGATTTGTAACATAAGTCTATAAACTCTATTTCATATGAGTTATCAACACTTTTTAAACCTTGGGTGCGACAATTATGAGAATGATAATCATTATCATTTTATTGTTAATGATAATCATTATCAAAAACGAGGGAAATAAGTGAAAAAAACTATGTTCATTAGCTATTTAATTTTAATAGCATTCACAAGCAGTCTATTAGCTAATGAAGTAAACATATTTAGTGCAAGGCATTACGATTCTGATGTCCAACTATATGAGAAATTCACTGCAAAAACAGGAATAAAAGTGAATGTTGTTTCAGGAAAATCTGGTGCTTTAGAAAAGAGAATAATTGAGGAAGGAGCAGATAGTAAAGCAGATCTTTACATAACTGCAGATGCAGGAAGGTTAGGAGCCTTTGAAGCTAATCTTCAAGGAGGACTTACTAGCCCAGCAATCAAATCTGTTGTACCTAGTAACTTCAGAACATCAAAATGGACTGGTATAGCAAAGAGAGCTAGGATTATTTATTTTGCCCCAGAAAGAGTAAGTGGTTCAGAATTATCAGGTTTAACTTATGAGAGTTTAGCTGATCCAAAGTGGAAAGGAAGATTAGTTATAAGAGCTTCAAACAATATATATAATCAATCACTTGTAGCTTCATTAATTAAAAATAACGGAAAAGGAAAAGTAGCTGAGTGGTCAAAGGGTGTGGTTTCTAACATGGCAAGATCGCCTAAAGGAAATGATAGAGCTCAAATACTTGCTGTTGCTGCAGGAGAAGCAGATATAGCAGTGGCAAATACTTATTATTTAGCACTTATGCTTTCAGGAAAAAAAGGTTCTGAACAACAAGCAGCTGCTAAAAAAGTAAAACCATTCTTTCCTAATCAAGATGGAAGAGGAACTCATATGAACATTAGTGGTGCAGGACTTGTAAAAGGAGCTCCTAATAAAGCTAATGCAATTAAATTAGTTGAGTTTTTATTAAGTGAGGAAGCTCAAAATCATATTGTAAATAACACTTTTGAGTATCCAATGATAAAGAGCGTGTCTCCACATCCACTTGTTGTAAATATGGGATTAGATTTTAAACAAGATTTAAAAACTAAAGTTGTTAATTATGGAAAAAGGCAAGCAGATGCTTTAGAAGTAATGACAGCAGCAGGTTGGAAGTAGTTGCTAGTATATGACGCAACAATAAAAAAGAAAATATTTGAAACAGTCCCAAGATGACAAAATATAATATTTGGTTTTTTAGTTCTTTATTTATTGCTTTAATTGTTTCATTACCAATAATTACAGTATTTTTTAGTTTCTTTAACGAAACAAGCAATTATTTTACCTTATTAAAAAGCACCTTTCTTCTTGATTATATTTTTAATTCTATGATAATTTTATTCTTTGTAATTTTAGTTACTTTCATTTTAGGTGTTTTATCAGCATACTTTGTCTCTTTTTATGAATTTCCGTTTTCTAATTTTTTTAGCTGGACATTAATTTTAGCATTCGCTGTGCCAGGCTATATATATGCTTTTTCTTTAATCGCTTTTTTTGAAAATTACGGTACTGCATTTTCAATACTGACTTATTTATTTGGAGAAAATAATTATAATCCAATTATTCCTAAAATCGATGGAATTGTTGGAGCTATATTAGCTATTTCATTTTCATTATTTCCGTATGTTTACGTTTTAACTAGAGCTTCATTTCATTATCAATCAAATAATTATATAGAGGTTGGAAAAAATTTAGGTCTCTCTACTAAGGAGTCTTTTTTTAAAATAATTTTACCATCTGCAAGACCAGCAATAATTGCTGGTTTAGCGTTAGTGTCCATGGAATGCTTGTCAGATTTCGGAACTGTATCCTTTTTTAGTGTTAATACTTTAACTACTGGTATTTATAACTCCTGGCTCTCTTTTGATGATTTAAATACTGCAAATCAGATTTCTTTTATATTATTATTATTCATACTACTTTTATTCTCAATCGAAATTTACTCGAGAAAAGATGCAAGATATCATCAACCAGGAAGAGGATTCAAACCTATTATAAAAATTAAGTTAAAAGGCAAAAAATCTATTATTCCTATTACAGTATGTTCTTTAATTCTATTTTTAAGCTTTTTATTTCCAGTTTCTCAAATGATTTATTGGACAATAAAATTCCCAAAATACTTACACGATATTAACATTCTGAATATAAACATTAATACTTTAATATTAGTATTATTAGCAAGCGCATCTATAGTAATTGTTTCATTATTTATAAATTACGGAAGTAGAATTTCGAAAAGTAAAATTTTAAATTATTTAACAAACTTTTTAATATCTGGATATGCAATTCCTGGTGTTATTTTAGCAGTAGCTTTTATAACTTTTTTTTCAAATCTTAGTGATTTAGCTTCTTATAATTTAAACTTTAAAAGTACAAAAGGAATTTTTATAGGTTCTATTTTAGGATTGATTTTAGCATATTTCATAAGATTTTTTTCATTATCATTTAATGGTATTAAATCGAGTTATGAAAAAATAAATAACTCAATTGATGAAAGCGCATATTTGTTAGGATATTCAAAAATTAAAACATTTTTAAAAATTCATATACCTTATTTAAAGACAAATATTATATTAATAATGCTTTTAATTTCTCTTGAGGTAATTAAAGAACTTCCAATAACTTTAATTTTAAGACCATTTAATTTTGAAACGTTTGCAACTCAAGCTTATATTTATGCTTCTCAAGATTTATTAGAAGCTGCAGCTTTACCATCACTTTTTCTAATATTTTGGTCAACAGTATTAATTCTACTATCATCTAGATATATACTTTCAAAAAAAAACTAATATAATCATAAAATGTCTGAGAATTTTTTTGAGATCCAAAGTGGTTATTTTACTGCAAGTGAAAAGAATAAAGTAAATAATGTAAACCTTATTATTGAAAAACAAGGTGAGATAGTATCTTTGCTAGGTCCCTCCGGGATAGGAAAAACAACTATATTAAGAACTATTGCTGGTCTACAAAAACTGAGTAAGGGCAAAATTAAACTTAGAAAAAAAATTTTGGCTTCTGATGATATACATATTGAGCCAGAAAAAAGAAATGTTGCTCTTTCATTTCAAGATAATTCACTTTTTCCTAATTATAAAGTTATTGATAATATAAACTTTGGAGGGAAAAGATCTAATGGTAATGGTTCGTCTCTAGATGTAAAAGAGATTATTAAATTGTTGAGAATAGAGCCAATTTTAGAGAAATTTCCTCATCAAATAAGCGCTGGGGAAGCACAAAGAGTTTCATTAGCAAGATCTTTGATGTCAAAGCCAGATTTATTATTATTAGATGAGCCGTTTTCAAACATAGACCAAAGCTTAAAAGAAGAAATTCAAGTTTCAGTAAAAAAACTACTAAAGAGAATTAATTTAACCACAATTATCGTAACCCACGATTCATACGAGGCTTTTTCAATGGCAGACAAATGTGGAATTATACTTAATCAAGAGTTAAAACAGTACGATATACCTTACAATGTTCATCATGAGCCTAATTCGATTGATGTAGCCAACTTTTTAAACAAGGGCATATTTATAGATGTTAAAGTAGTTGATAGTGAATGTGCTGTTCACAGGTTGAAACACGAAGAGCTGGGGGAGATAAGAGGAAAATTATCAAATAATTTTCCATCTGGATCCAAAGTCAAACTTCTTTTACAACCCGAAGATTTAATCCACGATGACCAAAGTAAATTAAAATTAGAGGTAGTAGATAGAAAGTTTAGAGGAACAAATTTTATATACACACTCAAAACAAAAAAAGGAGAGCATTTGCCTGTGTTTGTTCACTCTCATCATATTCATCAACATGAAAAATCAGAACAATTTGGCGTAAAATCTCCGATTTATATTGACCACTTAGTATGTTTTTAAGTAAATATAATAATATTTTGCGCCCTTAGCTCAGCTGGATAGAGCATCGGTTTTCTAAACCGAGGGTCGTAGGTTCGAATCCTTCAGGGCGCGCCAATTTATGATTCATAATTAAATGGTAAAAAACATTCTTATTACTGGGGGAGCAGGTTACATTGGTGCACACACAGCTGAAATTTTAATTAAAAATAATAAAAAAGTTTTTATTGTTGATGATTTGTCAACTGGTTATAAAAAATTAATTTTAAAAAAAACTAAATTTTATAAAGCAAGTATCTTAAACAAAAAAAAATTAAAAAATATTATTGTTAAAAATAATATTGACTCGATTATACATCTTGCAGCTGTTTTATCTGTTGGAGAGAGTGAGAAAAAACCAAAAAAATATAATAAAATTAATATTGAGGGGACAAAAAAACTGCTCGAGTCGATTAAAAATACTAAAGTAAAAAATCTGATTTTTTCCTCTACATGTGCGGTTTATAAAGATGGTTTTACTAATGTTAATGAAAAAACAATGCTAGGTCCTAAAAGTGTGTATGGAGTCACAAAGTTAAAATGTGAAAAAATAATCAAAATTTTCTGCAAAAAAAATAAACTTAACTATGGAATTTTAAGGTATTTTAACGTGGCAGGAGCTAGTATTTCTGGAAAAATAGGTCAAATAAATAAAGGAGATCAATTATTTAAAAATTTATCTGTAGAAGTACTGAAAAAAAAACCAATTTTCAAAATTTATGGAACAAAATATAAAACAAAGGATGGCACATGTATACGTGATTACATCCACGTGTCAGATATTTCAGATATTCATTATAAAGTATTATTGAAAATAAATAATTATAATACTTCCGCAGTTTTAAATTGTGGTTATGGAAAAGGAATAACTGTGAACGATGCAATAAAAAGTTTTAGTAAATATGCAAATAAAAATTTGAAAATTGTTAAATTTCCAAATAGGAAGGGTGATATGGTTAAAGTTATAAGCAATAATACAAAACTTAAAAAATTTATTAAATGGAAACCAAAATTTAATAATCTAAATAAAATTGTAAAAAGTTGTATAACTTGGGAAAGAAAAATAAACTAATATGAAAAATTACAAAATCGCTGCGATTGCAGGTGACGGTATTGGAAAAGAAGTTCTTCCTGAAAGTTTAAAGATTTTAAAAGAGACAGCTAAAAAACATCAGTTTAAAATTCAATTTGATGAGTTTGATTTTGCATCATGTGATTATTACCAAAAGCATGGGAAAATGCTTCCAGATGATTGGAAAGAAAAAATTGGGTCTCATGACGCAATTTTTTTCGGGGCAGTTGGAGATCCCTCAAAAGTACCAGATCATATAAGTTTATGGGGTTCACTATTAAAATTTAGAAGAGAATTTGATCAATATGTAAATTTAAGACCTGTAAAATTATTTAATGGAGTTCCCTGTCCATTAGCAAATAAACAGCCTGGTGATATAGATATGTTAATTGTTCGAGAAAACACCGAAGGAGAATATTCCTCTGTTGGAGGAAGAATGTTTAAAGAGACAAATAGAGAAATTGCAATTCAAGAAACAATAATGTCAAGACATGGCGTAGATAGAGTTCAAAAATATGCTTTTGAATTAGCTAAATCTAAGGGCAGAAAAAAAGTTACTAATGCAACTAAATCAAACGGCATTTCTATTACGATGCCGTTTTGGGACGAAAGATTCAATTTAATTAAAAAAAATTATCCTGACATTAGAACTGACCAATTTCATATTGATATTCTTACAGCAAGATTTGTTTTAACTCCAGAATGGTTTGATGTAGTAGTTGCATCAAATTTGTTCGGAGATATCTTATCTGATTTAGGCCCAGCTTGTACAGGAACTATTGGTATTGCACCATCGGGAAACATTAATCCTGAAAACAAGTATCCATCTTTATTCGAACCGGTTCATGGATCAGCACCAGACATTGCTGGAAAAGGAATTGCAAATCCAATAGGACAAATATGGTCTGGTGCATTGATGTTTGATCATTTAGGTGAAAAAGAAGCTGCAAAATCAATTTTAAATTCAATAGAGAAAACTCTATCTATCAAAGAAAATCGAACAAAAGACCTTCAAGGCGCAAGCAATACAATTCAGTGCGCAAAAGCTGTTCAGGATAACATAAATTAAATGTCAAAAATGAATTTAAAAAGTTCATTTAAAGCATTTTGTGAGCAAAATAAATTTGAAGTAAATGCACAACAAATAGAGATAATTGATCTATTAGATAAATTTTTAAATCAAAAGGAAACAATATTTTGGAGGTTTTTAAAAAAAAGAAAAAAACTTTGCTTTTATCTACATGGAAAAGTAGGTGTTGGCAAAACTATGTTACTTGATTTTGTGTACAATAAACTAATAATAAATAAACATAGACAACATTTTAATGAGTTTATGATTAATTTTCATGATTTCCGACACGAAAAAAAGGATAGTAACACAATAAGAGACTTTGTTAAAAAACTAAAAAAAAATTATGATTTAATTTATCTAGATGAGTTCCAAGTTTCAAATATCGTTGATGCAATGATATTAGGAAAATTATTTGAGGTAATTTTTGAAGAAAATATTAGAATCATAATTACCACAAATGTAAAACTTGATGAACTTTATAAAGACGGTTTACAAAGAGAACAATTTCTACCATTTATTTCAATAATCAAGAATTTTTCTATTCAAAAAGAGCTTAAAATTAAAGATGATTACCGGACCAAGAATAATAAAAAGCCTCAAGAGATTTTTTTTCCGTTAAATGAAAAAACTTCTTTTAAAATTAATCAAAGGTTTCGTGAGTTAACTAAAAATAAAAATGTAGAAAAAAAAATAATTACAACCAAAGGAAGAAATTTTGTAATTGAAAATTTCTATTCAGGAGTTGCAAGATTTAAATTTAAGGATTTATGTGACAAAAATTTAGGAGCTGAAGATTACATAAATATTGCTAGTATTTGCCACCATATATTTATCGAAGAGATACCAATATTTAACAATGAAAATTCAAATCAACAATTAAGATTTATTACTTTAGTTGATATTTTTTATGAAAAAAAAATTAAATTAACTCTATCTCTTGAGGAAGGTTTAGATAATTTAGGTTCATCAAAAAAACATTTTACGATTTTTAAACGATCAGTAAGTAGAATATATGAAATGACAAAAAGTACCTAATTTTCAGTAGTATTTTCATATATATTGGAGTTTTTTTTATAAAGCGATCTATATTTAGTACATGCTTAAAATTGTAATTCGAACCAAAAAGGATAATAATCCACCCGTTTTGAAACCTCGTTTCAAAAATATTGTTAACAATAATAAAAACTAAAGAGGATTATAATAATATGATCAAATCAATCAAAACTTGGATTTTAGTTGGATTTGCATCTTTGCTTTTAGTCGCTTGCGGCCAAGGCGGAGGAGGAGCTGGTTCAAAAAAATCTAAAACTTTAGACAATACTAAGAAAGCTGGTTTTGTGAAATGTGGTGTTTCACAAGGTCTACCTGGTTTCTCTAATGCAGATGAATCAGGGAACTGGTCTGGTATTGACGTAGATGTATGTAGAGCTGTTGCTGCAGCTGTATTAGGCGATGCAGACAAAGTTAAATACACTCCGTTAAGTGCTAAAGAAAGATTTACGGCACTAACATCAGGTGAAATCGATGTACTTGCACGTAACACTACTTGGACATTATCAAGAGATGCTGACATTGGTTTAACTTTTGTTGGTGTAAACTTTTATGATGGTCAAGGTTTCATGGTGAGAAAAAATTCAGGAATTAATTCTGTGAATGATTTTAAAAACGGTATTTCTGCTTGTACAAATACAGGTACGACTACCGAGCTTAACATGAGAGACTTCTTTAATTCTAAAAACATAAGTTACGAACCAATTGCGTTTGAAAAAGCAGACGAAGTTGTTGCAGCTTATGATGCTGGAAGATGTGACACTTACACTACAGATAAATCTGGTTTAGCGGCACAAAGAACTAAAATGTCAAACCCAGATGAGCACAAAGTATTACCTGAAACGATCTCTAAAGAACCACTAGGTCCTGTTGTAAGACAAGGGGATGCAGTATGGGAAGATATCGTAAGATGGTCTCTTAATACTATGATCGAAGCTGAAGAGTATGGTGTTAACTCATCTAACGCTTCTAGCCTAAAAGACTCTGAGAACCCAGCTATCAAGAGATTAGTTGGATCTGAAGGTGAATTAGGTGCAGCTTTCGGTTTAGATAATGACTGGAGCTTAAGAATTATCGAGCAAGTTGGTAATTACGGTGAAAGCTATAAAAAACATATAGCTGATACTGGAATTTTACCTAATAGAGGTCCAAATCAATTATGGACTAAAGGTGGAATTCTTTACGTACCACCAGCAAGATAATTGCTAATAAAATTAAAAAGGGCTAGATTAATCTGGCCCTTTTTTTTATTCTCAAAATAATGATTTTAAAAAAATTCAGTATTGAAAACAAAAAAGCAAGAGATTTAATACCTCAAGTAATAACTGTTTTAGCTTTACTATCCGTAATTATTTATTTTGCAACTAATGCACAAATTAACATGGGCAATAGAGGAATATCTTTCGGATTTGGTTTTTTAAATCAAGAAGCATCATTTGATATTACATTTTCAATGATTGAATATGATGGCTCGCATTCATATGGTAGAGCATTTTTAGTTGGTTTATTAAATACAATTTTAGTCTCAGTAATAGGAATATTTTTTGCAACAATTTTAGGAGTAATAGTTGGTATATCTAGACTATCAGATAACTACTTAATTGCTAAAGTAGCAGAATGGTACGTTGAAATTTTTAGAAACATTCCTTTAATTTTGCAAATATTTTTCTGGTACTTTGCAGCGCTAAGAGCATTACCTTTACCTGAAAATGGTATAAGTTTTTATGATATTTCGTTTTTAACAATTAAAGGCTGGTATGTTCCAAAATTTATATGGACAAATCTAAATATTTTTCTTTTATCATTAATAGCAGCGTTTATAGCAATTTATTTTATTAAATCTTATGCAACCAAACAAAGAGAAGAATTTGGAAAACAAATACCAACAACTTTTATTTCTTTATCAACATTAATATTAATTCCTTTAATAACATTTCTTTTTCTTGGAGTATCTTTAACTTTTGAGTATCCTGTATTAAAACAACTTTCTCCAACAGTCTTCACATATGCGGGCGGTGTTAGTATCATTCCAGAATTAATAGCATTAGCTTTAGCTTTATCAATGTACACAGCAACATTCATTGCTGAAAATGTGAGAGCTGGAATTTTAGGAGTTGGCAAGGGTCAAAAAGAAGCTGCAGCAAGTATAGGATTAAATAAAAATCAAATTTTAAAACTTGTAGTAATGCCTCAAGCATTGAGAATTATTATTCCACCAACTACAAATCAGTATTTAAATTTAACAAAAAATTCCTCATTAGCGGCTGCTATTGCTTATCCAGATATAGTTTTAGTTTTTGCGGGAACTGCTTTAATGCAAACGGGTAGGGCTATTGAAATAATTTCTATCACAATGCTTACTTATTTAACTTTAAGTATTTCAATTTCTATATTTATGAATTGGTACAATAAAAAAATGGCAATAAAGGAAAAATAATGAATTTAATTGCAAAACCTTCAAAAGAGAATATTAAAACCTATGTTCCAATAGGTTTGACTCTTGTCTCTTTAAGTTTTTTAGATGTTTTTGTTAATGCTTTCTTTAATTTGAACTTAATGGCATTTTTACCTTCTAAATTTAGTTATTTTTTACCAATGATATTAGGTTTTATAGGTTTTTACCTTATCAGAATTGAATTTAGCGAGGTTCGTTATTTAGATATTTTAAATAAAAATATTAATTCAAATAATTTTAATGCTTTATTAACACTTTTCACAATTTTTATTATTATAAAGTCTATTCCTCCAATGTTGGACTGGTTTATTTTAGAGGCTAATTTTTCAGGTAATTCTAAGGATGATTGTACAGGCGACGGCGCTTGTTGGGTTTTTATAAAAGTTTGGTTTAATAGGTTTATGTATGGACTTTATCCTGACGCAGAACAATGGAGAATAAATACAGCTTTTTTAATTTTATTCGCTTTAGTGGGAATTTCTTTTTTTGTATCTGAAAAACTTAAAAAATATTTCATCTTATTCCTGGTATTTGTTTTTCCATTCTTGGGAATTAAACTTATTTCAGGTGGAAGTTTTGGGCTTGAATATGTTGAAAGTGCAGCTTGGGGAGGTCTTTCATTAACTTTTATTATTTCAGCTTTTGCTATACTTTTCTGTTTTCCGATTGGAGTTATTTTAGCACTTGGGAGAAGATCTTCTTTGCCTGCAATCAAATATATTTCTATAGGTTTTATTGAACTTTGGAGAGGGGTTCCTCTAATTACAGTTTTATTTATGTCAGCTGTAATGTTTCCTATGTTTCTGCCTGATGGAACTTTCATAGATAAATTAATAAGAGTTTTAATAGCAATTACATTATTTGAAGCTGCATACATGGCAGAGGTTGTTAGAGGCGGTTTGCAAGCTTTACCAAAAGGTCAATATGAAGCTGCTAAATCTTTAGGAATGGGCTATTGGAGAATGAATGCGCTTATAATATTACCTCAAGCACTTAAATTAGTGATACCTGGAATAGCAAATACTCTTTTAGCTTTAGTTAAGGATACACCATTAATTTTCGTTGTAGGGTTGATGGAATTAGCAGGTATGATAGGCTTAGCAAAAACTAATCCTAAATGGCTTGGAATGGCAATGGAAGGCTATGTTTTTGCAGGTTTAGTTTTCTGGGTAATATGTTATGCAATGAGTAGATACAGTCAAAATTTAGAGAAAAAATTAAGTACAGAAAGATAGTAATGTCAAAAATAATTGAACTTAAAAAAGTAAATAAATGGTTTGATAAATTTCAAGTTCTTAAAGACATTGATCTTGAAGTAGCCCCGCAAGAAAAGATTGTTATATGCGGACCTTCTGGATCTGGTAAATCAACATTAATAAGATGTATAAATAGATTGGAAGAGCATCAAGAGGGAAATATTATTGTAGATGGAATAGAACTTTCTGAAAGTACAAAAAATATCGAAAAAATAAGAGCTGAAGTTGGAATGGTATTTCAACAGTTTAATTTATTTCCTCACTTATCTATTTTAGAGAACTGTTCTCTGGCACCTATATGGGTAAAAAAATTACCAAAAAAACAAGCCGAAGAAATAGCAATGAATAATTTAAAAAGAGTTCAAATTGACGATCAGGCTCTAAAATTTCCCGGACAACTTTCAGGAGGTCAACAACAACGTGCTGCAATCGCGAGAGCTTTGTGTATGGAACCTAAAATAATGTTATTCGATGAACCCACATCAGCGTTAGATCCTGAGATGATTAAAGAAGTGTTGGACGTGATGGTTGATTTAGCGAAAGGTGGAATGACTATGATAGTTGTAACACACGAAATGGGTTTTGCTAAAGAAGTTGCTGATTACATGATTTTTATGGACGAAGGTAAAATTGTAGAGAGAGCTAAAACAAAAGAATTTTTCGAAAGCCCTAAATCAGATCGTACTAAACTTTTTTTAAGCCAAATTTTATAACCATTTAGGTACAGGTAAATTTTTACTTTTTAAAAATTCTTTATTAAAGATTTTACTAGCATATCTTTTTCCATGATCACAAAGTATTGTCACAATAGTTTTTCCAGGACCTAATTTATTTGCAAGTTTAATAGCTCCGGCTATGTTTATCCCAGATGAACCACCTAAAATTATCTTTTGTTTTTCAATTAAATCGTAAACTATATTTAGAGCTTCAGTATCATCAGTTTGGAAAGCATCATCCACCAAGGCTTTATCAAAATTTTTAGTAATTCTACCTGTTCCAATTCCTTCAGTTATTGAACTACCTGAACTTTCAAGTTTATCATTTTTTATATGTGAATATAGAGATGAACCCATCGGATCAGATAAGGCAATTTTGATATTTTTATTTTTGTCTTTTAAACCAATTGAAACACCCGCTAAAGTTCCGCCTGTACCAACAGCGCACGTAAATCCATCGATAGAGCCAGCTGTTTGGTTCCAAATTTCTTTTGCGGTTGTTTGGATATGTGCCTCAGTATTTATAGTATTATCAAATTGATTAGCCCAATAAACCCCTTTAGAGTTTGATTTATTCAAATCTTCAGCAATTTTTTGTGATTGTTTTATATAATTTTTTGGGTTTGAGTAAGGAACAGCATCAACCTCAATAAGCTCTGCTCCCAATTTCTTTAGAGTTTCTTTTTTTTCAATAGATTGAGTTTTCGGAATAACAATCTTAAGTTTAAGATCATATTCTCTGCATACGATTGCTAGACCAATTCCAGTATTTCCAGCTGTTCCTTCAACAATTGTTCCACCTTTAGAAATTAATTTTCTTTTAATTGCATCTTGAACAATAAACAAGGCAGCTCTATCTTTAACAGACTCTCCGGGATTTAAATATTCAGCTTTTCCATAAATATGACAACCTGTTAATTCCGAGGCTTGTTTTAATCTTACTAATGGTGTATTTCCAATTAGATTTAGAGTAGAATTAGTTTCCATAACATTAAATATATGAAAAAGTTAACATTTTCAATTGTAATTTATTTATTGGTTATATTAGAGTCCTTAGGTCATGTTGACCATTATGCGAAATATAATTATTTAGAATACGAATTACTTAGAAATAACAAA
This sequence comes from uncultured Pelagibacteraceae bacterium, assembly GCA_902601705.1. GTDB lineage: Bacteria > Pseudomonadota > Alphaproteobacteria > Pelagibacterales > Pelagibacteraceae > Pelagilacustribacter. The sequence continues at coordinate 152,105 of CACKNV010000001.1, read as the reverse complement.
CCAATCGGTTATCATAAGTATAATTTCAATAGAAATGGAGATAGTCTTTCAATCGAAAGTGAAGTTAACTTTAAAATTTCAAAATTAGGGGTTGTTGTTTATAAATATTTTGCAAAAAGTGAGGAAAATTATGAAAAAGGAATTTTCAAAAATTATTTTTCTGAGACCAAACAAAATAAAAAAGATAGATATGTAAATATTAAACTTGGTCCAAATAAAAAAAAATTAATAATAGATGGATCTTCATACAAAGGCGACGCAAATAAAGATTTTATAGTTGGGACATGGTGGAATCACGAAATAGTTAAAAAGAAAGCCCAAATAAGTGGAATTTCAGGAAGAATTATAGAGCAGACAGTAACATTTATTGGCAAGGAAGAAATAAAAATTGGAGATAAAGTTTATAAAACACTTCGCTTTAATTTTAAATCTTCTGACGAAACTCTACCATACAGCAAGAGGTTGAATACAGATATATGGTATGAAGAAAATACATATTTATGGGTTAAAGCAGCATTTGAAAAGACTGGATATTGGGAATATAGGTTAAAAAAAGTGAATTAATTAAAATTTTGGTCAGTTTTTTTTACCTTTAGTCAACAGCTAAAATCGATTTTTTTCACCTTTTTTTGTGATAAATTTATTTTTTTTGTCTATTGATAAAAAGTTCATTTTGAGGTTCTATTTGAAAAAAAAGGGAGTTCTAATGGAAGAAAATTTCAATATTCATTTAGGTAAAAAATTAAGAATGAGAAGACTTTCATTAGGTCTTACTCAAACAAAAGTAGCTCAAGCAATTAATGTAACATTCCAACAAATCCAAAAATATGAAAAAGGTACTAATGGTGTAAGTTCAAATAGATTAATGCAATTGTCTCAATTTTTAAAAGTTCCTATAATTTATTTTTTTGAAGATTATAAAGAATTTAAAGATATTAATTCAGGTGAAGCAACGAATGATGATTTAAATTACTCATTTTTAACCAGAACTTTTTCATCGTTATCAAAGAGTCAAAAAGAAAGAATTCTTCAGATATTGAACAACACTTCTAAATTTGAAAAAGTCGTATAATTTGGCTCCTCGGGCAGGACTCGAACCTGCGACCAATTGATTAACAGTCAACTGCTCTACCAACTGAGCTACCGAGGAATAAAACGCAACATACTTTTTTTAGTAAAATAAAACAACTGAAATTTTGGAGGCCACGTCCAGAATCGAACTGGAATAAAAGGATTTGCAATCCTCTGCGTAACCATTCCGCCACGTGGCCATTCTTTAGATAAAATCATGATTGAAATCACGTTTTAAATCTATTTTTATTAGCATCGAATAAATATAACTTATTTTTTGGTAAGTAAATTGTAATATTTTTATCTTTGATATTTTGAGCGCTTTTTATTCTTATTTCTGAGCCATTTATGTGTGTGTAAATAATTTTCTCAGATCCTAAATTTTCAATTAGATCAATCTTAATTTTAACTGAAATTTCACTTTTATTTTCTAATGAAATATCTTCAGGTCTTATTCCTATATAGAGTTCATTCTCAAAATTTAAATTTTCAAAATGGATATCTTTGTTAAATAATTTTAATGTATTTTTGTTAATTATATCTTTTCTATTAATCCTCAAAATATTCATTTTTGGATTACCTATAAACTCGGCTACAAAAATATTTCTAGGATTATTGTAAATATCTTCGGGACCACCAAACTGTTCAATTTTTCCTTTATTCATAATTACAATTTTATCAGCTAAGGTCATTGCTTCAATTTGATCATGTGTTACGTAAACAACATTGCTCTTTAATTTCTTATGTAATTTTGAAATTTCAACTCTCATTTCTGACCTTAGCGCTGCATCTAAATTAGAAAGTGGTTCATCGAACAAAAATAATTTAGGGTTTCTAGTTATAGCCCTTCCAATGGCAACCCGCTGTCTCTGTCCTCCCGAAAGTTCTTTTGGTCTCCTATCTAAAAGTTCCTCAATCTTTAGGATCTTTGCAGCTTCAATTACTTTATCAGTAATCTCATTTTTTGAAATTTTTTCAGTTTTAAGACCAAAAGAGATATTTTGAAAAACATTCATATGGGGATACAAAGCGTAAGATTGAAAAACCATCGCAATTTTTCTTTTTGAAGGTAATAAATCATTTAAAAGATTATTTTCTAAAAGTATTTTTCCTTTATCTATTTTTTCTAATCCAGCTATCATTCTTAGTAGCGTAGATTTCCCGCAACCAGATGGGCCTAATAATACTATAAATTTACCCTTTTCAACCTCTAGGTTAAAATTACTAATTACATTGTTTTTACCAAAAGATTTATCAATATCTTCAAATTTTAAAAAAGTCATATTTTAATAATTTTCATTATTTTAAATTTTATCAAACCTAGTATGCATTTTAATCATAGAAGATTTCATTACCTTATTGTTAAACTTAAATCATTATTTAAATAATTAATAGGAGGAAAAATGAGAAAAATAGTAGGTTTCATTTTTGCTTTAACTTTTTTAACGTCTAATAGTTTTGCCGATATTACTTTTTGGACTACAGAAGTTCAGCCAGCAAGAATGGAAAAACAAATGGAAATGGCTAAATCATTTGAATCTAAAACTGGGATCAAAGTCGAAGTAATCCCGGTAGAGGAAAAAGATTTAGGATCAAGAGCTACTGCTGCTGCAGCCGCAGGTAATCTTCCAGATGTAATTTATCATACACTTCAATATGTTTTACCTTGGGCAGAGGCAGGTATACTTGATGTAAATGCTAATAACGATGTTGTGAAAAGCTTAGGAAAAAAAACTTTTGCTCCGGGAGCATTGAATATGGCAAAGAAGGGTGGAAAAATTGCTGCTGTGCCAGTTGATGGTTGGACACAAATGGTAGTTTATAGAAAAGACTTATTTAAACAAGCAGGTCTTGAACCACCGACAAGTTATGAAAATATAACTAAAGCTGTAAAAGTTCTTTCAGGAGGAGATATGTTTGGTTTTGTTGCTGCAACTAAAACTGATGAAAACTTTATGAGCCAAGTTCTTGAACACGTTCTATTAGCAAATGGAGTTAACTTTGTTAAAAAAGGTGGAACAAAAAAACAAGGAAAAGCTCTTAAGAATTCTTTAGAGTTTTACAAAATAATAGCTAAGGCTAGTCCTCCGGGAGAATTATTTTGGAAACAATCAAGGGAACTTTATTTTGCAGGAAAAACACCAATGATAATTTGGTCGCCATTCATTATGGATGAATTAGCTGGATTAAGAGATTCAGCTCCACCAACAATAAATAGCGATCCAACATCACCTGAACTTGCTTCTAAAACTGGTTTCATAACGAATTTTAGTGGACCAAATAACAAGAAAGGTGCTGCATGGGCAGATGTAAGATATTTCGGTATTACAGCTGATGCAGATACTGATGAAGCTAAAAAGTTTGTGGAATATTCTATGGACGAAGGTTACACAAGCACGTTAGCAATCGCTCCTGAAGGTAAATTTCCAGTAAGAAGAGGAAATTCTTCAGATCCTGCTGCGTTTACAAAAGCTTGGAGTAAATTACCAGTTGGTGTAGATAGAAAAAAACCATTAACCGAACTGTATTCACCTGATGTAATAAATAACATTGTTGCAGGATTAGATACTGCAAATAGATGGGGTGTAAAGGAAGGTGAACTTTCAAGAGCATCAAAAATAATCAATGCTCAATTCTTGAATAGAATTACAAGAGAATACATTGATGACCAAATAACTGTTGATGAAGCGGTTAAAAAAATTAATGCAGAATTAGCAAAATTCTAGCAAATTTATTTCTTAAAAGCGGATAATAGGTTATTATCCGCTTTTAAATGAGCTCCACATTATCAAAAATAGAAAAAAGGACTGCATATACACTTCTCTTACCTGCTGTATGCCTGGTATTTGCAATAATTTTATTTCCAATTTTTGCAAACGTCTGGATTAGTTTCAAAGAAGTTGGGCTTAAAGACATAAGAATTCCTGAGCCTAGAGCAAAAAAAATTGTAAAAAATATACAAGATAGCAATTCTGAATTAAAAATTATCTATAAATTAAGAAATAGTTCTTTAATTCAAGATATTAGAGAAGTTAGATTTTCAGATAAATTACCAAAAAATATTGAACCAGTTAATTTGGACAAAAGATGTGAATTTAAGTCACAAAAAGTAAAATGTTTTTTTGGAGATTGGGAGGCAGGCTATCGTGAAAATTTCGAAATTTTTGTAAAAGATGTGAATAACAATGCTATCAACAGTAAATACGTTAAATCTAATAAACCAGATTTGAATGGAAAATCAAATAATATTTTATTGACTACAGATTTTACTCTCAAAAATTTTAAAAACGTTTTTATTAATAACAATTTTTTTGAGCTTTTAATGACGACTTTTTACTTTACTTTTTTTGGAACACTTGGAGCTATTTTACTTGGCATATTCGCTGCTCAACTTGTAAATCAAAAATTTTATGGAAGAACTTTTATGCGAAGTATACTGCTTTTTCCCTATGTAGGACCTGTGGTTGCTTTGGCTTATACCTGGACTTTACTCTTAGATCCTAATAGCGGTACAATAAATTCTCTTCTAGTTAATTATGGAGTAATTGAAAAACCCATAAATTTACTTGGACAAAAGTATTTAATTATTAATATTTTAGGATTTGAGTTAAAACTTAGATTAGCATTAACGACAGTGATATTTTTTGAGATCTGGCGATATTTTCCTTTAGCTTTTTTATTTATATTAGCTAGACTACAAGCTATTCCTAGAGATCTTTATGAGGCAGCGGATGTTGACGGTGCTGGACCATTTAGAAAATTTTTTTATATTACCCTTCCACAAATAACATCAATTTTATCAATTTTGTTCATGATTAGATTTATTTGGAACTTCAACAAATTTGAAGATATATTTTTATTAACTGGTGGTGCTTCGGGTACTTTGACATTACCGATAAGTGTGTATCAACAAGGATTTGCGATATCAAATATTGGTATGGGCTCAGCAGTTTCAATAGTAATCGTATTATTATTAATAACTTTTATGATTATTTATTTCAAATTAATTGGAAAAAAGGCAAATGAAATTTAAATCTTTAATAATAACTTTACTTGCATCATCAATTTTTCTTACAATAATAATTTGTATATGGAAAATATTGGCAACTTTGCAAGGTTTAAGTTTTTCAAATCTTAACTTTAATCTAAATCTATTATTATCACTAGGACTAGTTATAACTTGTGTATTAATTGGAAAAAAGTTTAATCATTACTTAAAAATTTTTATTTTATCTTTATCATTTACAATTTTATATACATTTTTAAATGAGAACTCCCCTATGTGGTTTTCAGTAGGTATTTTTTTACTAATTTTATTTTTTACAAATAAATTGAAAAAATATGATTTAAAATATTTAAATCAGGATTTTATATCTGAAAAAATTGTGTTTGAGTTTTTATCTTTATTTGCAATAGTATTTTTTGCATTAGTCATATTGTTTCCATTTTACATAATGTTTGTTACTAGCTTTAAAACGCAAACAGCTTTATTAATAAACCCGATTGATCTAAGTATTGATTTTTCAAAAAATATTTTTGAGATATTCAAATCTTACTTTGTTATTTTCAAAACATATGATTTTGGTAGATATATTCTTACAAGCTCGTATGTATCAGTTGGAACTGTTTTAATAACCTTATTTTTTTCTATCCCTGCAGCGTACGCTGTTGCAAGATTAAATTTCTTTGGTAAGACTTTTCTTTCAACATCAATATTAATAATCTATATGTTTCCAGCAATAGTATTAGTAATTCCTTTATACACTGTTTTTAGTCAACTAGGTTTAAGGAATTCTGTGGAAGGTCTACTAATAGTTTATACAGCAACCACTTTACCAGTAGCCATCTATATGCTTCAAGGATACTTTAAAAGCATACCTAAAGAAATTGAAGAGGCGGGACTTATAGATGGACAAAATTGGTTTGGAATAATTATTAAAATAATAATTCCTCTTAGTTTACCTGCTATCGCTTCAGTATCGTTATATGTATTTATGATAGCTTGGAATGAATTTTTATTTTCTCTTATGTTTTTGGATAATCCAAAAACATTTACATTATCTAGAGCAATAAATCATTTAACTGGTGATGCCGAAACGCCACGGCAATATCTAATGGCTGGATCTGTAGTAGTTACTTTACCAATACTTTTAATTTTCATATATTTTGAAAAATATTTAGTAAGCGGTTTAACAGCTGGAGGTGTTAAAGGATAATGAATAGCTCAATTAAAGAAGCAAAGAGAACCTTAATAAATAACAGAAGATTAAATTATACATTACCCACTAATACTAAACTTTATCCAGCTCAGTGGAATTGGGATTCTGCTTTCATTGCGTTAGGATACTCTTATTTCAATTTAGATTACTCATTTAAAGAAATTGAAACTTTAATTTCAGGTCAGTGGGATGATGGAATGATTCCACATATTCTTTTTCATATTAAAGATTTAAATTATACGCCTAACTATAAAGCTTGGGATTGTGGTAAAAAAATTTCCTCATCTGGAATCACTCAACCTCCGATATTAGCGAGTATTTTAAGGATAATTATTGAGAGACGAAAATTTTCAAAAAAAGAGATAAAAAGATATCAAACTTTAATATTAAAGATTAAAAAATATTTAGAATGGTTTATTAGATACAGAGATCCAAAAAGAACTGGTTTAATTTCTATACTTCATCCATGGGAAAGTGGATATGACAATTCCCCTTTATGGGACAAACCAATGAGCAAGATCAAAATAGACTCTAAACTTAGCTACAAAAGAAAAGATAATAAAATTGTTAAAAAAAGTCAAAGACCATTAAAAATTGATTACGATAGGTATGTAACGATCAAAAATCACTTAAGAGAATTGAATTATGATCCTAAAAAACTTTATTACAAATCAAAATTTAATGTTGTTGATGTAGGATTTAACTCACTTTTTTTAAAAGCTTTGAAAGATTTAGATTTTTTACTAAAATTCATAGGTAAGAGTAGCTCTTTATTAAAAAAATATATTCTTTTAAATGAAAGCAAACTTGTAAAATTATTCAATTCTAAAAAAATGAAATTTAAAAATAAAGATCTTAAAAATAATACTTCAGTAGAGATACCATCAATAACTAATTTTTTTATGCTTTTCGCTGATTTAAATAATAATTTAATTAATAGAGAGTTAATTAAAAGTTTAAAAAAATATTATAAGAACGAGAAATATTTTTTTCCTTCTATAAGTTCTAAGCATAAATCTTTTGAGGAAAAGAGGTACTGGAGGGGACCAGTATGGGTTAATTGCAATTGGATTATTTATCAAGGATTGAAAAATAAAGATAAAAAATTTGCAGAAATTATAAGAAAAAAGACCATTAATTTAGTCGAAAGAAAAAAATTTCGTGAATATTATAGTTGTAAGTCAGGTTTAGGAATGGGTGCTAAAAATTTTTCTTGGACTGCTGCCTTATATCTAGATTTTAAACTTAATAGATCTTGAAATCTGATATATATCTTTAAATACCAAACAAAATGGAATTTAAAAAATACAATCACACTAAAGAAGAGAAAAAAATCTCAGATTTTTGGATTAAAAAAGGTTTATTTAAACCAAAAAAAAGTAAATCAAATAAAAAATTTTCCATAGTAATTCCTCCACCTAACGTGACTGGAAGACTACATATGGGACATGCTTTAAACAATAGCCTTCAAGATGTTTTAGTAAGATTTAATAGAATGAAGGGCCTCGAAACTCTATGGCAGCCAGGAACTGATCATGCCGGGATTGCAACCCAAGCCGTTGTAGAAAATAATCTTTTAAAAGAAGGGATTAAAAAAAATGATTTAGGAAGAGAAAAATTTATTCAAAAAATTTGGAAATGGAAAGAAGAATCTGGTGGAATTATTTTAGACCAACTTAAGAAATTAGGCTGTTCTTGTGATTGGTCAAGAACAAGATTTACTATGGATAAAGATTTGTCTAAAGCTGTAATTAAAGTTTTTGTTAATCTCTATAACAACAAGCTAATTTATAAGGATAAAAAATTAGTTAATTGGGATACTAAACTTCAAACTGCTATTTCTGATTTAGAAGTTATCCAAAAAGATGTTCAATCCCAATTATATTATATTGATTATTCAATCGAGAACTCTGATAAAAAAATTACAATTGCGACTACTAGGCCTGAAACTATGATGGGAGATACCGCAATAGCCGTAAACCCTAAGGACGAAAGATATATTAATTTAATTGGAAAAAATGTTCTAATTCCAATTGTTAATAGAACTGTAAAAATTATTTCTGATCATTATGCTGATCCAGAACAAGGCTCAGGAGCTGTTAAAATTACACCAGCTCATGACTTTAATGACTACGAAGTTGGTAAGAGAAATAAATTAGAAATAATAAATATTTTTGAAAAAAATGGCAAAATAAATACAAATGGGATTAAAGAATTTCATGGTTTAGATAGATTTGAAGCAAGAAAGCTTTTAATTAAAAAATTGAAGGAAAAAGGTTCTTTAGTAAAAATTGAAAATATAAAAAATAAAGTTCCATATGGAGATAGATCAAACACTATAATCGAACCACTTTTAACAGAACAATGGTTTGTAGATGCAAAAAAATTATCTAAAAAACCTATAAAAATAGTTAAAGAAGGTAAAACTTCTTTTTTCCCAAACAACTGGTCTAAGACATTTTTTCAATGGATGAATGAAATTGAGCCTTGGTGTATATCTCGACAGATTTGGTGGGGTCACAGAGTACCTGCTTGGTATGATGAAAACGGAAATATTTTTGTAGCAGAAAATGAACAAGATGCAACAAAGCTAGCAAAGAAAAAAAATGGAAAAAAAAAATTTAAGTTAAGACAGGAAACAGACGTTTTAGATACATGGTTTTCATCAGCTCTTTGGCCTTTTGCAACTCTTGGATGGCCAAACAAAACTAAAGAACTTAATAAATTTTATCCAACTTCAGTTCTTGTTACTGGTTTTGATATAATTTTCTTTTGGGTAGCTAGGATGTTGATGATGGGAAATTATTTTAGAAAAAAAACACCTTTTCATAAAGTGTATGTTCATGCCCTGGTAAGAGATGAAAAGGGACAGAAAATGTCAAAGTCAAAAGGTAATGTGATTGATCCATTAGATTTAATAAATGAATATGGAGCAGATAGTTTGAGGTTTACTTTAATTTCTATGGCCTCTCCAGGACGAGATGTAAAATTATCAAAAGATAGAGTTACTGGAAATAGAAACTTTATTACAAAAATTTGGAGTGCAAATAATTTTTTAAAACTTAATAATTGTAAATTAGATAAAAAGGTAAATTTAAACTCAATCAAACTTCCAATAAATCATTGGATTTACAACGAATTTATAAAAACACAAAATTTAATCACTAAAAATATTGAAATATTTAGGTTTGATGAGGCTGCTAGGTATGCATATCAATTTGTTTGGCATTCTTATTGTGATTGGTATTTAGAGTTCTTAAAACCCATTTTTAATTCAAAAAATAAAATTGAAATTAAAGAGGCTAAAGCTTTCTCATCATTTATGATGGCAAATATTCTTAGAATTCTTCATCCGTTTATCCCTTTTTTCACTGAGAACTTATGGTCTTTAAATGCTTATAAAAAGATTTTCAATAATTTTTTAATCTGTTCCAGTTGGCCAGATTTTAAGATAATCAATAAATTTAGCAATAATCAAAACAATATAAATGATTTAATTGAAATAATTTCTAACATTAGATCTACCAAAGCAGAGTTAAAAATTACACCAAAATTATTCTGTGATATATTTTTTGATGATAAAACAGGGAAACTAAAAAAATTGGTAAATAAAAATATAAATTTGATAAAACAGGTTGGTAGAGTAAATAACGTCCTTACGACAAAGATAAGAGATAAAAATTCAATAGACATCTTGGTTCTTAAAGAAAAACTTTCATTAAATTTTAATGAGGATGTAAATTTAGGATCTCAAAAAGAGAGAATTTTACAAAAAATTGAGACAATTAATAAACAAATATCTAGTTTAAATAATAAACTCAAAAATAAGGCTTATGTGACAAATGCACCTAAAGAAATTGTACAAAACGATAAAAATTTAGTTAAAGAATTAACTATTGAAGATGAAAAATTAAGAAGTATTGTATCAAGTATTAATTAAAATGTCTAAAATTGATAAAAAAAAACTACCTAGTCGTCATACATCCTTAGGACCAGATAGAGCTCCACATAGATCTTTTTACTATGCAATGGGAGAAACCGAACAGGATGTAGCAAAGCCGTTTGTAGGAGTAGTATCTACTTGGAACGAAGCTGCACCTTGCAATACAGCTTTAATGCGTCAAGCACAGTCAGTTAAAAAAGGAGTAAAACAGTCCGGCGGAACACCAAGAGAATTTTGTACGATAACTGTAACAGATGGTATTGCCATGGGTCATGAAGGCATGAAATCATCTTTAATTTCCAGAGAAGTTATAGCTGACTCAGCAGAACTGACGGTGAGAGGACATTGTTATGATGCGTTAGTTGGTATTGCTGGATGTGACAAATCTCTTCCAGGCTTGATGATGTCTATGTTGAGATTGAATGTACCTAGTGTTTTTATTTACGGTGGATCAATTTTGCCAGGAAAATTCAAAGGAAAAGACGTTACAGTTGTAGATGTGTTTGAAGCAGTAGGTAAACATTCTTCAGGTAAAATGTCTTCTGAAGAATTAAGAGAATTAGAATTAGTAGCTTGTCCAAGTGCTGGGGCTTGTGGAGGTCAATTTACAGCTAACACAATGGCGTGTGTATCGGAGGCGATAGGATTGGCTTTACCTTATTCAGCTGGTACGCCAGCTCCTTATGAGGAAAGAGATAAATATGCATATGAAAGCGGTCAAGCAGTTATGAATTTGTTAGAGAAAAAAATTAAACCAAGAGAAATAGTTACTAAAAAATCTTTAGAAAACGCAGCAACAATTGTTGCTGCAACTGGAGGTTCCACTAATGCAGCTCTTCATTTACCCGCATTAGCTAATGAGATAGGTGTAAAATTTGATTTAATGGATGTTGCAAAGATATTTAAAAAAACACCTTATCTTGCTGACTTAAAACCTGGAGGAAAATATGTTGCTAAAGACATGTGGGAAGCTGGGGGCGTTCCTATGTTATTAAAAACTTTATATGACGGAGGATATATTCATGGCGAGTGTATGACAGTTACAGGCAAAACTATGAAAGAAAATTTAGCCAATATTAATTTTAATACCAATCAAAAAGTTTTAAGAGAATATAATAAGCCACTTTCTCCAGATGGTGGAGTTGTTGGATTAAAAGGTAATTTAGCTCCGGACGGAGCAATTGTAAAAATCGCAGGATTAAAAAAATTACAATTTACAGGTAAAGCTAGGTGCTTTGATAATGAAGAAGATGCAATGAAAGCAGTACAGACAAAAAAATATAAGGACGGCGATGTAATAATAATTAGATACGAAGGTCCAAAAGGCGGACCAGGAATGAGGGAAATGCTCTCAACAACTGGAGCTATTTATGGACAAGGCAAAGGTGAAAAAGTTGCACTTATAACTGATGGAAGGTTTTCAGGAGCTACTAGAGGTTTTTGTGTTGGTCACGTGGGTCCAGAGGCTGCAATGGGCGGTCCAATAGCACTTCTTAAAAATGGTGATGTAATAGATATAGACGCAAAAAAAGGATCAATCAATGTAAGGCTTACCAAAGCACAATTAAAGGCTAGAAGAAAAAAATGGAAAGAAAAAAAATCAAGTTTTGGGTCGGGAACGATTTGGAAATATGCTCAAACAGTAGGACCTGCCTATCTCGGTGCTCCAACACATCCAGGTAAGAAAAAAGAAGTTAAAGAATATTCAAAAATTTAATGAAAATACGTCCAGTAATTTTATGTGGCGGCTCTGGCACGAGACTTTGGCCTGATCAAAAACATCATCAACCAAAACAGTTTATTGATTTTGGAAATTGGACGTTATTCGAAAAAACTCTAGAGAGGATAAAAAATTCTATATTCGATTATCCAATAATAAGTACTAATAAAAAATATATAAGAGAAATTAAAAAATATTTAAAATTTAAAGGTTTTAAGAAATATAAAATTATTCTTGAACCAGCAAAAAGAAATACTGCTGCTGCTATACTCAGTTCAGCGTTAATAAAAGAAATACCTGACAACCAACCCTTAATTTATTTAACATCAGATCATTTAATTCAGAAAACAAACCTGTTTAATAAATCCATAAAAAAACACCAAAAATACTTGACAGATAAAAATATCTTTATATTTGGTATTAAACCTTCTAACCCTTCATCTGAATTTGGTTATTTTTTATCAAAACGGGTTAGAAATAGATACAAGGTTTCAAAATTTATTGAAAAACCAAATTTAGATATAGCAAAAAAAATCATTAAAAAAAATGCTAATTGGAATTCAGGAATGTTTTTTCTAACTAAAAAATCAATAATTAATAACTTTAAGAAGTATCAAAACAGAAACTTTAATTATTGCCTTAATTCCGTAAAAAAAGCAAAATTTAAAAAAAATATTTATTATCTTAATAAAAATGATTTTTTAAAATGTAAGACAATTTCTTTTGATTATGCAATTTTGGAAAAATCAAAAGATATAAATGCTATAAACTTAAATATACCTTGGTCTGATCTAGGTAGCTGGAAAGAAATTTGCAAAATCTATGATAAATTAAAGAATAAATATAAAAAAAAGAAAAATATTTTTTACAGACCTTGGGGTAGATATACAAATTTATACAACGGTAAAAATTTTTTGATTAAAGAACTTTATGTAAAACCTAAAGGTGTTTTAAGTCTTCAAAAACACTTTCATCGTTCTGAACATTGGGTAGTAACTCAAGGCACTCCAAAAATAACTCTTAATAGAAAAAAATTTTTTTTAAAAACCAATGAAACTATTTTTATACCAGTTAAATCCATTCACAGAATAGAAAATCCATATAAGAAACCGGTTAAAATAATTGAAGCTCAACTAGGATCAATTTTAAAAGAAACTGATATAGTTAGATATCATGATATATACGGAAGAGTTAAATAATTTCAAGTTCGATTGGTGTGTGATCAGATGGTTTTTCTTTGGATCTTGGTTTTTTATTTATATTAATTGATTTGATATTTTCAATTAAACTATTTGATAGTAAAAAATGATCTATTCTCATACCATAATTTTTTTGCCATGAACCTGCAAAGTAGTCCCAAAAGGTATATTCTTGTTTTGTTTTATTTTTAAATCTATAAACATCTTTGAAACCTAGATTAATTATTTCTCTATATTTTTTTCTTATTTCCAATCTACCCAAAGCATCATTTTCATATCTTTTAAAATCATGAACATCTAATTCTTCTGGAATAATATTAAAATCTCCTGCGATTAGAATATTTGGGTTATTTTCAAATATTTTTTTAATCTTTGTTATAAATTTTTTTAACCAATTTTTTTTATATTCATATTTCTCTGTATCCACAGGATTTCCATTTGGAACATAAATATTTATCAGTACTATCTTTTTTTTTTTTAATTTTAATTCTGCAGTGATTATTCGTGATTGATTTAAATCATCTTTAATAAAGTTATTATTTACATTCTTTAATTCATTTTTTGAAATAATTGCAACACCATTGTAACTTTTTTGACCGAAAACATAGGATGTATAACCTAGCTTCTTTAACTCATCGTTAGGAAAATTTTCATTTTGAGTTTTAATCTCCTGCAGTAAAAGGACATCTGGATTAGTGTCTTTAATATAATCTTTAATATTCTCTATTCTCGCCCTTACAGAGTTGACGTTCCAAGAAATAATTTTCATTAAACAGAGAAAGAAAGGCCACAGCCACATGAAGCGGTAGCTTTAGGATTGTCTATCACAAATGACTCTCCAATCATCTCTTTTTTAAAATCAACTACAGATCCAGAAATAATATCTAGCGAGGATTTATCAATAATTGTTTTTCCAAATATTATATCATCTTCATTCGGTTTTGAGTCAAAACCAAAACTATATTTAAAGCCAGAGCATCCTCCACCTTGAACGGTGATTCTAAAATATTTTTTCTCATCGCCTTTGGTTATCAAATTTATTTGATTTAAGGCTTGATCAGTGAAATTTAATTTCTTTTCCATAAACGAAATATATCTAGTATATAATCTATGTAGTAAGCATGCAAAAAAAATCAATTGAAATATTGTCTAAATTAGCAGTACCCTTAGTTACAAAAGGAAGATTTTTTAAAGAAAAAAAAACCGATCTAAGGAACGATTTTCAAAGAGATAGAGATAGAATTATACATTCTACTGCATTTAGAAGATTGAAGCATAAAACCCAAGTTTTTGTAAATACATCTGGTGATCACTTTCGAACAAGAATTACGCACTCACTTGAAGTATCTCAAATAGCTAGAACACTCTCTAAATTTTTTAATTTAAATGAAGATTTATCTGAAACTTTAAGTTTAGCGCATGATTTAGGTCATACTCCATTTGGTCATGCTGGTGAGGAAGCTTTAAATGATTGTATGAATAATTTTGGTGGATTTGATCACAACATACAAACCCTTAGAATAATTACAATTTTAGAAAATAGATATTATGATTTTAAAGGCCTCAATCTATCAATTGAAACATTAGATGGCTTAATTAAACATAATGGACCAATTAAAGATTTGACCAAATTTAATAGAATTTTAGGAAATAATTTTTTTAAAAAAAAAATTAATTTTTCTTTATATTCATCTCTCGAAGCTCAAATTTCTTCTATATCAGATGATATAGCTTATAACAGTCATGATCTTGAAGATGGATTAAAATCAAATTTGTTTAATTTAGACGATTTAACAAGTATACCAGTACTTGATAAAATTATATCAAAACATAAAAAAAAATTAAAAAGATATTCCATTGATCTAGTAATCAGACAAATTATAAGAGAAATAATTAATGAAATGGTAAGTGATGTTATTAATACAACCAAAAAAAATATAAGACTCTATAAGATCAAGAATTTAAATGATATTTACAAAGCAAAAAATAAACTAGTTAATTTCTCAAAACCCATGCAACAATTTGACAAGAAAATAAAAACTTTTCTTAAACAAAAAATGTATTTTCATAAAAACGTAAATTCAAAAACAAATTATGGAAGAGAAGTAATAACAAAATTGTTTTTACAAATAAAAAGAAATCCAAAAAAATATATTGATACTCAAAAATACAATAATTCAAATATAGAGCGAATTATTTGTGATTATATTGCTGGAATGACTGATAGATATGCAATAAATCTATATAATCAAATAAAATGAACATTTTTGAACATCATCTATCTGAAATTAAAAAACTTATAATTTCTGAAAAAGACTCTCTTAAATTAAAAGATGTTGATGATTTGCATGGGGTTAATTTAGAAGTGCCACCAGAACAGTTTAATTTCGATTTATCTTGCAATATTGCTATGGTGCTTGGAAAAAAAAATAAGATAAATCCAAAGATACTAGCATTAAAGATCAAAGACATTTTCTTAAATAAAATAAATAACTTTTCAGAAATTGATATTGCTGGCCCTGGTTTTTTAAATATTAAGCTTTCTAAATTAGCTTTAATAAAAAATATAAATGAAATCCTGAAAAATAATATTTATGGATCAAATAAAAGTAATGAAACTTATAATATTGAATTTGTTTCAGCTAATCCAACTGGTCCGATGCACGTAGGACATTGTAGAGGGGCAATTTATGGTGATGTCTTAGCTAATTTGCTTAAGTTTAATGGAAACAAAGTTACGAAAGAATATTATATAAATGATTATGGTACTCAAATTGAAAATTTTGTTAAGTCTGTTCATTTCCGAATACTACAGATAAAATATAAAAAAGAATTCCCTAATAATGAAAACTTATATCCAGGCCTTTATATAAAAGATATTGCTGAAAATATAATAAAAAAAAATATAAAAATGGATTTCAAAAATTATAAACAAGATTTTGAATTTTTAAAAGAAGAGTCAATCAAAGCATCAATGGAGTTAATTAAAAAAGACCTAAAACTCTTAGGCATTACACATGACAACTTTTTTTCAGAAACATATATAGTAAATAATAATTTAGTTAATAAGACAATTAAAAAACTAAAAGAAAAAAATTTTGTAAATGAGGGATTTCTACAGCCACCAAAAGGAGAGACTAAGGAAAACTGGAAAAAAGTTAAAAGATTAATTTTTAGATCAACTTTATTTGGTGACGATAGTGATAGAGCTCTTCAAAAAGATGATGGGTCTTGGACTTATTTTGCTAATGATGTTGCTTATCATATGGATAAAGTAAATAGAAATTACAACAATTTAATTAACATACTTGGGGCAGATCATACCGGTTATATAAAAAGAATCTCAGCTGCAGTATCAGCTTTATCTGAAAACAAAGTAAAACTTAATTGTAAAGTATGCCAACTTGTAAAACTATATAAAAACGGGGAACCATATAAAATGTCAAAACGAGCTGGAGATTTTATCTCTGCTCAAGATCTTTTAAATGAAGTAGAAAAAGATCAAATAAGATTCATGATGCTCAATAGAAGTAATGATGTCGAGTTGGATTTTGATTTTAATAAAGTAAAAGAAAAAACTAAGGATAATCCAGTTTTTTACGTTCAATATGCATATGCTAGGATTAATTCTCTTTTAAGAACCTTAAATTTAAGTTTATTTGAAAATTCTATTTTAAATGAAAACCAAATAAATTTTAATGAAATGGAGGAAAAAATTATTAGAAAAGTTTTTGAGTGGCCAAAAATAATAGACTCCGCATCAAGAAAATTTGATTTACATAAAATTCCTTTTTATTTGTATGAACTGTCCACATTATTTCATTCTTACTGGAGTAGGGGTAATGAGGATAAAAACTATAAATTTATCATTAAAGATCAAATAAAAAGAAAAGAAATTCTATCAGTTATTAACCTTGTCGCTCTGGTAATACAAAATGGAATGAAAATTCTTGGAGTATCATTACCAAAAAAAATGTAATGACAAAATTAATCAATTCTTTTTTGGTAATAATTGTTTTAATCTTTTTTTTTACTACATATAAATATTATTCATCAAATAAAAATGTTGAAGCAAAAAATTTTAACAGAAATAACATTGAAAAGATCATTAATGCAAAAATTTCTAATCTTCCAATTCTAGAATCTGATACTTTAAACGTAATCGAATTTAATGATGGATTTTCAAATGAGATTAAAAATGATAAATCAAGGAGTTTTTGGAATTTACTTAAATCTGAATGAGAAAAAAAGCATTAATTATAAGCATCAAAGGATTAAGATTAAGCAGTAAAGAAAAATTTCTTTTATCAAAAGAAAAGCCTTGGGGTTTGATCTTATTTAAAAGAAACATTAAATCTTTAAAACAATCTCAAAAATTAGTCAAAGAAATTCAAAAACACGCAGGAGATAAAAAATTTCCGATTTTGATAGATGAAGAAGGCGTGAAAGTATCTAGACTTAAAAATATTTTCAATCACGGTTTTAATGCAAATATGTTTGGGAACCTTTATAAAAAAGATAAAAAAATTGCTGTAATGTTGTATAAAACATATCTCAGATCCTTATGTAAACTATTAAACAAAATTGGTATTAGTATAAATACTATCCCAGTTCTGGATGTTTCTAGAAAAAAAACTCACTCAATTATAGGGGAAAGAAGTTTTTCAGAAAAAACCAAAATAATAAAACACTTAGGAAAAATAACTATAAAGGAATGTCGCTCTAATAATATAGTTTCTGTAATTAAACATATTCCTGGACATGGTTGTTCATCAAAAGATAGTCATTTAATATTACCAAGAGTGAGTTTAGATGAACGCACTTTAAACAAAATTGACTTCTATCCATTTAAATCAACTACAGCAAAATTGGCTATGACGGCACATATACTATATTCAAAAATTGACTCAAAAAATGTTTCAACTTTTTCGAAAAAAATAATTAAAAAAATCATAAGAAAAAAAATTGGTTTTAATGGAATTTTAATGACTGACGACATTTCAATGAAAGCTCTTAAATATGATTTAATTTCTAATGCAAAAAAAGCTTTGGAAGCCGGCTGTAATTTAGTTCTTTATTGTGCTGGCAATATTGAGGACAACTTCAAATTGATTAAATCTATTCCCTATATTGATAAATTTACCTCAAAAAAAACATCAGAAATTTATAAAATTTTGAGGTAAAATTATTAATGGAATCAAGTAGTACAAATCAAATATCTATAAATATTCCAAATTATAATGGCCCTTTGGAAACTTTATTAGATTTAGCAAAATCACAAAAAGTTGACTTGGCAGAAATTTCAATTACTAAATTAGCAGATCAATTCCTTGAATTTATAAAAACAAGCAAAAATTTAAATTTAGAGTCAGCATCTGAGTATTTATTAATGGCTACTTGGTTAGCTTATTTAAAATCAAAATTACTTTTACCAGAAGAAGATGATGATGATTTCAAAGCTTTAGAAGTAGCTGAAAAATTAAAACTCCAACTTAAGAAACTAGAGCTTATAAGAATTTTGTCAGATCAGATGCTTCAAAAAAAGAGATTAGGAGTTCATATTTTTACAAGAGGAATGAAGGGCGGCATAAGATCAATCAATACGCCTGTTTACGATGTATCGCTCTACGAACTACTAAAGAGCTATGCAGGAGTTCAAATGAAAAAAACTTTTCAAAATATTAATATTCCAAAATTACCAGTTTTGACAACGGAAGAAGGTATAAAGCAAATTAAAAATAATTTAGAAAAAATTAGTGATTGGAAAAACATAATTGAATTAATACCAGATTTTTATTTAAAAAATAAAATGGAAAAAACAGGAATTGCTGGTATTTTTGCTGCAAGTTTAGAACTTACCAAAGAGGGTATAACTAAACTATCCCAAAAACAAACATTTGATAAAATGATGATAAAAAAATCTTAGTATGCCAAATAAAAAAAAAAATAATATAATAAATTTTCCATCAGCACCAACTAAATTAGAGCGTCAGGTCGAAGCAATTTTATTTTCAGCATCAGAACCATTGGATATAGAAACTATTGAAAAAAGAGTTCAAACAAATACAAACATAAAAAAAATTTTAGAAAATATTAGAGAAATTTATAAAAAACGTGGAATTAATTTAATTTGTATTAAAAATAAATGGTCTTTTAGAACTGCTGAAGATTTATCTAAAACAATGTCCTTGCAAAAATCTACTCAAAAAAGATTATCTAAAGCTACAATTGAAACATTAGCAATTATTGTTTATCATCAACCCGTAACCAGAACAGAAATTGAGGAGATAAGAGGAGTTACTTTTGCAAGCAATACTCTTGAAATTTTACTTGAATTAGATTGGGTTAGACCAGCTGGAAGAAAAGATATTCCCGGGAAACCAATACAATACACCACTACGGAAAATTTTTTAAATCATTTTAATATTCAAAAATTATCTGATTTGCCTACTATAGATGAACTCGGAACTGCTGGACTGATTGACACTTCAGCTATTGATAAATCAATATTTGGTACTGGTAAATTTTTCAAAGAACAGTCTGTAAATGAAAAACAAAATAATATTTATGAAGAAATTGATGAAGCTATTAAAAAAACACCAAATGAGGAAAAATAAACGTATTTATTTAACTTAAATTATCGTATATAAACAAGTCATGGGAAATATTGGTTGGACAGGTATTATTATAATTGCAATTTTAGTTGTTATACTATTTGGAAAAGGAAAGATATCCAGTATAATGGGTGATTTAGCAAAAGGGATAAAGAGTTTCAAAAAGGGTATGTCAGATGACAATACATCAGGAAACGACAGTTCTAACAATAATTCTGATAATTCTAATTCTGAAAATAAATAATCTTATATGCCACAAATTGGTTGGTTAGAGATTTTAGCCATAGTTATTATTGCAATATTAGTTTTAGGACCAAAAGAGTTTCCAATAGCCTTAAAGAAAATAGGGTCTTATTTTGGTAAATTAAAAAATACACTTAGCAATTTCCAAAGAGAAGTAAATTCAGTTACCGAAAATATTGATATTGAAAAAGATATAATTGATAAAAAAAATATCATTAAAAAAGATGATAAAGAGAATGAGTGATAATAATTCTTTTACAAGTCACTTTGTTGAGTTACGTTCTAGGTTAATAAAATCTCTTATATTTATCTTTGTAATTTTTGTTGTCTCTTATACGTTTGCTGAATATATATACTCATTCTTAGTCAGTCCCTACGCAGAAGCAGTTAAAGATGACCCAGTTTCACGACGTTTAATTTTTACAGCTTTACACGAAACTTTTATAACTTACTTAAAAGTTGCTTTTTTTGCAGCTATTTTTTTAGGAAGTCCTTTTTTATTAATTCAAATATATAAATTTATTGCACCTGGTTTATATAAAAATGAAAAGAAGGCGTTATTACCTTATTTAATTTGCACACCTGTTCTTTTTTTATTTGGAGGAATGCTTGTTTATTATTTGGTAATGCCTTTAGCTATAAAGTTTTTTTTATCATTTGAAACTATTGGTTCAAACACAAATTTACCGATACAATTAGAGGCAAAAGTAAATGAATACTTATCTTTAATTATGAGATTAATTTTTGCTTTTGGAATAAGTTTTCAATTGCCAATTTTACTCAACTTGTTAGCTAGAATTGGAGTTGTAAACTCAGAATATTTAAAAAGAACAAGAAGATATGTAATTGTAATTATTTTCACATTAGCAGCAATCTTAACTCCTCCAGATCCAATCACACAAGTAGGTCTCGCAATACCCTTACTATTACTCTATGAATTATCTATAATAACAGTTCGATTCACAGAAAAAAAAACAATAAAGAAAATATAAAGAATGCATAATTTAAAAGAGTTAAGAAAAAATTTAGATAATTTAAAAAAAAAATTTGAAGACCGAAATGTAAATTTTGATTTAAATGATTTTAAAAAAAAAGATAATTTAAATAGAGACTTAATCATCAAAAAAGAAAAGCTTGAACAGGAAAAAAAATCCTTATCAAAATCCAAAGATAAGACTAATTTTGAAAAATCTAAAAAAATTTCCGAAGAAATTTCAGATTTAGTAAAAAAACAAAATATAAGTCAAAACGAATTAGATAGAATAATTTTTTCACTACCCAATTTAGCTCACCATGATGTACCAATTGGTAAAGATGAAAATTCAAATAAATTGATTAAAAAAAATGGAAACATAAAAAAATTTGAATTTAAAATAAAATCTCATGTTGAACTTGGTGCTAAAAATAAAAATATTGATTTTGATACCTCAATTAAATTATCTGGATCAAGATTTGTAGTGTTAAAAGATAAATTTGCTTTGCTTGAAAGAGCTCTTATAAATTTCATGTTGGATACTCACATAAATGATTTTAAATACACAGAGATTTCACCTCCTTTAATTGTAAATGAGGATGTTATGTTTGGTACAGGGCAATTGCCAAAATTTGAGGAGGATCAATTCGAGATAAAATTTGATAACTCTGATCAAAGAAAATTTTTAATTCCTACTGCTGAAGTTGTTTTAACTAATTTAGTAAGAAAATCGATAATTGAAAAAAGTTCATTACCTAAAAGATTTGTAGCTTCAACGCCTTGCTTTAGAAAAGAGGCAGGAAGTTATGGAAAAGATACCAAAGGAATGATTAGACAGCATCAATTTTACAAAGTTGAGCTAGTTAGTATAGTGGAACCAAGTAAATGCTTAGAAGAACTAGAAAGAATGTTAGGGTGTGCTGAAAGTATTTTAGAAAAATTAGAAATACCTTATCAAGTTGTGTTACTTTCATCAGGAGACATGGGTTTTAGTGCTGAAAAAACCTACGATATAGAGGCTTGGGTCCCTTCAGAAAATAAATTTAGAGAAATTTCAAGTTGCTCTTCTTGCGGTTCATTTCAAGCTAGAAGAATGGGAGCTAAATATAAGTCTTCCGATGGAAATGATTTTGTAGGAACACTTAATGGGTCTGGTTTAGCTGTTGGAAGACTTATGATAGCTTTACTGGAGAACAATCAAAATGAGGATGGTTCAATTAACATCCCAAATGTATTAAAAAAGTACATGAATAATCTAGAAAAAATTTAATTATAATTTACTTGTTTATCTAAAGTTTTTCATATAATTGTTCTTTCATGAGCGGACAGGGAATAGCGCAGTTTATACCACTAATACTAATCTTTGTAATTTTTTATTTTTTTCTAATAAGACCTCAGCAAAAAAGAGTTAAAGATCATAAAGCTATGGTTGAGTCTTTAAAAAGAGGCGATGAAGTTATAACGTCAGGCGGTATAATAGGTGTTGTTGATCGGGTAATGGAAGATGATCGTATTGAAGTTACAATAGGAGAAAATACAAAAGTTCAAATAATAAGGTCTACAATTACAAGTTTACTAAAAAAAGAAGAAGTCAAAAAATAATTCTTTTTCGTGTTAAATTTTTCTAAAATAAACGTTTTTATCATTTATTCGCTATTAACATTTATAGCTATATTTGCATTTTTAAATTTTCAAAATGAAGATGAACAATATATAAAAAAGAAAATTAATTTAGGATTAGATTTACAGGGAGGTTCGTATTTACTCTTAGAGATAAATTCAGATAGTCTTGTTAAGGAAAAAATTCAATCTAAAGTTATACCTATAAAAAAATTACTAAGAGATAATGGAATAAATTTTAGTAATTTTAAAATTAATGATAATAATCTTTCTTTTTCTTTAGATAATATTGAGAAATTTGATTTATTATTTAATTCAAGAAAAGATAATCTTGTTAATCCTTACATCGATAATTACAGATCTTTTGAACTAGAATATAAAAAGATAAACTCTGGCCAAATAGAAATATCTTTTTCAAAGTTTGGATTATTAACTATAAACAATTCAGCTTTAAAGCAATCTATAGAAATAGTCAGACGTAGAATAGATGATGTAGGAACGAAAGAACCAACAATTCTTCAAAGAGGTGAAAAAAGAATACTTGTAGAGCTTCCGGGATTGAAAGACCCAGAAAGAATAAAATCCCTATTAGGTAAAACGGCTCAATTAAATTTTAGACTTGTATCAGATAACAAAGAATTTGGAACAGATGAGTTAATTTCTGAAAATGGGGAAAAACTTAATATTAGTAAAAGAATAATTATGAGCGGAGAAAATCTTATAGATGCTCAACCAAGTATTCAAAATCAAAATAATGAACCAACAGTATCTTTTACACTTGATAGGTTAGGAGCACAAAAATTTGGAAGAGCAACTACTGATAATGTTGGAAAAAGATTAGCTATTGTTTTAGATGGTGAAATTGTAAGTGCTCCAAATATTAATGAGCCAATTACCTCTGGTAATGGAATGATTTCGGGAAATTTTACTTTTCAGGAAGCAACAGATTTAGCGTTATTACTTAGATCCGGGGCTTTGCCTACACCATTAATTGTAGTAGAGGAAAGAACTGTAGGACCAGATTTAGGAGAAGACTCAATTAAGTCTGGCGTTACATCTTTAATAGTTGGATTTATTTTAGTTATCTTGTTCATGCTATATAAATACAAATTATTTGGATTAATTGCTAATACAGCTCTAATTGCAAATTTACTAATGTTAATAGGTGTTCTTACAATTTTAGAAGCAACACTAACATTACCTGGTATCGCTGGTATTATCTTAACTGTTGGTATGGCTGTTGATGCTAATGTTTTAATTTTTGAAAGAATAAAAGAAGAATTAAAAACAGAAAAATCAATAATTCATGCGTTTGACTCGGGTTATTCAAGAGCAAAAATAACAGTTTTAGATGCAAATATAACAACTTTAATTGCTGCAATTATTTTATTTGCTTTTGGCTCAGGTCCAGTTAAAGGCTTCGCTATTACTTTAGGAATTGGAATTATTACAACACTTTTTACTGCATATTTTTTAGCAAGACACCTTACTTCATTAGTGGTTTTAAAAACAAAAAATAAAGAGATTAATATTTAATGACAAATTTTAATTTTTCATCAAAATTCAAGCATGCCAATATTCTCTCAGTAATTCTATTTTTTATAAGTATTATTTTGATTGCATTTAAAGGTTTAAATTATGGAATTGATTTTAAGGGGGGCACACTTATTGAATTAAGATCAAACAATACTGAAGCTTCATCAATTAGAGATGTTCTTAAAAATATGGATTTAGGAGATGTTAATGTAAAAAAGTTTGGTAAAGAAAGTGATTTTTTAATAAAAGTTGAAGAAAAGGGAGATAATAATAAATTAATTCCGGAAATTAAAAAAAATCTATCCGATAGTTTAAATTCTGATGTTAACTTTAGAAGAGTAGAAAATGTAGGTCCCAAAGTAAGTGCAGAATTATTACAATCTGGTATTATTGCTATCTCATTGTCGTTAGCCGCAATGCTTTTTTATATTTGGGTAAGATTTGAATGGCAATTCAGCATAGGCTCTATTATAGCACTATTTCACGATGTAATAATAACTCTTGGTATTTTTTCACTTTTATCTTTAGAGATAAATCTTTCAATAATTGCTGCTGTTTTAACTATTGTCGGTTATTCGATGAATGATACCGTAGTAATATATGATAGGATCAGAGAAAATCTTGGCAAATTTCATAAATTAGATATTAGAGATATAGCAAATTTATCGATTAACGAAACTTTAGCGCGGACAATTATTACATCTGTAACTACTTTATTAGCATTATTTTCAATATTTATTTTAGGTGGTGAAATTTTAAGAGGATTTTCTTTTGCTATGATTTTAGGTGTTTTAATAGGCACATATTCATCTATATTTGTAGCTTCACCAATTTTAAAATATTTTAAAGTAAGCTATAAAACTATAGAAAAAGAAGAAGAAAAAATAGTACCTTAAATTAATAGAGATTCTGAGCTGCCACCATTGATAATAACATTGGTAAAGATAGAAGTGTATTTGTTCTCGAAAATAACATTGCAGTTTTAGCTGAAGCAGCTTTTACTTCTGGGGAAACCTCAACTATTCCAAGAGCTTTCTTTTGATTAGGCCAGATTACAAACCAAACATTATAGGCCATTATTAACCCTAACCACATACCAATACCTATGGCAGTATTTTTGCCCCCAGATCCATCAAGACCTAAGATCATTGCGCTATGAACATATCCATTTATCCATGCTAAAATTAATCCAGATATAACCGTAATAGCTGCTGCCCATCTAAAATAAAATAGTGCCGCTGGTGCAATTACTTTACCTATTGCTGGTTTTTGTTCGTCTGGAATTTTAGGCATATTTGGGATCTGAACAAAATTGAAATACCATAGTAAACCTATCCACATTGTTGCAACAACAACGTGCAAGAATCTAAACAACCAGCTCCAAAATATTGTATCAAAAGCAAAACCATCACCAAAGAAATGTAGACCTAAGAATAATAATACAGCAATACCTAGAGAAAGGTGAATAGTTTTTGAGAGTGATTGCAATATACTTGTCATGATTCCTTTATAACATACTTTTCAATTTCAGGCAGTTTTTTTCATGGGATTTTCACCCATAATTTCTTTAATAAACTTGCCTGTGTAACTTTCTTTGACCGTAGACACTTTTTCGGGAGTACCTTCAGCAATAATTTCCCCTCCATTTATTCCTCCCTCGGGACCCATATCAATTATATGGTCAGCTGTTTTGATAACATCTAAATTATGCTCTATTACAACTACCGTATTTCCAGTATTTGCAAATGCTTGTAGAATTTCTAATAATTTTTTTATATCGTGCGAATGCAATCCAGTTGTGGGTTCATCTAGTATATATAAAGTCCTTCCAGTTGGTCTTTTTGATAGTTCTTTTGCTAATTTAATTCTTTGAGCTTCACCGCCGGATAATGTTGTAGCTTGTTGACCTATTTTCATATAACCAAGACCGACATGTTTTAGTGTTATCAATTTTGATCTTATTGATTGTATGTTCTCAAAAAACTCGCATCCCTCTTCAACAGTCATATCTAGAACGTCTGCAATATTCTTATTTTTGAACCTTATTTCTAATGTTTCCCTATTATATCTTGCACCTTTACATGTATCACAAGGAATAAATACATCAGGTAAAAAATGCATTTCATAGGTTATTACTCCATCACCTTCACATGTTTCACATCTCCCACCTTTAACATTAAAAGAATACCTACCAACTTTGTATCCTCTTGCTTTAGACTCGGGTAATCCTGCAAACCATTCCCTAATAGGTCCAAACGCACCTGTATAAGTAGCAGGGTTAGATCTAGGCGTTCTTCCAATAGGGGATTGATCAATATCTATTATTTTGTCTATCAATTCAGTTCCTTTAAAACCAGTGAAAGCTTTTGGAACTTTGCGACTTTTATTTTTATTTAACATTAAATTGAATGCATTATACAAAGTATGTAAAATTAAAGTTGATTTTCCACTACCGGAAACTCCTGTAACACAAGTAAAAGTTCCGACTGGAATTTTTAAATTAACTTTTTTTAAATTGTTTCCACTTGCACCATTTATTTCAATAAATCTTCCATTCTTTGCAGATCTTCTTTTTTTAGGAACTGCTATAAATTTTTTTCCAGATAAATAGTCACCAGTTATACTTTTTTCATTAGAAATTATTTCTTTGACAGTTCCATTTGCTACTATTTGTCCTCCATTTAATCCAGCCTCAGGTCCAATATCTATTATGTGATCTGAATTCTCCATAGTTTCAATATCATGCTCAACCACAATCACAGTATTTCCTAAATCTCTTAATTTTTTAAGTGCTTTGATTAATTTTTTATTATCTCTTTGATGTAAACCTATTGAAGGTTCATCTAACACATACAAAACACCTGTTAGTCCTGAACCAATTTGAGAAGCCAGCCTTATTCTTTGCGCTTCCCCTCCTGACAAAGTACCTGACTCTCTTGATAAGGTTAAATAATTTAAACCAACATTTAAAAGGAAGTTAAGTCTTTCGTTAATCTCTTTTAAAATATGTTGAGCTATTTTGTTTTCACGTTCTGTTAAAACATTTTGTAAATTTTCAAACCATTTTTGAGCCTCATCAATTGATTTTTCTGTAACCTCACTTATATTTAATGAATTAATTTTTACGCAAAGAGCCTCATCTTTTAGTCTCATCCCTTTGCATTTTTCACATGCTGTCTCACTTTGATACTGAGATATTTCTTCTCGTTTCCATTCACTGTCTGTTTCTAAATATCGTCTTTCAAGGTTGTTAACTACACCTTCAAATGTTTTTTTAGTAGTATAAGCCTCGTATCCATCATCATATGAAAATTTAATTTCTTCTTCATCTGAACCGTATAAAATAACATCTTGAATTTTCTTTGAAATTTTTCTCCACGAATCTGTCATTGATATTTTATAATGTTTAGCAATTGATGCTAAAGTTTGTGCATAGTAAAGGGAGGTTGATTTAGCCCAAGGTTCAATTACTCCGTCTTGAAGACTTTTTTTTGGATCCGAAACAACCAGGTTCGGGTCAACATTAAGATTATGTCCTATTCCCTCACATTCTTCGCATGCACCATAAGGAGAGTTAAAAGAAAAAAGTCTTGGTTCAATTTCTTCAATAGTGAAGCCACTTTCTGGACATGAGAACTTTGAAGAAAAAGTTATAGTTTCTCGTTTTCTAAATTTTTTGGGTAAAGTTTCATTTTCATACTCGACCACAAGTAATCCATTAGACAAATTTACTGCAGTTTCAACACTATCAGCCAATCTATTTCCGAGACTAGAATTTAAAATTAATCTATCTACAATTATAGAAATTTCATGTTTGAGTTTTTTATTTAAATTCGGAAATTCATCAATATTAAGATATTTCCCATCTACTTTAATTTTTGAGAAACCACGTTTTTTATAATTTAAAATTTCTTTTTTATATTCACCTTTTCTTCCCCGTACTATTGGAGCAAGAAGATAAATTGTACTATCCTTCGGCAATTTTTTAATTTTATCAACCATTTCACTTATTGGCTGAGAAACGATAGGCTTTCCTGTGAATGGGGAGTAGGGAATTCCAACACGAGCAAATAAGACTCTCATGTAATCATAAATTTCAGTCACTGTTGCTACTGTCGACCTTGGATTTTTTGAGGTATTTTTTTGCTCTATCGATATAGCTGGGCTTAAGCCCTCGATTAAATCCACTTTAGGTTTTTTCATTTTATCCAAAAATTGTCTTGCGTAAGATGAAAGACTTTCTACGTACCTTCTTTGTCCTTCCGCATAGATTGTATCAAAAGCTAAAGACGATTTTCCTGATCCAGAAAGACCTGTAATAACAACTAATTTCTCTTTTGGGATTTCAAGAGAAACATTTTTTAAGTTGTGTTCTTTAGCGCCTTTTACAACGATTTTTTTCAACATATTTTTTCCTTAAAATAACATACACCTTATAATTATTAGTTAATTATGATATAAACAATTATATTTATATATAAATAATCAAAATTTATTCAAAATTATTATGGCTGGAAGTTTAAATAAAGTACAATTAATAGGTCGTTTAGGCGCAGACCCTGAAATTAAGCAAATGGTAAATGGAAAAAGTGTTGCTAGACTTAGTATAGCAACTAGTCAAAGCTGGAAAGATAAATCTAGCGGAGAAAGAAAGGAAAAAACTGAGTGGCATAGAGTTGTAATTTTTAACGAAGGTCTTGTGAACGTTGTTCAACAATACGTTAAAAAAGGCGCTAATGTTTATATAGAAGGTCAATTGAGTACAAGAAAATGGAAAGACGAGTCTACTGGTCAAGATAAGTATTCAACAGAAATCGTCCTTCAAGGATATAACTCTAGCTTAACGATGCTCGATAGTAGAGGAAATAATGGAAATTCAAATTTAGTATCTGAAAACAAAAGTTCATTACCAAACGATAATTTAAATCAGGATAGTTCTGATTTAGATGATGAAATTCCTTTTTAAAGCTTCATGGAAAAAAATATTGTAGAGAGTAAGAAATTCAAACCTATTTTTGTTCAAGATGAAATGAGTTCATCTTATCTATCTTACGCAATGAGCGTTATTGTTAGTAGGGCTCTACCTGATGTAAGAGATGGATTAAAGCCAGTGCATAGAAGAATTATATACGCAATGTATAAAGGTGGTTATGACTGGTCAAAACCTTTTAGAAAATCTGCTCGTATAGTAGGAGATGTAATTGGTAAATACCATCCACACGGAGACCAATCAGTTTATGATGCTTTAGTAAGACTAGTACAAGATTTTTCGATGAGCGTTCCTTTAATAGCTGGCCAAGGAAACTTTGGGTCAATTGATGGAGACCCCCCAGCCGCAATGAGATATACAGAGACAAAATTAGGAAAAATTGCACAATTTTTAACCGAAGATCTAGAAAAAAACACTGTAAGTTATCGTAGTAATTATGATGAAACAGAAAAAGAACCAGAAGTTTTACCTTCACAATATCCAAATATTTTAGTTAACGGCGCAGGTGGTATAGCTGTTGGTATGGCTACAAGTATCCCACCTCATAACTTGGGTGAAATCATTAATGGAACTATAGCTTACATAAATAACAAAGACATAACTATAGCTCAATTAATGAAACATGTGCCTGGTCCTGATTTTCCTACAGGAGGAATTATAATTGGTAAAGATATTATTAAGCAAGGTTACAATAAAGGTAGAGGATCATTTAAAATTAGAGGAGAGATAGATCTTGAAGAAAAAAAAGGTGGAAGAGAAACGCTCATAATTAAATCGATTCCCTATCAAGTTAACAAGTCAATTCTAATTGAAAAAATTGCTCAACTTGTAAGAGATAAAAAGATCGAGGGCATTAGAGATATAAGAGATGAATCTAATAGAGAAGGAATAAGAGTAGTTATAGAATTAAGAAAAGCAATTGAACCAGAAACTATTAGAAGACAACTTTATAAGTTAACAAACATAGAAAGTTCTTTTGGTTTTAATACTTTAGCGATTGTTAACAACAAACCAAAAATACTTAATCTGAAGGAATTTATTTCTGAATTTTTAAAATTTAGAGAAGATACAGTTATAAAAAGAGTAAAGTTTGATTTAAAAAAAGCAGAAGAACGAGCACATATTTTAATTGGTTTAGCAACTGCTGTAGAAAACATAGATGAAATAATTAAAATCATTAAAAGTTCTAAAGATACAGATATAGCCAAAAAAAATCTTTCATCAAAAAAGTGGAAAATTAAAAAAAGTGTAAAATTAATTTCATTAATAGAAAAAAAAAAGAACGTAACAAGTTACTCACTTTCTCACGAACAGGTAAATGCAATTTTAGAATTAAAATTACAAAAGCTTACGGCTTACGGAATAGGTGAAATAGAAAATGAAATTAACAAACTTGCCAAATTAATAATAGAATATAATAAAATTATTAATTCAAAAAAAGAACTTTATAAGTTAATAACTGAAGAATTAGAAAAAATTAAAGATAAATTTGCCACTCCAAGAAAAACTAAAATTATAGATGCTGTTCTTAATTATAATATAGAAGAAACAATACAAAAAGAGTCCGTTGTTATTAGCATTACAAATCAAGGTTATATTAAACGCAGTCCTTTAAGTTCTTTAAAGACTCAAAAGAGAGGAGGAAAAGGTAAAACTGGTATTTCAACCCGAGAAGAAGATTTTGTTGTTCAGATATTTACCGCAAATACTCACACACCAGTATTATTTTTTTCAACACAAGGATTGGTCTATAAAATAAAAGCCCATAAAATTCCTGAAGGAACAGCTGCATCAAAAGGAAAATCGATATTTAATATATTGCCTCTTAAAAGCCACCATTCAATAAGTTCAATAATGCCATTGCCAGAAGACGAGTCAGAGTGGAAAAATCTTATGGTTGTTTTTGTTACTGCTAAAGGAAATATCAGAAAAAACACTTTAGAGGATTTTGTAAACATCAATAACAGTGGAAAAATTGCAATGAAATTAGATCAAGATGACAGAATTATAGGTGTTAAAATATGTAGAGACGATCAAGATATTCTTTTGAGTACTCAATTTGGAAAATGTATAAGATTTAAATCTAAGAAATTAAGATTATTCAAAGGAAGATCATCTAAAGGAATTAAAGGTATTCAACTTAAAGAAAGAGACAAAGTAATCTCTCTTTCTATTTTGGATAACAGTAAGATAGATACTAAAACTTTAAATAAGGATAAAAAAATAAAAACTGGAGTAGATAAATTCATTTTATCAGTTTCAGAAAATGGATATGGTAAAAGATCCTCTTATTTAGATTATAGAGTTACCAATCGAGGTGGAAAAGGAATTATTGGTATTATAAATTCACCAAGAAATGGAAACATATCATCATCCTTAGTTGTTAATGAAACAGATGATATTATTTTATCTACCGACAAAGGAAGCATCATGAGATGTGCCGTAAAAGAGATAAGAGTTGCTGGTCGAAATACCCAAGGTGTAAGAATAAAAAAATTATCTGGAAATGAGAAGGTAGTATCAGTAATTAAAATTGAGGACAACATTCATTAAAATGAAAGTAGCTATTTATCCAGGCACATTTGATCCAATAACGTATGGCCATATAGATGTAATCAAAAAGTCTTTAAATATTTTTGATAGGGTAATTGTAGCTACCACAGACAATATTAACAAGAATTATCATTTTTCTATTGAGGATAGACTAAGTATAATTAATAACTCTTTATTCAAAGACCTCAAATTAAATAAAAATAAAGTTAAAGTTGTTTCATTTGAAAACCTTACTATTGATTTGTGTAAAAAATATAAAGCCTCCACCATTATAAGGGGTCTAAGAGCTGTTTCTGATTTCGAATATGAATTTCAATTAGCAGGCATGAATAAAAAATTAAATAAAAAAATTGAAACAATGTTTCTAATGTCTGATATTGAAAATCAAATTATTTCATCAAAGTTTGTTAAAGAAATTGCAAGTTTAGGTGGAAACATAGATAAATTTGTAACAAGATCTACGGTAAAAAAGCTTCAAAATTAAGTTTTATGAAAATAATTAACTATTTATTTATTCTGATATTTAGTTTAGTAAATAATAATATACTCGCTCAAAACAATTTTATGATATTAACAATAAAATATGGTGAAGTAAAAATTGAACTCTATCCAGAGAAAGCGCCTAACCATGTTAAAAGATTTAAAGATCTAGCAGACAGTGGAAAATATGATGGTGTAGTGTTTCATAGAGTAATTGACGGTTTTATGGCTCAAACAGGAGATGTTAAATTTGGTAATTCAAAAAATGAAAATTTTAATTTATCTTTAGCCGGAACTGGAGGCTCTGATTTACCAAATCTTAAAGCTGAATTTTCAGATATTGCTCATACAAGAGGTATTATTTCAGCCGCAAGATCTGCAGATCCTAATAGTGCAAATAGTCAATTTTTTATTTGTTTCGACTCAGCTCCTCACTTAGATAGACAATATTCGGCTTTTGGAAAAGTTGTCGAGGGCATGGAGTTTATTGATATGATAAAAAAAGGTGACCCAAATAGTGGTTCAGTTACAGATCCAGATAAGATTATCTCTATAAGATCTTCAAAATAATAATAAATGTCAGTTAAAAATTTTTCTTTTGAGTTAATTACTCAAGATGGCAGAGCTAGATTGGGTAAAATACATACCTCTCGCGGTAAGATAGACACACCAGCATTCATGCCTGTTGGAACGCAGGGAACTGTAAAAGGTATATTTACTGATGATATATTAAAAACTAATACCCAAATTATTTTAGGGAACACATATCATTTATTGCTGAGACCTGGGGTTCAAATATTAAATAAATTTAATGGTTTGCACGATTTTATGAACTGGAAAAAACCAATTTTGACTGACTCAGGCGGTTATCAAATAATGTCTTTGTCAAAATTTAATAAAATTGATTTAAAAATAGGGGCAATTTTCAATTCACATTTAGATGGTAAAAAAATAATTTTAAGTCCGGAAAAAAGTATTCAAGTTCAAAAATCTATTAATTCAGATATAATAATGGTTTTAGATGAGTGTCCAAAGTTAACTAATGATAAGAAAGTTTTATCAAGAGCTATAAATGTTTCAACAAATTGGGCGAGAAGAAGTAAAACAGAATTTGGTAATGATAAAACTAAAGGTTTGTTTGGAATTGTCCAAGGTGGTTTGTATAAAGATTTACGTCTTGAAAGTATAGAAAAATTAATCGAAATTAATTTTGATGGGTACGCAATGGGTGGACTAGCCGTTGGTGAAAAACAGCAAGACATGTTCAGTATTTTAAATAAGACAACTAGATATCTTCCTAAAAAAAAGCCAAGATATCTTATGGGAGTTGGTACGCCTTCAGATATATTGGGCGCTGTTAACGAGGGAATTGATATGTTTGATTGTGTAATGCCCACAAGATCAGGCAGAACAGGTTTAGCTTTTACATGGCAAGGTAAAATTAATCTTAAAAACTCAAAGTATCAAAAAGATAAGTCGCCTTTAGATAAAGATTGTTCAATTAGACACCTAAATAAATATTCTAAGAGCTATTTAAATCATCTAATCAAATCTAACGAAATGATGGCTTCAATGCTAATTTCACTTCATAATATATATTTTTATCAACAATTTATGCGGGAAATTCGAAAAAGTATTCAGAATGGCGCATTTCAATCTTTTTACAAAAAATATATAAAATTATTTGATTAATTATTTGAATTTTAATTAATAAGTATATAAAAGACTATTTTTTGAGGGCCCTTAGCTCAGTTGGTAGAGCACCTCCCTTTTAAGGAGGGTGTCGATGGTTCGAGTCCATCAGGGCTCACCAAAACTCATATTTTTATTGGTGGATATTTTATTATAACTTCATTGATCCAATTACTTAAATTTTCAATCCTTTTTTTGCTACTTGGATGAGTGCTCAAGAAAACCGGTGGTTCTTTTCCTTTATTTTTTTCAGCCATTCTTTTCCATAGATTTATTGACTCTCTAATATCGTATCCAGTCAAAGATGAAAAAATTAAGCCAAGGTAATCTGCTTCTGTCTCCTGTTTTCTACCAAAAGGATTCATTATACCTAATTGAAAAATATCAAAACCAGTATTTTGACCTACTGTATTCCTTGTTCTATTAATAGCTCCTCCTAAAAATATATCTGCCACAGTTGTTCCCAAATTTATTGTCATTGCATGACTCATTCTCTCTAAAGAATGACGTGCAACAGCGTGAGCTATTTCATGCCCCATTACAATCGAAAGAGCATCAGTATTTTTAGTAATTTTTAATAATCCTGTATATACGGCAATTTTTCCTCCAGGCATACACCAAGCATTAACTACTTTGTCGTTATCTACTAATATATAGTCCCACCCAAAATTTTTAGTAGGGTCATTTTTATTTTGACTTTCAAAAAATGTACTAACAGCGACTTCCATTTTTTTTCCTATTTCTACAATTTCATTAAATTGTCGACCACTAGTAATCAATTTTGACTTACTCCTAAAATTTTCATACGCAGCAGCAGCCTGTCTGTTAATACGTGACTCAGGAATAATGCTTAGTTGTTTTCTTTCTGTGATTGGAACTGTTGTGCAAGAAGGTAGTATTAATGAACAACAACTACATCCAAAATAGCCAAGAAATTTTCGTCTATTTATGTTATACATTTTAGATTCATGATTTTAAATAATAAATTATTAATTGCAATTTTTATCTTGATAGTATTATTTATCGTATACTCTAGCTATTCATAATGTCTAATTTTAACGTAAAAAAATCTATTTTTGCAAAATTGAGGAATAATTTTATTGCAGGAATTGTTGTTTTAATACCAATTGGTATTACTTTATATTTAACTCTTTTTTTAATTAGGTTTACAGGAAAGATAATACCAAAAGAAATCAATCCTAATAATTATCTGCCATTTAACATTCCTGGTGTTGAAATTTTAATAGCGTTAATAATCATAACTTTAATTGGATGGTTATCACTTTCTTTTCTAGGTAAAAAATTCTTTGAACTTTTTAATAATATTTTAAAAAAAATACCAATTCTTAGAACTATTTATTCAGCTATTGGTCAGATGACTGAAAGTTTTACGAAAACAGATAATAAGCAAAAAAGTGTTGTGCTTTTAGAATATCCTCGTAAAGGAGTTTGGGCGGTTGGTTTTGCAACGAAAGAAAATGAAGGTCTAATCAAGGATCAAGTTAAGGAGGAAATAATTAACGTTTTTGTGCCAACTACACCAAATCCTACTAGTGGCTTTTTATTAATGGTGCCAAAAAAAGATTTAATTTATCTTGATGTTTCTTTTGAACAAGCCTCTAAATTTATAGTTTCAGCGGGCACAACTAATATAGACTAAGTTTCTTCAATGTTTATAATTTCAGCTTTATCAAAAAGTTTCAATAGAAAGATATATTTATTTTGATTAATTTTATTTCTTATATTTAAAATATATTTTTCAGCAAGTTTAAATAAATCCTCATGATTTACAGGGTCTGCAAACCTAAAATTTTTAAGACCACTTTGTTGATAACCAATCAGATCGCCAAAACCTCTTAATTTAAGGTCTTCTTCAGCTATATGAAATCCATCATCTGAGTTTTTCAAAATTTTGATTCTCTTAATTGCATTTTTACTTAATCCTTCTTTAAATAACAAAATACAGGTTCCTTGATTTAAACCTCTTCCAACTCTACCTCTAAGTTGATGTAACTGAGCAAGACCAAATTTATTTGCATTTTCAATAATTATTAAATTAGCATTAGGAAAATCAATACCAACTTCTATTACTGTAGTAGATACAAGAATAGAAATTTTTTTAGTTAAGAATTTTTTCAAAATTTCATTTTTTTTATCTTGTTTTAATGAACCATGGATAAGACCCACATCCATTGGAAATTTTTTATTAATTAAATCAAACTTCTTTTTAGCAGACGAATAATCTAGAAAAGCAGACTCTTCAATTAAAGGACAAACCCAAAAAACTTGATTATTATTTTTTATTTGTTTTTCAATATATGGCCAGAGTTCATTTATTTTTTTTTCAGGTTTACTTAAGGTAACAATTTTTTTTCTATTAGCAGGTTTCTCAGTAATTTTAGATATATCCATATCCCCATATAAAGACATCATCATTGTTCTTGGTATTGGTGTAGCGGACATAAGTAATACGTCACAATTTTCACCTCCTTTTTTTGAAAAATCACTTCGTTGTTTAACGCCAAATTTATGTTGCTCATCAATAATAACAAGACCCAATTTTTTAAAATTTATCTTTTTTTGAAACAAAGTATGCGTTCCAATCAAAAATCTAATCTCTCCATTTTCTATACCGTTTAGGATCTTTTTTCGTTTTTTGTATTCAGTTTTTCCGGTCAAAAATTCAATTTTAATGTTTAAATTTATTAAAATTTTTTTTGTTAACTCATAATGTTGTTTTGCCAAAATTTCTGTAGGAGCCATTAAAGCACATTGATAACCACTTTCTATAATATTTGATGCAGCACATAAAGAAACGATTGTTTTTCCAGAACCAACATCTCCCTGAATTATTCTGAACATTTTTTTATTGCTTAATAGATCACTATTGATATCTTTTAAAACTTTTTTTTGACTTTCAGTTAATCTAAATGGTAAATTTTTAATAATTAAATTTGAATAAATATTTTTAAAATTTTTTGGTAATTTATTTTTTTTAATTCTTTTTCTGTTTTCTGATAAAGCTAAATAATTTGCACATAATTCGTCGAAAACAAGTCTCCTATAACTTTTAGAATGACAATTTAAAGCATCTTTTTTTTTATGAAGATTTTTTATACTATTATTCCAATTTTCTAAATTGTTTGCTTTAATAAAATCGTCATCTAACCAATCTTTTATTTCAGGTAAGTCATCAATTACTTGTTCATTTATTAATCTATATTTTTTTTCATTTATTCCTTTTGTTAGGTTATATTTTGGAATATTTTTAATTACATATTCTTGTTTATCTACAGTTATAACATAGTCTGGATTTGTAATTTGATATTTACCATTATAAAAGTTTATTCTACCACTAATGACAACCCATTCATTGATAGGGAATAGTTTTCTTAGATAACCTTCACGGCTATTAAAATAAACAATGTCTATTTTTCCAGTTTCATCTTCGCAGATAATTTTATTTGGTAAATTTCTTAATCTAGGGAAATTAAGTTTTTTGACCAGAACTTTAATAGATTGAATTTTTCCCACCTCAAGTTTATTTAATTTAAAAATTTTTGATCTATCGGTTTCGCTATATGGTAAATTTAATAGTAAATCTTTGATTTTTTCTATCTTTTTTTTTTTAAGATAACTTGATAACTTAGGGCCAACTCCTTTAAGTAAATTAATATCGCTAAATAGAAAATCTTTTTTCATCACAAATACTTATAATTATGTATAATATAATTTTATGCACAATAAATTAGAAATATTTAAAAAAAAATTAATTTATCGAGCAGGTTATAGAGGCACTAAAGAAATGGATATTTTATTAAGCTCATTTGTTAACAAATATATTGATTCTTTTGATGAAAAACTTTTGAACGAACTTAATAATTTTCTTAACTTTGAGGATGAAACAATCCTAAATTATTATCACTATGATTTAATAGAGAGTGATATTGATAAAAACAAGATTTCTAAAATTTTTAAAAGTTTTAAAATTTGATGGCGGAGAGGGTGGGATTCGAACCCACGAACGAGTTGCCCCGTTGCTGGTTTTCAAGACCAGTGCTTTCAACCGCTCAGCCACCTCTCCTTAAACTTTAAATCGGATTTACGTTCTTTATTACTATCAAAGTGGCGAAATAACAATAAATAAGTAGTATTTGTTAAACTAGTTAATACTTATTAATTATGATAATTAGTAAAATGTTTAAATTAATTCTTAAATCTTTATTTTTATATTTTTTTATAATCACTCACTTGTTTGCAGCAGAAGATTTCGATCAATGGCTAAAAAAATTTCAAATTACAGCTGTTGAATCTGGAATTTCTAGCAAAGTTGTAAATGAAGTGATGTCAAAAGTTAAATATTTACCTAAAGTTATAGAATACGATCGATATCAACCGGAATTTTACGAGGATACATTTACTTACATAAAAAAAAGGTCTTCTAATAAAAAAGTAAAAGAAGGCCTTAAGCTTTTTGATAAAGAAAAAATTACAATTGAAACAATTGAAAAAGATTTTGAAGTAGAAAAAGAGTTACTATTGGCTTTAATGGGTATCGAGACTAATTTTGGAAAATACCTGGGTAAAATGGATATTGTTTCTTCATTAGCAACATTAAGTTTTGATAAACGTAGAAGTGCTTTCTTTACTGAAGAATTATTAATTTTATTAAAGTTAGTTGACCAAAATATTATAGATAAAAAAATACTTTTTGGTTCATGGGCCGGTGCATTTGGTAATTTTCAGTTTATGCCTAGGACTATAAGAAACTATGCTATTGATTATAACAATAACAAAACAATTGAATTAAAAAATATTGAAGACTCGTTTGCTTCAGCTGCAAATTATTTAAAGAGAATAGGTTGGAAAAAAAATCAACCTTGCTTTTATAAAATAGAGTTAAATGAAAATATACCTAAAAAATATCTTAATTCCTCCGCAAGAAATATACAAAATAAGAAGAAATTAAAATTTTTAAAAAAATATATTAAAAATTTCGATAAATTAGAGGTTAAAGAAAATCTAACAGCTGCAATTATTATTCCAGATAAAGATATTATACCAGGAGCAGAGACACTTTCTCCTGCTTATATTGTTTTTGAAAATTATGAAAAAATTTTGAATTGGAATAGATCTTTAAGATTTGCCTTAGCAGTATGTACACTTAAACAAAGTTTTGAAAATGAAATTTAAATTATTATTTGTCTTTTTTTTTATCCTATCTTGCGATCCTCAATACAGTTCCTTAAATCCAAAAAAACTATATGCAGCAAAAGGTTTTGCATATATTTATAATGACCATGATTTTGATAATAAAATTATAAAAATAAAAATGAATAACGATGAAATGCAGATCTCTCAACAAAATATTAAAACCGGTGCGTTAATAAAAATATTAAATCCAACAAATCAAAAAAGCATTGTTCTAAAAAATTTTAGAAGAACAAAATATCCAGATTTTTATAAAATACTTATAACAAAACGAGTTGCAAAAGAGCTTAATTTAAGAAAAGATTTACCAATTATAGAAATTATTGAAATTAAAAAAAATAAATCTTTTGTAGCTAAAAAAGCAAAAATTCATGACGATGAAAAAAAAATTCCCTCTAAAGCACCAATTGCTTCAGTTCGAATTTCTAATATTTCAAAAGATAAAGTAAAGAAATTTAAAAAAGATCAAAATAAAATATTTTTGCATATAGCTACCTTTTATTCTGTGGATAACGCCAAATTGTTAAAAAAGAGAATCACTAATGAATTAATTGATTATGATAAAGAGAAATTAAAAATTAAAAAAATTAATTTAAAAGAAACTCAAGTGATTTCAGGGCCATATAGTTCTGTTAATTTACTAAAAAATGATTACATTAAGTTTAAAAATTTTGGATTCGAAGAGTTAGATATTTTTA
Organism: uncultured Pelagibacteraceae bacterium; assembly: GCA_902601705.1. Lineage (GTDB taxonomy): Bacteria > Pseudomonadota > Alphaproteobacteria > Pelagibacterales > Pelagibacteraceae > Pelagilacustribacter. The sequence goes on along the minus strand of CACKNV010000001.1, from coordinate 112,343 downwards.
TCAATGAATAAATTTATAATTTTATTTTTTCTGTTTTTTTGTATTAATTTTAAAATTAATGCCAATCCTAATCTTCAAGCAAGGACGGCTATACTTGTAGATTTTCATTCTGATGAAATCATGTTTGAATTGGATCCTGATAGTCAAATTTATCCAGCTTCAATGACGAAAATTATGACAGCGATTATAGCTTTTGATTTACTAAAAGAAAATAAACTGTCATTAGATGATAAATTTACTATTTCAGAAAATGCTTGGAGACTTTCACAGGCTGGGTATTCATCAATGTTTATAATGATCAACGATCAAGTTTCAGTTGAAAACTTACTTAAAGGAATAATCATTGCATCAGGTAATGACGCTTGTATCGCTTTAGCTGAAGGAATTGCTGGATCTGAGGAAAATTTTGCGGATATGATGAATGAGAAAGCAGGTGAGATCGGTATGACATCAACAAACTTTACAAATTCATCAGGAATTAACGATCCTGACAATATATCAACAGTGAGAGACATCGCAATAATGTCAAAATACTTAATAAAAAATTATCCGATTTATTATGAATTATTTGCTGAAAAAACTTTTACATGGGATAGAACTGGTGGCGAGCCGATTAAACAAGGCAATAGAAACCCATTACTTTATAAAAATATTGGAGTTGATGGTGTTAAAACTGGATATTTAGCTGTTGAGAAATATTCTCTTGCCAGTTCAATGAAAAAAAAAGATAGAAGAATAATTGCAGTAGCGTCAGGTTTTGAAAGTAAAAAATCGCGAAGCTTAGAATCATTGAAGTTGCTTAACTGGGGATTTAGGAATACAAACACGTTTGAAATTTCAAAAAAAGGGGAGACCACGTTTGAATTAGATACTTGGTTAGGTAAAAAAAATAAAATTAAAGCTACTACGAAAGAAGATTATTATATAACAATAAATAAAAAAAATATTAACCATCTTAATGTATCGCTAGACTATGACGGGCCTATTTCTGCGCCTGTGGATGAAGGTACAAAAATTGCAAATATAATTGTTTCTAAAAAAGATGAGATTATAAAGAAATTACCTCTCTATGCGGCTGAAGATTTAAAAAAAGTTAATTTTTTTAAAAGTCTGCTCACATCCTTAAATTATTTGATATGGGGAGATGTATAAAAAAAAACCGTTCTTAATTGTCTTCGAAGGAGTTGAAGGGTGTGGTAAATCCTTTCAAAGTAAAAAGCTTTTCAAAAAACTTAAAAAAAGACGTGTAGATGTTATTTTGACAAGAGAACCTGGTGGCACTAAAAGTTCTGAGCTTATCAGAAATTTAATTCTTAAAGATTATTTTAACAAAAACACTAAAGACAAATTTGATAAATATACAGACACATTGTTATATCTCGCAGCTAGAAACGAGCATATAAAAAATAAAATTAAACCGGCATTAAATAAAAAAAAAGTAGTAATTTGTGATCGATTTACAGACTCAACAATAGCATATCAGGCACATGGAAAAAAAGTGGATATAAAATTTATAAATAATATACACAAAAAAATACTTGATGGTGTAAAACCCAATATAGTATTTATATTAAAAGTTTCGTCAAAGTCCTCTCGATCTAGACTTTTAAAAAGAAAAACTAAAAATAGATATGATAATTTTGCTCAATCATTTTATTCAAAAGCTCAAAAATCTTTTATAAAACTTTCAAAAAATAAAAAAAACTATTATGTATTGGATTCATCTTTAAATGATAATAATCTTGAAAAAAAAATATTTTTAATTGTCGATAAATTTTTAAAAAACTAATGAATTACCCATCTTTTTTTGAAGCTAAAAAATCTTTAAATCTATTTGGTCATCGACAACATTTTACTTTTTTGACGACACTTTATAATCAAAAAAAATTACCTAAAGTGATGACGTTTACTGGCAATAAAGGTCTTGGTAAATCAACGTTAATTAATCATTTTCTTTTTTCTATATTTGATAAAAAAAATTATAATTTTAAAGATTTTTCAATTTCGGATTCATCTACTATTTTCAAACAATTCAATAATGATATATTTGCAAATATAGTTTATTTAAATGGAGCAAATTTTAAGACAATTAAGGTTGAAGAAATAAAAAATCTTAAAAAAAAAATTTTTCAATCATCAATTTTAAATAAAGAAAGATTTATAATTTTTGATGATATTGAACTGTTTAATATTAATTGTCTCAATGCTTTATTAAAAATTATTGAGGAACCAGGTAAGAATAATTACTTTTTTCTTATTAATAATAAATCAAAACCTTTATTAGAGACTGTTAAATCAAGATCGATTGAATTAAAGATTATTTTAAATAGGAGCTCTCAATCACAAATTATAAATGATTTGACTAAATTTTTTGAATTAAAAACTATCTTAGATTTGAATGAGACGAGTTTAACACCTGGAAATTTTATTAAATTCGATTACATATTACAGGAGAATAATATTTCAATAGATCAAGATTTAATATCTAGTCTCTCTAATTTATTGAATTTATACAAAAAAAATAAAGATATAATATTTATGAATTTGGCTTTTTTTGTTGTCAATTACTATTTTAAAAATATCTCATCCAAATCAAATTTAAATATTGATAATGTTAATAATATTAAAAATTTTATCTTTAAAAGCCTAAATAATTTTTTAATTTATAATATTAATCAAAATACAGTAATAAATGCATTGAATAATAAATTAAACTATGAGTAAAAATTTTTATATTACTACCCCAATATATTACCCCTCAGGGAAACCTCATATGGGTCATGCTTACTCCAGTATTATTTCTGATATCTTCGCAAGGTTCAAAAGATTAGAGGGATATAAAGTTCTATTTTTGACGGGAACAGATGAACACGGACAAAAAATTGAAAAAGAGGCAAAAAAAAATAACAAAGATCCAAAAGTTTTTTGTGATGAATTGTCAGAAACTTTTAGATCATTAACTAAAATCTTGAATTTATCAAATAATGATTTTATTAGAACTACTGAAAAAAGACATCATCAATCAGTAAATGAAATATGGAATCGACTAGTGGAGTCCGGTGACATTTATTTAGATAAATATAGCGGTTGGTATTCAATTTCTGATGAAGCTTTTTATGATGATGACGAGATAGAAGAAATTAACGGTAATAAAAGATCTAAATCCTCTGGTTCCCCAGTTGAATGGGTTGAGGAGGAGTCATATTTTTTTAAATTATCAGCTTGGTCAAAAAAACTTTTAGAGCTTTATAAAAAAAATCCTAAGTTTATTCTCCCTGAGTCTAGAAAAAATGAAGTTGTTAAATTTGTAGAAAAAGGTTTAAAAGATTTATCTATAAGCAGAACATCATTCTCATGGGGGATACCTGTTCCTAAAAATAAAAAGCATGTAATTTATGTTTGGTTAGACGCTTTGACTAATTATATAAGTGCCTTAAACTTCCCCGACACAGAAGATAAAAAATATAAAGATTTTTGGCCCGCGGATGTTCATATTATTGGTAAAGATATTCTGAGATTTCATGCAGTGTTTTGGCCTGCATTTTTATTAGCTGCTAAATTACCTTTACCTAAAAGAGTTTTTGGACATGGATGGATACTTTCTGATGATAAAAAAATGTCAAAATCTTTAGGTAACATCTTAGATCCTATTGAAATTATTGATAAATATGGAATTGATCAATTAAGATACTATCTTGTTAAAGAAGTTTCACTTGGCAACGATGGATCCATTTCGCTAGAGAATTTAAAAAATTGTATTAATAATGATTTAGCTAATAATTATGGCAATCTGTGCCAAAGAGTTTTTTCTTTTATAAAAAAAAATTGTGACAACAAAATACCTTTAGGTTCAAAATTAAACGATACTGATAAAAAACTTTTAAATAACTTAAAAAATAGCTTACCAAAACTTATATCATTAATGAATAATCAAGAATTAAATGAGTATATAAAAACAGTTGTAAGCTTTTCTTTCGATGCAAATAAATACTTTAACGACTCAGAACCTTGGGCGGTTAAAAAAAAAAATCCAGACAGAATGAATGCTATATTATTCACAATTGTAGAGCAGATAAAAAATATTAGTATATTGCTTAACCCTATAATCCCTAATGCTACAAATAAAGTGCTATCTATGATAAATATATCAGAACAAAATATTTGTATTGATAAAATAAACGATGACAATATTCTAAATTATAAAAAGGAAATAGGTAATTTAGATATATTATTTACTAAAATTGAAGATGATAATTGATTCCCACTGTCACTTGAATTACGAGCCTATGTCTCTATCTTTAAAAGAAACTATTGATAGAGCAAATAATGATGGTGTAAGTTATTTACTTACAATCTCAACCGAAGATAAAAGCTATGATAAAATTCTCAATATCATATCTCGAAATAAATGTGTTTTTGGCTCATATGGAATTCATCCTCATGAAGCTAAAAACCATCGCTCAATAAAATCGGATGATATAATTAAGAAAACTAAACTTAATAAAAAAATAATTGGAATAGGAGAGAGCGGTCTTGATTTTTACTACAATTATTCTGATAAAAAAGATCAAATAAAGAGTTTTGAAGAACATATAATTGCGTCTCAGAAAACACAACTCCCATTAATTGTACATAGTAGAAATGCAGAGACAGAAACTTTAGAAATACTTAAAAGTAAATTAAAGGAAATGAATTTCAAAATTTTAATGCATTGTTTTACGGGTTCGAAACAATTTGCATATAAATTATTAGATCTGGGTGCTTATATTTCAGCTAGTGGAGTTGTTACATTTAAAAAATCTGAAGATTTAGCCAATACATTTAAAGTATTACCAAATGAAAGAATATTAGTAGAAACAGACTCACCTTATTTGGCACCAGTACCACTGAGAGGAAAACCAAATGAACCAAGTTATATAATTCATACAGTTAAGTTTTTATCAAAATTAAAGAATCTCTCTTTTGAAGAGTTTTCGAATATAACTACAAAAAATTTTTTTAATCTTTTTGGTAAATTAGATTGAAAAATAGATTTACTATTTTAGGATGTGGTAGTTCTCTCGGATCACCGTGGATAACTAGTTACTTAGGAAAATTAAAAAAAAATTCTAAAAATATAAGAACTAGATGTTGTGCTCATATTCAGAAAGGTGATCTTTCAATTCTCATCGACACCTCACCTGATATTAGAAATCAATTTTTAAAAAATAAGATTAGATCCTTAGATGCAATAATTTACACTCACGAGCATGCTGATCAAACAACAGGTATTTTTGAGATGAGACCTTTTTTTTGGAAAAATAAAAAAAAAATACCAATTTACGGATCTTTAAGAACAATAAATGAGTTAAAAGATAAATATACTTTTTGCTTCAAACAAAGACATGGCTATAAACCAATCATGAAAGCTAATATTGTAAAAAAAAAGTTTAAGATTATTAATAAAAAACATCAAATTGATATAGAACCTTTTGAAGTTACACATGGAATGATAAAAGCCACAGGTTATTTATTCGATAAAATAGCTTATATAAGCGATTGTAACTTCATTAGTAAAAAAATTTCAAAAAAATTAATGAATTTAGATTTTTTAATTATTGATTGTTTAAGAAAAAATAAACATCCATCTCATTTCAATTATAAAGATGCGATTGATTTTGCCAAATTCGTTAAACCAAAAAAAACGATATTAACTAACTTACATATTGATTTAGATTATTTTGATCTTAAAAGAAAATTACCCAAAAATATCATTCCTGCCTATGATGGATTAAATTTTAATTTTTAAATTAATTTTTCGATTAATTTTATAAATTTATTTGATGTAGGTTTTGTAAAAGAGGCAAATGTATCAACAACTTTACCATTTTTATCTATAATAATTTTATGAAAGTTCCATTTAGGTATAGCACCAATTCCATAATCTTTTTTTGCCCACTTGTAAAATGGATGAGAATTTTTTCCAATTACATTTATTTTTTCTGTCATCGGAAATGTTATACCAAAATTTGTCTCACAAAAATCTTTTATTTGGTCATTTGAACCTGGTTCTTGTTTAAAGTTATTAGTTGGTACTCCTATTACAATCAAATTTCTATCTTTATAATTATTATACAATGATTGAAGATCTTCGTACTGGGGAGTATATCCACATCTACTAGCAACGTTGACGATTACAATTACCTTATTTTTATAGTCACTAAGTTTAATTTGGCCTCCATCTATTTTTTTAAAATTATAATCATAAGCTAGACCTGAGTTACCATAAACTGAACTGTTAAAAAAATTAAACATAAATAGTATAATTAAAAATTTTTTCATAATTTTAATGCTCTAATTACTGCATCAAAAGGCAAAAATATACAATTATATCTATTAAAATTGTCGCTATTAAAAAGTTTATCAAAACCAGCAAATTTTTTAGGCATTATATAATCTTTACAATTTGACATATTTTTTAAATTTTTAAATTCTTTCTTTATAGTTTGAATATTAAATTTTTTAATCTTTTTAGATAATAGACTTGCAGAGGCTTCACAGTATACACAAGACTCAGTTTCATATTTCATTGATAATATTTTCTTTTTTAACACAATTAATTCTAAAGTTATTTTATCTCCACATAATTTATTCTTTAAAGAGATTTTATGTGAGTATTTATTTTTTAAGCCGACATTAGATGTATTAGAGGCTATTTTAATAATTTCTTTGTTAATCATTTTTTTGAGAAAAATAATAATAAGAAATAGCCAAATAAAGTTGATAATAATGATCCAGCTAAAACACCAATTTTTACACCGTCCATATATTCCATATTATTTGCGAAAGCTAAGTTCCCTACAAATAAACTCATCGTAAAACCAATTCCCGTAAGTATAGAAACCGCATAAAAGGCAGGCCAGGTAGAGTCAGTTGGTTTGTCTGCAAATTTTAGTTTGACTGATAAATAAGATAAGACAAAAACTCCAATTTGTTTTCCAAAAAATAAACCTAGAACTATTCCTAACGGAACAGGATTTAACAATGTAGCAAAAGTTAATCCTTGTAGAGATACACCTGCGTTTGCGAAAGCAAAAAGTGGCATAATTCCGAATGCAACATAAGGGGAGAGCGTATGTTCTAACTTTAATAATAATGAATTTTTATTATTTTTGATATCATGTGGAATTGTTAATGCTAATAGAACTCCTGCTATAGTAGCATGGATACCAGATTGATGAGTAAAGTCCCATAAAAAAATTCCGACAATTAAATACGGTAAAAAATTGTTTATTTTAAATTTATTTAATCCAATTAAAACTATTACTGATAATAACATTAAAATTAAATATGTAGATTGAATATTTCCGGAATAGAAGAAAGCTATAATTACAATGGCACCCAGATCGTCTATAATTGCTAAAGCCGTTAAAAAAACTTTTAAAGAAATAGGAACTCTTTTTCCTAATAATGATAACACACCTAAAGAAAAAGCAATATCGGTTGCTGATGGAATAGCCCATCCGTTTAATGTTGTGTTATCTGAGTAATTAATGAATATGTAAAATAGAGCAGGCACAACCATACCTCCTACAGCTCCTATTATAGGTAATAAAGCCTGTTTAGGATTTGATAATTCACCTTGCAAAAATTCTCTTTTAATTTCCAGAGATACGAAAAAAAAGAAAATTGCCATTAAGACGTCGTTGATCCAATGCAAAACGCTTAATTTAAGTCCAAAACTATCTGTTCCGAGTGTTACATATTTTTGTAAAATTGAAAAATATTCATTACTATATGAGCCGTTACTTATAATTAATGCTAGTATCGCTGCTATCAAAAGCATAATTCCAGAGGACGCTTCCAATTTAAAAAATTCTCTAAACGGTTTAGTTATTTGTTGGATCATAGGTACTATTTACTTCTATAGCGGTTATCTTTCAATTGCCAAAAAGGTATAATTAACCTATAAAACAGACGATCGGGGCGTAGCGCAGCCTGGTAGCGCATCTGGTTTGGGACCAGAGGGTCGCAGGTTCAAATCCTGCCGCCCCGACCATTATAAATATGAAAAAAGCTAAAATTTACATACCGTCTAAAACTGCAATGCAATCGGGCAGGGGAAAGTTAAAGAAATGGGTTTTAGAATTTGAAACTAAAGACCCCTCCATAAATCCTCTTATGGGATGGGAAACATCAACAGATACATTGGAAGAGGTTATTCTCAAATTCTCTACAAAAGAACAAGCTATAGAATATGCAAAAAAAAATAATATTTCCTACAAAGTTATTGAACCGAAGAAAAAAGAATTTGTTATAAAATCTTATGCGGATAATTTTATTAAAAATTAATTATGTGGCGTAGTTATTTCACAGAAAATAAGTGGTTACTATGGTCATGGGGCGGCTTTGCTTTCATAATATTATCACTTTTAGCCCAAACTTATATCGATGTTAAGATTAATGAGTGGTACAAAGGATTTTACGATCTTTTACAGGATGCTCCTAATAGGGAATTATCTGAATTTTATGATGGAATAGCATTATTTATGAAGTTAGCTATACCTTACGTAATTATTTACACAGTGACTAATTATTTTACAAGATTGTGGGCTTTTAGGTGGAGAGAAGCAATGACTTTTTCTTACATGCCTTATTGGAGAGCTGTTGATGCAAAAGTCGAAGGAGCTTCACAACGTATACAAGAAGATGCGATGAATTTTGCTAAAATTGTAGAAAGTTTAGGCTTACAAGTTGTAAGGGCAATTATGTTATTGATTGCCTTTCTCCCTATACTTTGGGGGCTTTCTTCTAATGTAGTAATTCCTTTTTTTAAAGACATTTCCGGGTCACTTGTGTGGGTATCTTTAGTGGCTAGTTTAGGTGGTTTAGTTATAAGTTGGATTGTTGGAATTAAACTGCCCGGACTTGAATATAATAATCAAAAAGTAGAAGCTGCTTTTAGAAAAGAGTTAGTTTATGGTGAGGATGATAGAAAAAATTATGCTCAAGCACCCTCTATTTTACAATTATTTACGGGCATAAAATTTAATTATCACAGGCTTTTCTTACATTATGGATATTTTGATCTTTGGTTAATTATGTATAACCAAACTATGATTATTGTACCGTATTTGTTAATGGGTCCAGGTTTATTTACTGGTGCCATGACGTTAGGTGTTTTAATTCAAACATCTAGTGCTTTTAGAGAAGTACAAAGTAGTTTTTCACTATTCTTACAAAATTGGACTAGAATTACTGAATTAAGATCAATTCACAAACGTTTAATGGAATTTGAAGAAGCTATAAATTTCAAAAATAAGTTGAGAAAGCCAAGGAAATCTGATGTAAGAGCTTAATGGAGCTCTACTTAAAACTCATTGATGTTATTGCCCCTGTTTTTTTTGTTATTGGGGTAGGTTATTATCTTGGAAGAAAAAATCCCGAAATTAATACAGATTTTATAACCACATTTGCTGGTAACGTTGGTACACCTGCAATGATTTTTTATACGATAACGACTACCGGTGTAACCTTAAGTGTTTTTACTGAATATTTTATTTATGCACTTATAATAATCGGAGGTTTTTCAATTGTAGGTATTATATTTCTTTTATTGCTTAAAAAAGATTTTATTAGTGAATTGCCACCATTAATTTTACCTAATACGGGAAATATGGGTATTCCAATTTGTTTATTTGCTTATGGAATAGCTGGGCTAGGGGTCGCATCTGCTATTGCATCAGTAATTATTCTTCTTCACTTTACACTTGGAGTTTTATTGGCCAAAAAAAGCTTTTCATTTGAAATATTAATTAAAAATATGCCAATTTACGGAATAATTATTTCGGTCATTTTTTTATATTTTGAATGGGATGTTCCTGGGTATTTAGAAAACACTACATTTTTACTTACATACGCTACTATATTTTTAGTTTTAATGTCTTTAGGTATTGCTTTATCAAGATTAAAAGTAGTGTCTTGGACTCATGCATCTATTCTAGGAGCGGTTAGAGTTATTATCGGACCTTTAATAGGATTTGGATTAATTAAATTTCTTAATTTAAACGGTTTTGCAGCTGGTGTTCTTTTAATTCAATCATGTATGCCTAGTGCGATTTTAACTTATTTGGTGGGCTCAATGTATTCAGAGAAAAAGGTAGTCGATAGCGTAGCAAGTGTTATCGTGACATCTACAGTCATGTCATTTATAACTATCCCAATAGTAGTTTATTTAAGCTTAAAATATTTTCAATAAATACAGTAACTTATAATATATAATTAAAGTAATATTTGAAGAAATAGGTAAGTATTATTTATACATATAATAATAAATGTAAATAAATGTTGAAAAATAATGCTTATTTAAGCTAAAAAAAATAATTAATAATTTCAAAGAGGTGCTTAAAATTGAGGATTTACAAGATAAATTCATAAAAATTAACTATTGAAAGCTTAAAAACCAGTAAAATAGGGTGTTTTAGACTGCTCTAAAAGTAGCAATAATCAATAATTCTACAAGCTTTGCGTGTATAGAATATAGCGTTTAAACGGCCATAGAGGGCGTTTTTTTTGCAATCTTTCATTTTAGAGTACAACTGACTAGTGTGTGGATAAAAAATACAGTCAAATCGGGGCTAATAGACCCGATCGCCCGTCAAATAACAATTCTAGAGCCTTATACCCTCTTTTTTTAGCAAAAATCTCTTTGTTTTTACTCCTCCTTTGCCTGAATAGCCTCCAAGCGATCCGTCAGATCTTATAACTCTATGGCAGGGAATTTTGGGTGCATAGGGGTTTTTTCCTATAGCATTGGCCACAGCACGTACAGCAAGCGGTTTTCCTATGCCTTTTGCCACTTGAGAGTATGTTTTAACGCTTCCGCGAGGTATTTTTCTCAAATAAGCCCATACTTTTAGCTGAAATTCAGTACCCACTAGCTTCATTAGTCAAAAATTAAGTAAATTGTTAAAGATATTCCTATTATTAGGGCTATTATTAAGCCTAAAGCTATCATTTTTTTGCCTTTAGAGCTTGAGTTGGTCCAGAAGTATGAAATTCCGTAAACAGCAGCTATGAATACTACTATAGGAAGAATAAATTTAATCATCTGATTTAAAATTATACGTATTGACATCTAAAATCACTTAATATATTACTAATGATAATTAATTGTTATCAATAGTAATTATATGAATGAGTTATTAACAGATGTAAAAAAGCTTCATGAGGAAACCTTAGAAAACCTCAAAAGCTCAAAAGCAAATAACACGCTGAGAGCGTATAAATCAGATTTTAAAGATTTTGGTGCTTTTTGCGCAAAGCACGGATTTAATTCAATTCCAACAGATCCGAAAGTTGTATCTTTGTACCTTACACACCTTTCTGCTAGCTCAAAAATAAGCACTTTAAGACGAAGATTAGTATCTATAGGGGTGGTTCATAAAATTAAAGGTCATTATTTAGATACGAAACATCCAGTTATTATTGAAAACTTAATGGGTATCAAAAGGAAAAAAGGAAGCATTCAAATTGGAAAAAAACCTATATTAATCAATCACTTAAAACAAATTATAAATGTAATAGACGAACAAAAAATTGAAAAAATAAAAAAATTAAGAAATAGAACTTTAATACTTTTAGGTTTTAGCGGAGGATTTAGACGAACAGAATTAATTTCTGTAGATCACGAGGACTTAGATTTTGTTGATGAGGGTGTAAAAATAACTCTGAGAAGATCAAAAACAGATCAATTTGGAGAAGGTCAGGTAAAAGGACTGCCCTTCTTCACTAACGAAAAATATTGTCCAGTAAGAAGTTTAAAGAACTGGTTAAACTTATCAAAAATAAAAAATGGTCCAATATTCAGAAGATTTGCAAAAGGCTCAATATTAACTTGTCACAGATTAACAGATCAATCAGTAGTATTAATAATTAAGGATTGTTTAAGATTAGCAGGAATAGAAAATAAAGATTTTTCAGGTCACAGTTTAAGATCAGGCTTTGCAACAGTAGCTGCAGACTCCGGCGCAGATGAAAGAAGTATAATGGCGATGACAGGTCATAAAACAACACAAATGGTAAGGCGTTATATAAGAGATGCAAATATATTTAAAAATAGTGCGTTAAGTAAAATTAAAATATGAAGAGATAAAAATAAGAAGTTTTTTTTTAGATGATGGTAAATAAAATATTTGAAAGATTAGATCCCTACCATTCGATGATAAAATACAGAAATCTTACACTTCAGTAGGTCCAGATAATAAAAAAAATTTTTCTTTGGCTCGTCTAAGATATTCTCAAATTTTTCATCAGTTTTAAGATAATATTTTTTAAAAAATTTAATACTTATTCCCCACTTAAGTAAAAAAGTCTTTGCGCCATTATTCCATACTTTTTTCCTTAAAGATAAAGATGAAAAATGATAAACTCTACAATCACCAAGACCTTTAAACAATCTAACACCTTCTTTCCAAAGTTTCATATTAAAGTCTGGGTCTGAACCTAAGCCGGGACTAAATTCCTCACTAAAACCACCAACTTTATTCCAAGTTTTTAAAGGAATTAATGATGGCTGCCAGTGTGTGCCTTGAAAATCTTTAAATTTAATTTTAGGAAGTTCTGCTAGCAATTTCTGTTCATCAAAATTTTTAATAGAGTCACCGCAATTAAGATTTATATAAGACTGAAAAGGTTGGACCATTGTCCCTGATAAAAAAAAATCAGAATTATCGGGTAACTTGCTTAATTCAGATTGAAAAACTTTATCCCAGTCAGGACAAAAATACATATCATCATGTGCTAATACAATAAATTTTTTTGAGGCTAATTTAACTGCTTTATTGAATGCCACACAGACGCCTTCATTAATTTTTGAATAACTAAATTTGTAATTATTGGATTTAACAAATTCTAAAGTTTTATCAGAGCCCTCATTAATATGTATAATATATTCATGTTTATAAAAAGAATTTTTTTTAAGACTGTCTAAACAAAGCTTTAAATATTCAAAGTTATTAAATGTAGGAACAATTACCGAAAACATTAATTATGCCAAAAATATTTATTTTTATTTTTGAGATCTAATCCTTTATCGATTATAAATTCAGCGACTTTAGTTGAGTTAAAATATTTCATATATTTTTCTTTTCCTTTTTTTGCTATTTTTCTTCTCATTTGATCGTTTCTTGATATTTTTTGAATTTTTTCTGCTAGATCGTCTAAATTTTTATAGAAAACCATTTCTTGATCACTAAAAAAATCTCTATATTTAGTTTTTTCATCAATAAGACAAACAAGTCCATTACCAACAATTTGGGTGATCCTGTCACTACTGTAATATTTTATTGCCTCTCCCCTACTTAAATTTAAACCCATTTTAGCATTAGATATAGTTTTAAAGTAATGGTCAGCCCAAATTGGCTGCACGTTGTTAATTCCATATAAATCATATTTAATATCGGAGGTAATTGTTTGCAATTTTTCTAAAAAAACTATTCTGTCATCTTCTTTACCAGATTTTAGTTTACCTCTATGCACTCCATGACTTAATGCAAAAAAAACATCAACATTACATGACTTTTTAAAATTATCTAATGTCTCAAATGAATGATCACTTGGATTTGGAATGTAGAAATTTTTATTATTTTGAGGTAGAAAATCTAAAGCGGAAGGACTCGTTGTTACAAAAGTTGCATCCATAACATCTATTTTATCCAAAATTCTATCTTTATTTCTTAAATAATCAGGTCCTCTTTTATTTAACGGATCTAAAAACCATTGGACAAATTTGGTATTGGGATTATCTTCTTTAAGCTCCTGTATTTGTTCTTTAGAGATTAAATCTGCGTGACCAGTTACAATTAAATCTGGTTTATAATTGTAACAGGTTTTTTTTAATTTATCGTTAAGTGTTTTCTTACCCTTAATATCACCAATTGATTTATAATATTTTTGTATGTCTCTATCACTAAACCCTAAAACACTATGACCTAATCTTATAAAACCATTATTTATCCTGCGACCTGTATTAAAAAAAAGTCTTCCATCTAATCTTTCATTAAAGTTAGTTACATGTAATATTCTTAAATTTTTTAATTTCTTTTTGGTAAAAAAAATTTTATTAAGAAATAACTTTTCAGTTCTGTAGTTGTCTATTTTATTTGAAACAAATTGATGCGTTAAATAAAAATTTTTTATTGATTTTGATTGTAAACTTTTTCTCAATTTATTATTTGTGACTAAATTTGAGATTGATTTTGTTAAATTTTTTTCGCTTAGGTTTTCAAGAATTTTGGCATCAGTAACTGTTTCTGGTAATCCACCTTTATTGGTAATAATTACTGCACAACCATTAGCTGATGCTTCTAAACTAGTTCGTCCAAATGGCTCATCCCATCTTGAACAAGCTACTGTAATACTTGTTTTTTCAAAAATTTTTAATACATCATTATGTTTTTTAAAACCAAGAATATTCGCATTTTTATGTTTAAGTAAAATTTTTTCTCTTTTTTCATCTCCAATAACTAAAGCTTTCCAATCGGGATGTTTATTTAAAATTTTAACAATCGATTTTGAAAATATGTCGTATCCTTTTGCTTTATTAAGTTTCCCAACAAATGTTATCCATTTTTTCTTTTTATTTAATAAAGATAAACTTCCTCTTTTTGCAGATTGATAGAATATTAATAATTTATTACTATTAACAAATTTATTTTCTAATCCTTCTAAAAATCTTTTTTTTGACCACGAACTGTTAAAAATTATCTTATAACATTTTTTTAATAGCGTTTTCCTCTGATCTATAGTTTTTGATCCATCCATTGATAATGGATCATTATGAAAATAAAGTGTAAAAATTTTATTTTTAAGTTTTTTGTCGAGAATATAGATATAGCTTGGTCTATTATGAATTTCTATTATTGATGACTTGTATTTTTTTTCCAAATTTATAAATTTATTTACATAAATTTTAGTTTGGCTCGAAAATAAATCTTTCTTAAGATCAATATTTACGTAACGTATGTTGAACTTTTTTTTATAATTAGTGTTCCCAAATACTGTGATTTTTTTTTTAAATTTACTTATTTTCGAAGTTTCATAAACAAATAAAGAAACTGCACCCGGATATTCTGGTGAGAAATTTTCTTTATAAGGAAGCAATATTGATATATTCATTTTTAATCTTATTTCTCAAAGTTCTATTTTTCTTTATATAATATTCTCTAGAAATTGCCTTATTTTTTGACTTAAATTTCTCTTTGTAAATTAATACCCATTTTCTCCCCTTAGTGAATTTTGCTCCTTTCCCTGAATTATGAAGGATGATTCTTTTTTTTAAATTGTTTGTGTAACCAACGTAAGTAATAGGTTTTATGCTCTTTGATTTGAGCATATAAACATAAAACATTATTATCTAGTAGCCTTTTGTATCTTTAGATTTTATATTTTTGAGTTTTTCTAGATCAGATTTTGCACCTGAAGCAATGTATCTACTATCAGAACCCACTGTCACTAAATTAAAACCTTTTTTAATCATTTTATTGGCATATTCTGCCGTACCATTATGTAAACCAGCCAACAAATTTCTTTTTTTTGCAGACTCGAGAATCCTTAATATTTCTTTATATGCTTTTGTATTTTCTGGTCTATCAAAACCAGGTTCTTCACCTACGGCTAAACTTAAATCTGCTGGTCCTATATATACCCCATCCAAATTTGGAGTGTCTAAAATTTCATCAAGTTTTTCTAATGCTTCTTTAGTTTCAATCATTGCTAATTTAAGAATTTCTTCATTAGCGTGTTTTGCATAGTCACTTCCGCCATAAATACTCGCTCTTATAGGACCAAAACTTCTATAGCCCTTAGGGGGATATTGACAGGCCTGAACAAAATTTTCAGCTTGTATCCTATTACTGACCATAGGGCAAATCACACCATAAGAACCCGCATCTAGAATTTTCATTATTTGACCTGGCTCGTTCCAATTTACCCTTGCCAAAGGTATAGTATTTGTCGTTGAAATTGCTTGTAACATATTTACAGCATTAGAATAATCTATTAGCCCGTGTTGCATATCAATAGTCACCGAGTCCCATCCTTGGTTTGCCATAACTTCTGCAGAAAAGGAACTTGGTATTGCTAACCATGTATTTATGATTGGTATATTTTTTTTGAATAATTCTTTTAATTTGTTTTTTCTCATTCGTAAGATATTCCAAAATGAGTATACTTTATATTCAGATAGTCCTTTATTGCCATTGATCCACCTTCTCTTCCATAACCTGTTTGTTTAATGCCACCAAAAGGTGCTTCAGCCACTGCTACTGCTGCCGTATTCACCGCTACACAACCGGTTTCCATTTTTTCAGAGGCAACTTGTGCCTTTTTTAAGTCTGTGGTGTATATGTAACTGCATAGACCAAGATCATTATTATTTGCTCTTTCTATTACCTCATCAAAATTTTTGAAAGTTAAAATAGGAACTATAGGGCCAAATGGTTCTTCTTTCATGATTGTAAAATTATCTTTTACATTATCAAATATCGTTGGTTCAAAATAATAGCCTTTATTAAAATTTGCGGCTCTTTTACCACCTAATAAAACTTTGCCTCCTTCATTTTTTGTTATTTCAACTAATTTTTCAACACCCTCTAATCTTTGTTTTGTACATAATGGACCTAATAATGTGTTTTTATCCATCCCATTACCTATTTTTAATTTTTTTGTTTTATCAATCATTAATTTTGCAAAGTCATCTTTTTTCTTTTCATGAATATAAAATCTATTAGGAGATATACAAACTTGACCATTATTTCTAAATTTTGCTGCTATAGCCATATCAGTAACTTTATTTAAATCTACATCATCAAAAACGATAAAAGGAGAGTGTCCACTTAATTCCATTGTTACCCTTTGAACTTTATCGGCTGCTTGTTTCAATATTAATTTACCTACTCTAGTTGAACCAGTAATAGATATTTTTTTAATGATATCAGACTTTATAAGCTCCTCTGAAATTCCAGCTGGATCTCCAGATAATAAATTTACTACTCCTGGAGGTACACCCGCTTCTTTACAAATATCAACTATTTCCATAACACTTCCTGGTGTTATTACATCTGGTTTAACTATCACCGAACATCCTGCTGCTAAGGCTGTAGAAATTTTCCTAGATGCCAAAATAACTGGAAAATTCCATGGTATTAGAGCTGCAACTACTCCAACGGGTTGATAATAAACATGTATTCTTGTGTTAGGGAATCGACTCTGGTTTGTTTCACCATATATTCTTTTAGTTTCTTCTGAATTCCACTCAAAAATATCCGCAGCTCCATTTATTTCTCCCGGTCCTTCTGTTAAGGGTTTTCCAACTTCTAAAGTCATCCATTTAGATAAAACATCAGATTTTTTTCTTATTAATTCAGAAATTCTTCTTATAATTTTTGACCGCTCCCAGGGAGACGTATTTCTCCATATTTTTAAACCGTTTTCAGCAGATTTAAGAGCATTTTGGATATCTGTATTGTTTGCTTTTGAAGCTTTACCAATTACTTCCTCTGTTGCTGGATTTATAACATCATAGGTTTCACCACTTGCAGACTTTTGCCACTTACCATCAATGAACTGTCCGTATTTATCGTACATATATTATTGTTGAATAAAGAATATTAATTAAATAGTTTATATTGAATTTATGAAAAACATTCAACTTACTTGTGCTCACGCTTTAGTTAAATTCTTAACTTCACAGAAAACTCTTATAGAGGGAAAAAAAGAGCCTTTATTTCCAGGTGTGTTTGGAATTTTTGGTCATGGTAATGTTGCATGTTTAGGTCAGGCACTTCAAGAAAACCAAAAAAAGCTTCCTACTTGGCGAGGACATCACGAGCAGAACATGGCTCTTACAGGAATTGCTTATTCAAGAGCTAAAAGAAGAAAACAGATTTTTGTTGCAACTTCTTCAGTTGGACCCGGATCAACAAATATGATTACAGCAGCTGCTGTAGCAATGAGTAATAGGCTTCCTATACTTTTTTTACCTGGAGATACGTTTGCAAATAGAATGCCCGACCCAGTATTGCAACAAGTTGAGCACTTTAATAACCCAGGGATAACTCAGAATGATGGGTTTAAATCTGTTGTGAGATATTTTGATAGAATTACTAGACCAGAACAAATCATTTCAAGTTTACAGCAAGCAATTCAAATTATGTTAGATCCAGCAGATTGTGGTCCAGCATGTATTTCATTAAGCCAAGATGTTCAAGGCGAGGTTTACGATTATCCAGAGGAATTCTTTAAGGAAAGAGTTCATACGATTAGAAGACCCAGACCAGATGATTTTCAAATCAAAGAGGCTGCTGAACTTATTAAAAAATCTAAGAAACCAATAATCATTGCTGGTGGGGGAGTTTTTTATTCAGATGCCACAGATGAATTAAGCGATTTTGCAAAAAAACATAACGTTCCTGTAACACAAACTGTCATGGGTTATTCATCTATAAAAAAAGATCATACTCATTATTTAGGAACTATTGGTGGTTTAGGTGGAAGAGCTGCAAACAATTTAAGTAAAGAAACTGATACAGCAATTGCTATTGGAACTAAACTTGCAGATTTTACAACTGGTTCTTGGGCTAATTTTGAGAATCCTAATTTTAAATTAGTTTCTATTAATGCTGCACGATTTGATGCGAATAAACACATGGCACAAGCAATTGTTGGAGACGCCAAAGTGTCTTTAATGGAATTATCACAAGCATTAGGAAGTTGGAAAGCTGATGACAATTGGTATAAAAAATCCAGAAAAGAATTGAAAGACTGGGAAGCGTATGTTGATAAAGAAAGTGGACCAACTAACCAAAAACTTCCAAGTTACGCCCAAGTTATTGGTGCATGCTATAGAAATTCAGATCCTACCGATATAGCAGTGACAGCAGCTGGAGGATTGGTTGGTGAAGTAATACAGGTTTGGAAACCTAGAGAACTAAATACACATGAAACGGAATGGGGTTTTAGTTGTATGAGTTACGAAATTTCCGGAGCACTTGGTATTAAAATGGCTAATCCAGACAAGGAAGTAGTTTCATTTGTCGGCGATGGATCTTACCTACTTTATAATTCAGACATTTACAGCTCTGTCATAACAGACAATAAATTAATATTAATAGTTTGTGACAATGGCGGTCACGCTGTAATTAATAGATTGCAATTATATAAAGGCGGCAAAGAATTTAATTGCTTACTCAAAAGTTCAAAGACTACTAACTTAGTGCCTGTAGATTTTGCAGGACACGCAAAAAGCATGGGAGCAGATGGTGAACATGTAAATTCTATTGCTGAATTAGAGGAGGCATTTAAAAGAGCAAAGAAATCAAAAAAAACTTATGTAATTTCAATTCATACAGATGGTTATCAGTGGTTAGAAGGTTCGGCGTACTGGGAAAGCCCTACTCTTGGAATTCCTACAACAGAAGAAAACAAAAAATCTCTAAAAGAACATCTTGAAGGAAAGAAAAAACAAAGAAAAGGTGTTTAAAATTGATGAAGAAAATTTTTAAAGTAGGCCTGATAGGTTGTGGCCATATAGCTGAAACGTACTTTAGAGCACATAAGTATTTTAATAATTTTAAAATTATAAAATGTGCTGATATCAATAACAAAGCTGCAATTAAATGTGCTAAAGCGAATAAAATTAAAGCTGTTTCAATAAAAGAATTATTAAATGATAAAAATATAAAATTAATTTTAAATTTAACAATTCCTACAGCTCATTATTCTGTTGCAAAACTTGCTCTTAAACATGGTAAACATGTTTACTCGGAAAAACCTCTAGCTATAAATTTAGCTGATGGAATAAGATTAATTAAATTAGCAAAAAAAATGAAATTGTACGTTGGAAATGCACCAGACACTTTTTTGGGGGGTGGTATTCAGAAATCAAGAGAGCTACTAGATAAAAAAATTATTGGTAAGGTTAAATTTGGAAATGCTATCTTCGCATATCCAGGTGTCCAATCTTATCATCCAAATCCAGAACCATGGTTTGCGAAAAAAGGTGGCGGACCTGTAATAGATATGGGGCCATATTATTTAACTGCTTTAGTAAATTTATTGGGTCCCGCAAAAGAAGTTTTTAGTCAATCTGAAAAAGGTAAATCAAAAAGAGTTATTGGCATTGGCCCCAAAAAAGGAAAGAAGTTTAAAGTAGAATGTCCAACAACTTATTTTTCAACAATTAAATTTTTAAATGGAACTATAATCAGACTAACACTCTCTTTCGATGTAATTTCGCATTTAAGAAATCATATTGAATTATATGGTAATGAGGGATCAATGATTGTCCCTGATCCAAATATGTTTGGTGGATCAGTTTTAATTAGTAAAAAATTAGGAAGTTCATGGAAAAATTTTAAGACAAATAAAATGACACTCGGAAAAATCAATATTCGATCACAGAGTTCAAGAGCTAACGAGTCACCTACTAATGCAAATTATAGAGGCGTGGGTTTGTCTGAAATGATAAGTTCTATTCAAAAGAAAAAATTGCATAAATGTAATGGAAAATTATCTTTACATGTGTTGAATATAATCGATGCAATACATAATTCCGCAAAAAAAGGTAAAAAAGTTAAAATAAATCAATTATGTGAACGACCAACAATTTTCACTAAAAAAGAAATTAAGAATATAATTAAATAAAGTTTTCTCTTCCTAATAGTGCTGCACCTCTAACACCACTTGCATCACCGTATAATGGTTTTAGAAAAATTGTTTTTAAATTTGGTTCATTAATAAATTTAGATGTAATTTGTTTGATTTCGTCTAAAAAATCAATTTCATTTGAAACTCCCCCACCGAAAACAATCGCATCTGGATCAATAGTAGTGATTATAACAACTAACGCTCTAGCTAATTTTATTTTATAATCATCTATAAATTTGCTAGCATCTTTTTCATCTTTTTTGTAATTGAAAAAAATTTCTTTAGCTGTCATTTTTTTTTTGAAATTTAAATAGAAATTTTTTTCTATAGACTTTCCAGAGAGAAAACCCTCTATTCTATTAGAGAAATCTATTTTTTCTTCTGATTTTAAGTTTTGAACTTTCATATCAGGCATTTGATTTAAACTCCATTCACCTCCTAAACCATTTGAACCAGAAATTATTTTTTTATTTATTACTAACCCCCCACCACAACCAGAACCAAGAATTATACCAAAAACAGTTTCATAATGGCTGGCAGAACCATCAAATGCCTCAGATAAACAAAAACAATTTGCATCATTTTCTAGGTAAATATTATTATTAATTTTTTTCTTTAGATCTTTGATTAAATTTTTATCATTTAACCAGAGTGAATTGTGAGCATTTTTAATTAAACCTGTTGTTTTATCAGTCGCACCTGGGTGACAAATCCCTACATTCAAATTATTTTTATTCTTATTTTCGATATCTCTAATAATTGAGATTATAGAAGTTATTGTTTCACTATAGTTTTTTGGTGTTTCAATTCTATTTCGTAATAATTCTTTATTATTATTATCTAATAAAACGTATTCAATTTTTGTAGCACCTAAATCTATACCGATTTGCATTTCTATGAAGAAATTCTATTCATTTCTTTAAGTTCAACTTCTAGCTTATCAAGTTCTTCTCCACCTGCCATCATGCTTAAAAGTTTTTCTCTGGAAATATCTTTCTTTTCATATGTTCCTAAACTTTTACCTCTATTGAGAACTGTGAAACTGTTTCCGACTGGATATGCGTGATGAACATTATGTGTAATTAAAATTACTGCTAAACCCTGTGAGGCAGCTTTAACTATATATTTTAAAACCACAGATGCTTGGTGAACTCCTAAAGCAGAAGTCGGTTCATCAAGAACTAAAACTTTTGCACCAAAGTAGATAGCTCTACTTATTGCAAGACACTGCCTTTCACCGCCCGACATAGTTCCTACTGCTTGTGATGGATCTCTTACATCAATACCTATTTGTCCCATTCTTTCTGCAGCAATTTTATTTGCCTTCTCTACATCAAAAGTTTTTAAAAATGGAGGTCCCTTTAAAGGTTCTCTGCCCATAAAAAAATTTCTTGTAACACTCATTAACGGTACCAAGGCTAAATCTTGATATACTGTAGCAATACCTATATCTAAAGCGTCTTTTGGACTATCAAAAATAATTTTTTCACCTTCAAAAATAATTTCTCCTTCATCAGGTTTATGGACTCCAGCAAGTGTTTTAATCAAAGTCGATTTTCCTGCTCCATTATCACCCAATAAACACATTATCTCACCTTTGCGTAACTTCATTGTTACATCTTTGAGCGCAATAACTTTTCCAAAAAACTTACTGATGTTATTAAATTGAACTAAATAGTCTGACATTATTTGCTTTCTGTTACTTTTCTTCTTATATAATTATTAAATATTACGGCTATAAGCATCATTGCTCCCAGAAATACTTTAAACCAGTCTGTGTCCACATCTGTATAAAAAATTCCCATAGATACCGTGCCAAAAATAATTGCTCCAAAAGCAGCCCCAATAGCTGATCCATAACCTCCTGTAAGTAAACATCCACCTACCACGGCAGCTGCAATGGCCTCTAGTTCTTTCAAAGTACCTCTCATAGTATCAGCTGATCCAGCATCTAAGACTTGAATAGTTGCAAAGATCGTTGCGGCCACTGCCGTTCCAATAAATAAACTTATTTTAACTCTACCCACTGGCACACCTACATTATTCGCTCCATTTTTATCTCCACCGGAAGCAAAAATCCAATTCCCATATCTTGTTTTCATAAGTATCCAAGTTGTTAAAATTGCAAGAGCTATAAACCAAATAACCGAAGGAGGAATGCCCGTAGCTAAAGGAGTACCATCTGTTCTTAAAGCAATTAAATTCATTGAACCTAGCCATGTAAAAACCCATTTAAATGAGTCTGTTGCAAATATCCATGCTATAGGATCGTTTTCAATTAAAACTCTTAAACCTGGTACTTGTGTACGTCCTGTGATTAATCTTGTTAAAGCTAATGTTGCTCCTCTTAAGATAAACAACATTGCAAGTGTGACTATAAAAGACGGTAAGCCAGTTCTGACAACGAGTATCCCATTAAAATAACCGACTAGAACTGCCATTGAAAAAGCAAATATAATACTCATCCATAAAGGCCACCCCCAGTAAATAGCTGGGATTGCTATGCAGATTCCTGCAAAACCAATCATTGAACCTATTGATAAATCAAATTCTCCACCAATCATTAACATTGCTGCAGCAATAGCTATAATTCCTAGATTAGCTGAAACATCTAAAAAATTTAAAATACCGTAAGCGCTAAACATCCCAGTATCACCTGCAACAATACCAAAAAAAATAAAAACTAAAATTGCTCCACCTAGAGCCCCCAACTCGGGTCTATTTAATAAAATTTTTAAATTTGATACTTTTTTAAGTCTTTCATCCTGATTAAAATCAGTTTTATTTTTTATACTTTTAGACTTTGTAAACATAATAAAAATTTAAAAAAAAAGGCCTAGTGAAAATTCACTAGGCCTTTTTAATATATTTTTTATCTATAACCTTGAGCAGCCCATTTAATTACACTCTTAGCATTTTTAGGTGTAACAAAACCAGGTCCTGTCATAACTACACCAGCTGGCATAGTTCCATATCTCATATATTGAGAAAAGATAGCTATAGGTAAATAACCTTGTAAGTACTGTTGTTGATCAATTAAGAACTCAACTTTTCCAGCAGCTGCAGCTTTTAACATTCCTGGAGACATATCAAATGTTCCAAGCTTAACGCTTCCAACTTTACCAGCTGACTCTAATGCTTTAAGAGCAGCTTCACCTGCTAGACCAGCTCCTAAAGTAAGAATAGTGTCATATCCACCACCTAATTTAGCAGCTACAGCTTTTTGAATTTCAGTTGGGTCATTAGATGTTCCTAAAATTTCTACAGAACCTCCAAAACCTTTTTTGAAACCAGCACATCTTCTATCTAAAGCAACGTTACCAACTTCGTGGTTAACACATAATGCTTTTTTTCCACCAGCAGCTTTCATTTTTTGTCCGCCACCTACTCCTGCTTCAAATTCAGTTTGACCGACGTGAGCACTAATTCCTAGTTTCATGTAGTCATCTGAGCCTGAATTCATAGAGATTACTGGAATACCTGCAGATATAGCAGCTTTAACAGATTTACCTAAAGCGGCAGCATCTGGTAAAGTAATTACGATACCTTTTGGTTTTTGAGAAACAGCGTTATCTATTAATTTAGCCATTTCTACCATGTCGAATGTTGCTGGAGCAGTATATTTGCAAGATACTTTCATATCTTTACAAGCTTTATCTACACCATTTTTTGCAACTGACCAGAAAGGGTCATTAGCTTGCCCGTGTGACACAACGATAATATCTACAGCTAATGCAGCAACAGATGTCATCGCCCAAGTTAAAAGAGCAGCAATTGTTAAGTATACTTTTTTCATTATTTCCCTCTTTGTTGTTAATTAAATTGTGCGCATTTAAACAAATTATAGGGATAATATCAAAAAAAAACATTTTAGATACAACCTACAGTATATTTAAAAGTTATTATAGTTATTAGACTTTAATTGTTTTTTTTAATCTTAAAGATTTATATGCAGCATTTGCTAACTTTAAAGCTAGATAACCATCTTCAAATGTAGACCTAGATTTAATTTTATTCTTATGTAGAGAGATTAATTCTTTAAGTTGAATATTGTATGCATCGTAATAACGTTCAATAAAAAAATTTAAAAAAGGCTTTTGAGAATTTGTTTGAGTTGAGTTAAATAACTCAGTAGAATTTTCTTTTTTATTACCTGAAATTAACATTCCTTTTTTACCAAATAATTCAACTCTTTGATCGTAACCAAAAGAACAATGCCTAGAATTAGTAACAACACAAATAACTCCATTTTTTGATTTCATTGTAACGACTGCTAACTCATGATCTTTAATTCTTTTATAAAAAGGAACAAATGATGAGGCAAAAGCATGGATTTCAATTATTTCATCATTTCCTAAGTAAAATCTGCACAGATCAAAATCGTGTATCATCATATCTCTAAAAATTCCTCCTGATGATTTTAAATAAGAAATAGCTGGTGGTGCAGGATCTCTACTTGTAATAATAATTTTTTCTAATTTTCCAATTTTTTTTTTGTCTAAGTCTTTTTTTATTGAAAAATGTCCTGGATCGTATCGTCTATTAAATCCTAATTGAATTTTAGGTTTAATTTTTTTTACTTTTTTTAAACTTTTAATTATTTTATTGATATTTAAATCTAAAGGTTTTTCACAAAAAATTGTTTTTTTTCTTTTCATTGCTTCTTCAATAAATTTGATGTGGGTATTTGTAGGACTAGAGATAAAAATTATATCTACATTTTTATCATTAAAGATTTTATTATAATTTTTTTCAATTTTGCAACCATAAACTTTTTTAGCTTTATTGCTTAATTGATCAATTTTTTCATGTACATATAATAACTTTATTTCTTTATTTTTGCTAAGATTTTCAGCATGCATTTGTCCAATTCTTCCAAAACCAAAAAGAGCTACATTAATCATATTTTTGTATAAAGTTATTATTTGTAATATAAACTTAGTACTTTATTAAAATTATGTCTATAAAATTAGGTATAGCGCCTATAGCTTGGAGCAACGATGACATGCCTGAACTTGGCGGGGAAACCACATTAGAGCAATGTTTATCTGAAGCAAGCAAAGCTGGTTTTACAGGAATAGAGTCTGGTGGAAAATTTCCAAAAGATTCTAAAGAATTATTACCAAAATTAGAAAAAGAAAATTTACAACTTTGCTCTGGCTGGTATGGAGCCACACTTTTAAGAAATACACCAAAAGAAGAGTTCAAACTGATGCGTGAACAAATGAATTTATTTAAAGATTGTAAATGTCCATGTATGGTTTTTGCTGAAGTGACAAATTCTATACAAGGGGACCCTAAAACACCTCTGTCACAAAAACCTAAACTTTCTGAAGACGAATGGAAATTATTAATCTCAAGAATTAATGAATTGGGAAAAATGATGCTAAATGAAAATATGCCACTCGCTTATCACCATCACATGGGAACAGTAATTGAAACAGAAGCAGAAACAAGAAGATTAATAGAAAGCACAAACGATGATGTTAAACTATTAATAGATACCGGGCACATGCTTTTTGCAGGAGGAAATTCAATAAAATTGACTGAAGATTTTATAGACAGAATAATTCATGTTCATTGTAAAGATATACGAAAAGATATTTTGGAAAAATCTTTAAAAAATGATAGCACTTTTAGACAAGCTTTTTTAGATGGAGCTTTTACAGTTCCTGGCGACGGATGCATCGATTACAAACCTTTCTTAACTGTTTTAAAAAGTAAGAATTACAACGGCTGGTTAGTGGTTGAAGCTGAGCAAGATCCAGCTAAAGCCAACCCATTTAAATATGCTAAAATTGGTTATAATTACTTAAGTAAAGTTGCTAAAGAATGTGGTTTTGAAATAGTTTCTTAACGATAGGCTGAAATCAGCTCGTTGTTACCTGCAGCTACACATGGTGATTTTACACATGTGCCTATCACCCACTCTGAACCAGCTTCTGATTCAAAATTACTCTCTGAAACGAAAATTATTCCTTTGTCAGTTGATTGACCTGCCTTTCCTTCAGCTTGGATTCTTGGGTCTTGTGAAATTTGAATTAATGGTTTTTCAATTTTATATGGATTATTTAATTTAAAATTATCTAAAATATATCTTACTATATTTGATGATGTCCAAGAAGAATTACAATTCTCTCCCCAGGAGGTTTTCCCATTTTCATTTGAGCTACATTTATTAATCTCATTATTAATAAATTCAACAACAGTTTTATGATTAAATTTTATATCATTTGCTTTTTGAACAACAGCAGAACGTGTTGATGCAGTCCAAATTAACATAATAATTACGTATGCTAAGGAACTTGTAACTAAAAATTCTAAAGGTCCAAAATTTTTTAACCTTCTGCTTAAGTTTATCATAATTTGACTATCATTGATTTATCTAACTTATTTTCAAAAAAATCAATAATATTTTTTGTAGTTTCAATAGCCATTCTTGATTTGCATTCATTTGTAAACGTTGCTGAGTGGGGACTTAACAAAACTTTTTTGTTATTAATCAAAGGGTTGTCTTTTTCAATAGGCTCATTTCCAAACACATCTAATCCTGCTCCAAATATAATATTATTTTCTAATGCTTTATTTAAATCGTTTTCATTAATTATACCGCCTCTTGAAGTATTAATAATAATTGCATTTTTTTTCATAGTTTTAATTTTTTCATAATTAATTAAATTTTTTGTTTTTTCTGTTAAAGGAATGTGTAATGAGAGATAATCGCAAGTTTCTAAACCTTTATCTAAATTTTCAACTTTATTTCCTCCAAATTTTTTAATTATTTTTTCTTCAACAAATGGATCAAAAACATTTATTTTCATATCAAATCCTAAACATCTTTTTATTAAACTTCTCCCAATACGACCAAAACCTACAATAAGAATTTCTTTTTTAAATAATTCTAAGGTTTCTATTTTAGATGCATTTTTTTTAAAATTTCCTAATCTCACTTCGTTATCATATTGATTTATACTTTTCGATATAGATAGCATCATATAAATAACATGCTCAGCAACGGCCACAGCATTAGCTGTAGCGGTGATTAATAGTGAAATATTTTTCTTTTTAATAAAAGATAAATCCACATTGTCATAACCCACACCATGTCTAGAAATAACTTTTAGTTTAGTACAATGTTTTAAAATGTTTTCACCAAGTTTAGATACTCTTAATGTACAACCATCAAATTCTGGTAGTTTTTTAATTAAGTTTTCTTCTGAAACATCTGTTATCAGTTCGTATTCATAATCAGATCTTTTTTTAAGAAGTTCTAACCCATCTTTATGAATTTGTTCGATAACAGCAATTTTTTTCATAGAATTTTGGCGGTCCCAAGGGGAATCGAACCCCTCTTTGTTGGATGAAAACCAACTGTCCTAACCGATAGACGATGGGACCGTTTTTTTGAAAGTCTTATTAACAGAAATATCATCGATAATAAACTCTACATTTGATTGCCCCCTCCACTCATTAAGGGATAATTTTCCCGCTATATTAAATGACTTACTATTCTTTTTGAGAAGATAATTGGCTAAATCACTTTCTACGGCATTAAAAGCTATAGATTTAATAGTAGAACCGTCTTCACCTAATAATAGAGATTTAATATGAGTTTCCCCTACGATTTTTCCATCAATAGTTTTTAAGTTTTCTATAATAAATTTAGGCTCAGGATTACCGGATCCAAAAGGAGATAATAATGCAACTTTTTTATAAAAATCAAAATTTACAGCTGATGGCGCAATAACACTATCTAAGTATAAAGGTTTTTCTGCAGTTAAATTTTGATTTAAATTTCTTATTTTTCTAAAAGCAAAATCTTTAAATTTTTCAATATTTTCTATTTTTATAGAAAATCCTCCTGCCATTTTATGACCCCCACCTTTAACCAAAATTTTTGCTTGCATAGCTGAAATTATCATTGTTCCGATGTCAAATCCTACAATGGATCTTGCAGATGCCTTACCAATATCTCCATCTATTGAGATCATTATTACTGGTTTATTAAATTTATCTTTTAATCTCGCTGCAACTATGCCTATGACTCCTTCATGCCAATTTTTTCCGCTTAATATTAAAATTGGATCTTCAGAATAATCTTTTGTTTCATTTAAAATTTTTTGCAAAAGATCTTTTTCTAACATTTGTCTTTCTTTATTAAATTGGTCTAATTCCATAGCTATTTTGAAAGTTATCTTAGGATCTTTGTTTAATAATAAATTTGCGCCATGAGTACATTTACCTACTCTACCTCCAGCATTAATTCTTGGACCAAGTGAAAAACCTAAATGGTAAACAGATGGATTTGTTTCAATTTTACAAATATCCAATAAAGTTTTAAGTCCTAAGTTTTTTCTTGTCTGCAGTACTTTAATACCTTGCTTAACTATAGCTCTGTTTAATCCTATTAAAGGGACTACATCACACACTGTACCCAAAGATACCAAATCTAAATAATTAATTAGATTTGGCTCAATTATTTTATTTTGATTAAACCATTTATTTGATCTCAATTCTCTATTTAAAGAAACTAAAAACATAAAAGAAACACCAGCAGCACATAAATAATTAAGATTTGATCGATCGTCTATACGATTTGGATTAACTATTGAGAATGCGCTTGGTAATTTTACTTCTGACTGATGATGGTCAAGCACTATAACATCTACATTTTTTTTTTTAGCAAAATTAATAGCTTCAAAAGAAAGAGTTCCACAATCTACAGTAAAAATTATTTTTACTTTTTTATTAATTAATTCCTCAAAACTTTCAATAGATGGACCATATCCTTCTTTTTTTCTATCGGGAATATAAATTTCATAATCTAAATTTAATTCTGTAAAATAATTTCCCAAAATAGCTGTAGAAGTTGCTCCATCCACATCATAGTCGCCGAAAATTGCTATTTTTTCATTTTTAGATATAGCCTCAACAGTTCTTAACGTGGATTTTTTCATATCCGTCATATTATTTGGATTAGGTAAAATATTTTTTATCGAGGGATTTAAAAAAGATAAAACATCTTCTCTATTAATTTTTCTTATTGATAAAAGTTTTGAAGTAATTTCATCTAAAGAAAAATTTTCTTTAAAAAAAATTAAATTTTCTTGATTATATTTTTTTAAAATCCAATTCTTGCCATTTACAGAAAGTGAATTCATTTATTGTAAATATTAGTAATTGACTTAATCGTTTTTTGACTTTTATGTAAAACAAATGAATTCACTTCATATTCGTTTCCTAAGTCTTTTACACCTTTTGCTAAATCTCCATTTGTAACACCTGTAGCACAAAAAATTACATCGCCTTTAACCATGTCTTCAATATTATATTTTTTATCATAATCAGTTATTCCGAGTTTTTTTGCTTTAACTCTTCCTTCTTCATCGAGTACTAATCGACCCTGAATTTGACCACCATAACAAGATAGGGCTGCGGCGACCACAACACCTTCTGGAGCACCTCCTGTGCTATAATAAATGTCATTTTTAGGGTTATCTCCAATTACGCTAAGAGCTCCTACAATATCACCATCTGTAATATAATTAATTTTTACACTTAATTTATTTAAAACTTTTACTATATGATCGTGTCGTGGCCGTTTTAATATACAAGCTTTCAATTCATTTATTTTTTTATTTTTCGCTTCAGCAAGTAATTTTATATTTTTTTCTACACCATGGTCTAAATCCATTAAATTTTTAGGTAGGTTTGACCCAATAGCAATCTTTTCCATGTATGTATCTGGTGCGGATAATAAGCCTCCTCTTTCAGAAATAGCTAAAACGGAAAAAGCATTGGATTCACCGTTGGCAGTAAACTTAGTGCCTTCAAGAGGATCAACTGCTATATCAAATTTAGGACCATTTAAAGTGCCAAGTTTTTCACCAATATAAAGCATAGGCGCTTCATCCATTTCTCCTTCACCAATAACAACGGTGCCTTCCATATTAATTTTATTAAGTTCTCTCCGCATTGGATCTACTGCACCTTTATCAGCAGCAATTTTGTCTTTTTTGCCAATATATTTGGAAGCACCTATAGCAGCTTTTTCAGTGACTTTAGTAAATAAATTTAAGAATTTTTTGTCAATAGACATTAAAGATTATTTATTCTTATTAATTTTGGTTTTTGTCTAATAAATTTTTGCTTTGAAATCTTCGCTAAAATTTTTTTTAGGCGCTTATTTTTTGCGTCATGAGTAATTATTATAATGGATGAAGATCTTTTATTTTTGATAGGATTCTGAACTAATCTTTTTATTGAAACTTTATTTTTGGAAAAAATATTAGTGATATTAGATAACACACCAGGTTTATCTAACACTTCAAAACGTAAATAAGCTGAAAATATTCTTTCTTCTATATTTTTGAATTTTAGGTTTTTTCTCTCTTTACTTGAAATAGAAAATGGAAATTTTATATTTCCTCTAGATATAGAAGAAATATCTGAAACCAACGCAGACGTTGTTGCTGAAGGACCAGCGCCCTCACCTTGTATAGTGCTTTGCCCAACAGGTTTTCCATCTACAATTACAGCATTAAGTACTCCATCAATTCTAGCTACATAAGAGTCTTTTTTAATTAAAGTTGGATGAACACTTTGATAAACGTTTTTTTTGAAAAATTCTGCAAAACCTAACAATTTGATTTTATAACCAAGATTATTTGCGTTATCTATATCTATTTTGTCAATTTCTTTAATGCCTTCGACATAAATATTGCTGTTTAAAAAAGAATTAAAACACAAAGAGGAAAGTATTTTTAACTTTGACGACACATCATCACCATTTAAATCTGCAGAAGGGTTTGACTCCGCATAACCTAGCCTTTTTGCATCATGCAGCACCTCTTTAAAACTTTTGTTTTGCTTGTCCATTGAAGACAAAATATAATTAGATGTTCCATTTAAAATTCCATAAATTCGAGATATTTTGTTTGCAATAAGACCTTCCTTTAAAGATCTTATTATAGGCAAACCGCCACAAACAGCTGCTTCAAATTCTAAATTAACTTTATTTTTCTCCGCAATTTTAGCTAGTTGATCTCCATATTTCGCTATCAGAGCCTTATTAGCTGTAACCACATGTTTTTTATTTTTTAGGGCATCAAAAACTAATTTTTTCGCAGGTCCTTCTGCACCTCCAATTAGTTCAACAATCAAGTCTACGTCTTTAAGTTTTGTACAATGTAAATAATCTTTTAACCACTGCGATTTCTTTATTTTTATATTTCTTTTTTTCTTTTTATTTTTTGCAGATACATATTTTACTATTGGTAAACAATTATTTTTTTCAGCTAAGATATTCTTGTTGTCTTTTAAATATTTGTATAGATAACTGCCTATATTTCCAAGACCTATTATTGCTATATTAAGTTTTTTCATAATTAATTATTGTCTTCTTGTAATATCCGGAAAATCTTTTTTTTTCCCTTGGTTAAGTAAATATTTAGATATTTCATCAATACTACATTTATCTAAAATTGTACAAACATCGACAACATTTTTTCCTTCATTTTTCACATTAGTTTTTTGCATTTTAATTTTCTTTTGCTCTTTTATTTTGAGTTTTGTTAAGTCTTGATTTTTTTTAATTTTTTTAACGATTTTTTTATTTATTTTCTTGTCTTTTATTTTTTCTTTTATCTCATTTTTTTCTTTTTTAGATAATTCTTTTAATTTTTTATTATCGTTTTTCTTAGAAAAAATATTTACCTTTCTATCCCCTTTTGTATTTTCCTGGAGATTAAGCTCAACTAAATCTATATCGTTCTTAAATTTTCTATTAATTATTTTCACCTCAATTGATAAATTTTCCTCAAAATATTGTTCTGCTTCAGAGTTATTAATACAAGCATGATCTCCACATATTAAAACTGTTTTTGGTTTAGTGCAGTTTGTTATTAAAAAAAATAATAAAATTATTAAAGTTATTCTCATTTTAGACCTAATTGCTCTGGAAATTTAAATAGGAGATTCATATTTTGAACAGCTTGACCGGATGCTCCTTTTACTAAATTATCAATTGCAGAAAATATAATTACTTTATTTTTCATTCTTGTTTCACATACAGAAATTTCACAATTGTTTGTATTTAAAACATTTCCTGATCCTAAAGAAGAGTTTAATTTTTGAATTTTTACAAAATTTGATTTTTTATAAAATTTTATTAAACAATTTCTTAAAGATTTTGCCGATTTGCCTTTTTTTACATAAACATATATTGTTGTTAGTATTCCTCTAAAAGTAGGAAGTAAATGTGGATTAAAAGTAAAACTCACCCTTTTGTTGGTTAGTTTAGAAAATTGCTGATCAATTTCACAAATATGTCTATGATTTTTTGTGCTATACGCGAACGTAGAAGTATATAAATTTTTATGTGTAAATTTTTTATCTAAACTTTTACCTGCACCTGAATATCCGGATTTTGAGTCTATCGTAATATCATTTATATTAATTAAATTGTTATTTATTAAAGGGATCAAAGGAATTTGGATAGAAGTAGGGTAACAACCTGGATTTGCGATTATTTTGTAAGCTTTAATTGAAAATTTATTTAGTTCTGGAATAGAATAAATGCTTTTCTTTATTAAGTCTTTTGCTTTATGTTTTTTTGCATAATTTTTTTTATATACATTAGTATCTTCTATTCTAAAATCAGCTGATAGGTCAATAAATTTAAGTTTCTTATTTTTTGGCAAAACTTTTTTAACTAATTCCTGTGCTCTACCGTTTGGCAAAGATAAAAAAATTAAATCAAGATTTTGCCATTTAACATTTTTCACTGATGAAATTGTTGGTAAATTCTTTTTTATTCTTTTATCAAAAAAACTTATTTTTTTTCCTAATTTTTTAGTTGCACAAAGATATTTAATTTTTACTTTAGGATGTTTTGATAAAAGTAAAATTAGATCTAAACCCGTATATCCTGTTGCACCGATTACAGCTATATTAATTTTGTTATACTTAGACATATAGTCTTATATCACCGCCTCAATAATAATTAAATTTAAATGATTATCTCTTAGAGAATTGAAAGCTTCTTCTTGCTTTTCTATGACCGTATTTTTTACGTTCAACAACTCTAGAATCTCTAGTGGTTAGTTTGTCTTTTTTTAAATTTTTCTTTAAATTTTCATCATGTGAAATAAGGGCTTTAGATATGCCTAAAATAATAGCTCCTGCTTGACCCGATAAACCGCCACCTTTTACTGAACATTTTACATCATAGCTTTTAGATACTTCAGAAATTTCTAAAGGTCTTGTGACAATGATTTGATGAACAGGTCTTTTAAAGTATTCGTTCATTTTTAAACCATTAACATGTATATTTCCTGAACCTTTTTTTACCCATACTTTAGCTATCGATCTTTTTCTTCTACCAGTTGCATATTTACTATCTTTAAAATCTAACTTTAATTTTTTTGGTCTTAAAGAAGTTTGATTAGTATTTTCCATTATAATTTAACTACATTTCTTTTATTTAGTTTTTGAAAGTCAATTACTTTAGGTTTTTGCATTTCATGAGGATGTTTTTCACCGTTATAAATTTTTAGTTTAGTTAACTGTTTTTTTGCTAACGGTCCTCCAGGTAACATTCTTTTGACCGCTAATTTAAGAATTTGTTCTGTTTTATTTTTTTCTTTTAATAATAATGGACTAGACTGTTTAATTCCACCTGGATGACCAGTGTGTCTATAATATTTTTTTTTTAAAAATTTCTTACCAGTAAATTTAATTTTATCAATATTTGTTACAATAACAAAATCACCATTGTCCATATGAGGGTTGTATGTAGCTTTATTTTTTCCTCTCAAGACTTTTGATATATATGCCGCAAGTCTTCCTACAGCTGCATCTTGAGCGTTAATAATATACCAGTCTTTTTTAATTTCTTTTTTTTTTATAAAAGGTGTCATAATAATGGGCGATAAATACAAAGAAAGAGTATTAAAGTCAATTTATTTAACTCTTAAATAATATAGATTTAAAGCGCTTAAAATTAACAACACACTTGTGATTTGGTGTGCGGATGCTAAATAAATATTAAGATTACTTATTAAAGTAAAAATACCTAACAAAGCTTGAAAAAATAAAAAAAATATTAAAATATTTATAGATTTATACAATAATACAATTTTCATTTTATAGATTATAATTGCAAGATATAAAACGTACAAAACTATAATATAGGCAAGATTTCTATGATAAAATTGAACTAAAGAGTGATTATCAAATTCAAGTAATTTTACTATATTTATTGTTACTATATCATTGGGAAATAAACTCTCACCCATTAATGGCCATGTTTGATAAATTCTTCCTGCATCAAGCCCTGATACAAATGCTCCAAATATTATTTGAAAAAAAATAAGAAAGATTAAAATCAAAAAGGGTAAATTATGTTTTGAAAGTGAAAAAAATATTTTGTTTTCTTTTGAGACAAAATTTTTTAACAACCAAAAAATTGACGATATTATTATAATTGCTGTAGATAAATGAATTGATAATCTATAATGACTAACTGTTATATTATTAACTAAACCACTTCTTACCATATACCAACCTATTACACCTTGAAAAACAATAAGTAAAAAAATTAGACAACATATTTTTATATATTTTAAATCAATTTTTTTAGAAAAATAAAAATAAATAAGAGGTAGAAAAAAAAATAAACCAATAATCCTAGCGATAATTCTGTGTAAGTATTCCCAGTAAAATATAATTTTGAATTCGGCTAAACTCATGTTGAAATTTAATAATTTATATTGTGGAATTTTCTTATATTCGTTAAAATATTTATTCCATTTTGCATCATCAAAAGGTGGAAAAATTCCTTTTAATAGTTCCCACTCTGTAATTGAAAGACCTGAATTTGTTAATCTAGTTAACCCACCAACTATAATTATAAAAAACACTAATATTAAAGATGAAACCAACCAATAAAAAAATAATTTGTCTATTTTTTTCTCGTTTGCGAACATATTATATAATATATATTTATTTATATATTCTTAAATTTTTATATTGTCGCTATGGTAAATAAAAACATACTTAAAATTAGGAAAGAATTAGATAAATTAGATAATAGCCTTTTAGAAATAATTAAAAAAAGAACCAAACTAGTTGATAAAGTAATTCAAAATAAAAAATTCAAAAAAGATATTGTTGATAGAAAAAGAATATTAATAATTCTTAAGAATATATCAAAAAAATCGAAAAGAAAAAAAATAGATCCATTGATTACCAAGAAAATATGGAAATCGATGATAAGTGCTTTTATAGATTATGAGTTTAGAAATTTTAATAAAAAATAATTATTTACTATGAGGAGGTAGTTTTTTTTCTACAAAGAATTCGTGTTTACGTGTATTTGGATTATATTTCTTTAATTTAAGTTTTTCTTTAGCTTTTTCACCTTTAGTAGGTTTTTTTGCATAATAGATAAATTTACTATCCGGATTACTTTCAGGAACCATTCGAACTTTAAGATGAGTTTTTTTTGCCATACTTTTTTATGTTGTTTATTTTTTCAAGTAATAACTTACTCTTAACTTTAAGATTTTTTTTATAATACTCAGCTTTTAAACTATGTGAGTCATAAGCGTCAAGTTTATTTACACCATAATTTAAGATTTTTTTTACTCCAGAAATGGTTAAACCTTTATTTTTTAATAAAAACTTAATCATCTTAATTATTTCAACTTGATCTGAAGAATAATATCGACGATTATTAATCTTTTTTGGTTGTATAATCTTAAATTCTTTTTCCCAATACCTTAATGTATGATTAAGTGGTTTGTTTGTTTTTGGATCAGACAATTCTAAAATCTTTGAGACTTCTGAAATGCTCTTTAATTTATTCATATATTTTATTTACCTTTTCTAATATTTGTTTTGAAAGTTTAAATGAAATCGTTTTTCTTGAGTCTATTATAAATTCTTTTTTTGTTTTCGGATTTCTTCCCATTCTTTTATTTTTATTTATAATCTTAAAAGATCCTAGATTTTTTAAATTTAAATTTCCTGTTTTAATATTAAAAATTAAAATACTAATGAAATCATCTACAATTTTTTTAGATAAGTTTACTGAAAAGCCTGTTTTTTTACTTAAGCTATTTACTATATCAATTTTTTTAAAGTTTTTTTTAAACACTTTTTGAATGTCTTAAATTTTTTTTTATCTCTGACATCAAATCACCTTTTATTATTTTATAACATAGGTCTATTGAATGATAAAAACCAATTGAGTCAATTCCTCCATGACTTTTTACAACAGGACCATTTAATCCTAAGAATATTGCACCATTATATTTTCTCGGATCTAATTTGTCTTTAAATTTTTTAAGTGAAAAGTAGGAAAATATAATTGATATCCTTGAAATAAAGTTTTCTGTAAGTGATTTTTTTAAATTTTTTGTTATAAACTTAGCCGTCCCCTCTGCTGTTTTTAAAGCAACATTTCCCGTAAATCCATCTGTGATAATTACGTTTGAGTCCCCGCTCATAATATTATTTCCTTCGATATATCCTTTGTAAATAAAGTTATCTTCACTAGATAACTCTCGTAATCTCTTAGAAGCTGTTTTTAACGTTTCTGTTCCTTTCATTTCTTCAGATCCTACATTTAATAGTGATACTTTTGGTTTTTCGTTTGGAAATAAAGACTTGAATAAAGCTGAACCCAATTCGGCAAAGTCTACAAGATTTTGATCATTACACTCAATGTTTGCACCTAAATCGAGAACAACATTCATGCCATTTTGGTTTGGCCATAAACCTGCTAAAGCTGGTTTACTAACTTCATTCATCATTTTTAAAATCATTCTTGAAATTACTAGCAGAACTCCCGTATTTCCAGCCGATAAACTTATATCAGATTTACCATCTAATTGATGTTGAATACAATTCC
Source organism: uncultured Pelagibacteraceae bacterium (assembly GCA_902601705.1). Lineage (GTDB taxonomy): Bacteria > Pseudomonadota > Alphaproteobacteria > Pelagibacterales > Pelagibacteraceae > Pelagilacustribacter. Next base: position 74,743 of record CACKNV010000001.1, on the reverse strand, counting down.
ACATGCTAGTATTCTTTGCATTTTTTACAGCAGTTAATGGTTTTTCATCATCAGAAACAATAGATTTAGAGTCGTAAATTTTTATTAAATCAGACGCCATATTAATTTTTTCAATTTTTTGTTTCAGAATTTCTTCTTTACCAAATAAATTAATGACAAAATCATTTTTAGATTTGTTTTCGTCTAGGAAAAATTTAATACCCTCTATTATTTTATTTGGTGAATTGTCACCGCCCATTGCATCTATTGCAATAGAAATTTTTTTTTTCATGATTTCGAATTTAAATGTCTAAAATTTTTTTACCGTTATAATAACCAGATTTTAAATCAATATGATGTGAAAGTTTATATTCACCACTTTTTTTATCTTCAACGATATTAATTGCAGTCAATTTGTGATGAGATCTTCTCATCTTTTTACGTGAAATTGAAGTTTTTCTTTTAGGAACTGCCATGATTAATTTTTAAAATTTATTGTTTCTTTTAGCATATTATCCAATGATAGTTCAAAGCAAAAATTAAAGAAATTAGAAAAATATTTCTCAAAATTAGTATATTTTGAGTTATTATTACCTTTTAAAACATCAAAATATTTAATTATTAAAGACTGATTAAGTTCGAACGAATTGTTAATGTCTTTCTTGTTATCTATCTTTAATAAAATATCATAAAGGATTTTGTTTAAATCTTTCATTTTTTTATTTACAGTCACATCACCAAATCCCAACTCTCTTAGATTATATTCAATATTATGAAAAAAAAAATCATATGATTTTTGATCAAGTTTTGATCCTTTTTTTTTAAATATAATCATTAAAATTGAGAAATGGATAAACATAAGATAAATTCTAGTTTCAAAAGAATCTTTTAACCCGACTGTTTTATAAAAAAAAGAGTTTCTAGATAAAACTAAAAGTGTATTATACAAATTGTAACTATGATTTTTAAAACTAAACATATTTTTATAAACCTCTTATTTCTTATATTAATTTTATTGCAAGCATGTCAATTAAAAGAAGCAAAAAATAAACACGGTATTGCGTATTTGGAAAATAGAGCCAAAAAATTAATAATCAATTATTCTAATACAAATGATGTTATTAATATTGTCGGCCAACCTCACTCAAAAGGTATAAATAATGAATTGAACTGGATTTATATTGAGCGTGTATTTTCTAGAGGAAAATTTCATAAATTAGGAAAAAATGTATTAACCACTAATAACGTTTTAGTTTTGACTTTTAATAAATTTGGGATTTTAAAAGAAAAAAAATTCCTTGATAAAGAGGATCTAAATAAATTATCTTTTTCAAATGAGATAACAGAAAACGATTTAGCAAAAAAAAGTTTTGTTGAGAAATTTCTTAATAGTATAAAATCAAAAATGTATAGAAATAAATAAATTTAATGTGCGATTACAGCCAATAGTAATAAAGCTACAATATTTGTAATTTTAATCATAGGGTTTACAGCCGGTCCTGCGGTATCTTTGTAAGGATCGCCAACTGTATCTCCTGTTACAGCAGATTTGTGTGCTTCAGAACCTTTTCCACCAAAATTTCCATCTTCTATATATTTTTTAGCATTATCCCATGCGCCACCACCAGCGGTCATAGACACAGCAACAAATAATCCAGTTATAATTACCCCTAGTAACATTGCTCCTAAAGATGATAAGGCAGCTTCCATGCCGCCAATTTGAAATATAACAAAGTAAAGAATTACTGGCGACAATACTGGTAATAGTGACGGAATTATCATTTCTTTAATCGCTGCTTTAGTTAGTAAATCTACTAATCTACCATAATCAGGTTTTCTTTTTCCTTTCATTATTCCAGGAATTTTTTTGAATTGTCTTCTTACTTCAATTACAACTGCTCCACCTGCTCTTCCTACAGCTTGCATGCCCATTGACCCAAATAAATAAGGCAACATTCCACCAATTAATAAACCTGCTACAACAAAAGGATTCGATAAATCAAAAGTTACTTTTACACCCTCTAAAGCTGAATCTTTTACTGTTGAAAAATATTTTATATCTTCTGTATATGCTGCAAATAAAACTAAAGCGCCTAATCCAGCAGAGCCGATAGCATATCCTTTAGTTACAGCTTTTGTGGTGTTACCTACTGCATCTAAAGCGTCAGTTGTTTTTCTCACATTCTTTGGAAGTTTTGACATTTCTGCTATACCTCCAGCATTATCAGTTACTGGTCCATAAGCATCTAAGGCAACAACCATGCCTGTTAACGCTAACATTGCTGTCACTGCAATTGCTATACCATACAAACCAGCAAGTTCATTTGTGTATAATATACCAGCAACAATAATTAAAGCTGGGATTGCCGTGGCTTCCATTGAAATTGCCAGCCCTTGAATTACATTTGTTCCATGACCAGTCGTTGAAGACTGTGCAACGCTTTTTACCGGTCTATAATTCGTACCAGTGTAATATTCTGTAATCCATATTAATAAACCTGTAATAATAAATCCGACTACTCCACAAATATACAAATCCATTCCATTAAAAGTTTTTCCACTATTTGAATATGTTTCTTTAAGACCTACAATTGAGTCTGTCACAGGATACAAAATTAAAAGAGATGTAATAGCTGTAACAATAAAACCTTTATACAATGCTCCCATTATATTTTTATTTCTCCCGAGTTTAACAAACCATGTCCCAATAATTGATGTTATGATACATGCACCGCCAATGGCTAATGGATAAATCATCAAATTATAATCTGATGGAAAGAAAATAGAGGATAAAACCATTGTTGCAACAATTGTCACGGCGTAGGTTTCAAACAAGTCTGCTGCCATGCCAGCGCAATCACCGACGTTATCTCCTACATTATCTGCTATAACCGCTGGATTTCTTGGATCATCTTCCGGTATACCTGCTTCAACTTTTCCTACTAAGTCAGCACCTACATCAGCACCTTTCGTAAAAATACCTCCACCAAGTCTCGCAAAAATAGAAATTAGAGATGCGCCGAAACCAAGAGCCACTAAAGCATTAATGATCTCTCTATTATCAACATTTAAATTGATTAAAATTATATAATAAAAAGTAATAGCTAATAAAGCCAGACCTGCAACTAATAATCCTGTTATTGCTCCAGATTTAAAAGCAATAGTTAAACCTGATTGTAAACTTTGTCTTGCTGCTTCAGCTGTACGAACATTAGCTTTTACCGATATAAGCATTCCAACATAACCAGCAACACCAGATAAAAAAGCACCAATAAAGTATCCGATACCTACAAGAAAACTAAAAAAATAGGTTACAATTGCAAGCACTAAAATTCCTACAATTGCAATAGTCTTATATTGTCTATTTAAATAAGCCTTTGCACCTATCTGAATAGCTTCAGCAATTTCTTGCATCCTTGAATTTCCGGCACTTGACGAAATAATTTGACCAGATAATAAATAACTATAAGCTACGGCTAAAACTCCAATAAAGGCTATTAAGTAAAGTAATTCTAAAAAATCAGTCATTGTATAAAGCGCATAAATGCCAAATAAATGTTAAAAACGCAAGCTAAACTTCAATGTAAATATCAGGCTTTTAGTCCCCTTTTCTTAATTCTTTAGATATTTTATCTAAAATTGCATTCAAGTAACCTATCTGGATTTTTTCTAAAAAATGCTCAGAAGCTAACAAATATTCATTAATTATTACTTTTTTGGGAGTATTATGTTTAAACATAAGCTCAAAAATAGCAGCAAACAGTATAATTTTTAATAATTTATCTGTTTTTGCAAGATTAATATCTTCAGCTAAATAAGAATTTATCTGATCTTCAATTAACTCAGATCTCTCTAAAGTTCCAGTTACCACATCTTTAATAAATTTTTTATACTGACTCTTAGGATAGTCAACTAAGGAATCGGGATTCATTAAGATATTATAAAGTTTTTGAATTACTTTAATCCGTGGAGATAAATTTTTAGATTTTTTTTGGTCCATTTTCTAAAATAGACATAACTGCATTTGCAGCTTCCAATCCTTTGTTTGGTTTTTTAATATTTCCACTACTACATCTTTGACGGGCTTGGTTAATATTATAAGCAGTAATAATTCCGTTACCTATAGGTTTATTAAATGTAATAGAAAGATTTAAAATTGAATAAAATAAAGATGAACATATTAAATCAAAATGAGGGGTTTGACCTTTAATTACACACCCTAATGCTACAAAACCATTGTATTTATATATATTTTTTCTTATAGCGATTGGAATTTCATAGACGCCAGGTACTTCTATAACATTTATTTTAATTTTTTTTTTTTGTAATTTTTTTTTAGCACCAAGAAATAATCTTTTAGATATTTCACCATAATAATTCGCGTTTACGATCAATATTTTTTTCATTTTATAATTATTTGTTTTTTAATTTTAAGTCCAAAACCATCAAGTCCAATTATTTTTTTTTTACTCCTTGATACTAATATCATATTTCTAACTTTAAGGTCCTTAATAATTTGTGCTCCAATTCCATAATATCTAAGAGTACTAATATCATTTTCTTTAGAAATATTATTTCTATTATTTATGATCAATAATAGAAAATTTTTATATTTCGACATGACTTTGAGAGTTTTTTTTACATTATTATTTTGTAAAATTTTCATATTTTTTATTTTATTTGAAAGAACTCTTACTGGTATAGACTTTTTTTTATTAAATTGACCCTTAGTAATCACAAAATTTATATTATTATCTAATTTATCTTTATACTTATGGATATTAATTTTACCAAAATTTCTAATATTTAATGATTTAAAAGATAATCTACTAACTAAATTCTCATATTTTAAACGATATGAAATTAAATCTTCTATTGATGCTAATTTTATTTTATGTTTTTTAGAAAATTTAAAAAGATCATTTAATCTAGCCATTCTTCCATCTTCATTCATTACTTCACAAATTACTGAGCTAGGATTTAGTTTAGATAATTTTGAAATATCTACTGATGCTTCTGTATGTCCAGCTCTTTCTAAAACGCCACCATTTCTAGCTACTAGAGGAAAAACATGTCCCGGAGATACTATTTCACTTTTTTTTGCGTTGGGGTTTATTGCAATTTTAATTGTCCTAGCACGATCTTGCGCAGATATACCAGTGGTAATTCCTCTCTTAGCTTCAATGGAAATAGTAAACGCAGTTTGCATCCTGGATTTATTGATAGAGGACATCAGTGGCAATTTTAAATTATCTACTTGTTTTTTAGTTAGAGCTAAACAAATTAAACCTCTGCCATGTTTAGCCATGAAATTAATATTTTTTGAATTACATTTAGAACCTGGAATAATTAGATCGCCTTCATTCTCTCTATTCTTATCATCAACAAGAATAAACATTTTGCCTTTTTTAGCATCCTTTATAATTGATGATATTTTTGAAAATCTATTTTTAGGCATTTAGTTTGAATATTTATATATATATTTGCCAAAAATATCTAACTCTACGTTTACAAAACTATTCACTTTTAAATTTTTTAAATTAGTAAGTTTCAAGCTATGTGGAATAACAGTAACTTCAAAAAAATTTCGATTAATTTTAGATATAGTAAGAGATACTCCATTGATAGAAATAGAGGCTTTCTCTATTAAAAATTTATTAAATTTTTTCTCTAAAATCTTAAACTTAATAATCCAAGTTTTATCAATAAGTGTAATTTTTTTTACTTTAGCCACTGTATCAACATGGCCTTGTATATAATGTCCTGAAATATCTTTGCCAAATGATAATGATTTTTCTAAATTTATTATTTGATTTAATTTTAAGGATCTAAAATGAGATCTTTTAATTGTTTCGTTAGATATATAAAAAAATATTTTATTTTTTTTAACTTTTTCTACAGTTAAACATACACCGTCACAGCATATTGATGATCCTATATCTTTTTTATTAAAATCAATTTTAGTTTGTATTCCAACATAAATACTTTTTTTGTTCTTTTTAATTTGTTTGACTTTTCCCGAATTGAAAATTATTCCATTAAACATAATTAAAACTCTTTTTTGAAAAGATTATCACCATTTAAATTAATTGTTAGCAATTTTGTGGAAATTTTTTTTAGATATTTAGCTGTATCGTTATTTGTACCATTTATTCCTAATTTTTTATTACTTTTAAAAATATACAAATCATTTAGTAAATTGTTTTTAAGTAAGGTATTTAAAAAAGTTAAACCTGTCTCAATTAGAACTCTTGAGTAACCTTTTTTGTAAATTTTTTTAAAAAGTGATACAAAATCTTCTTTTTTATTTAATTGATTTAAAAATATAATTTTAAATCCTTTTTTTTTGTATATTTCGACTTTATTTAAATTACTTTTACAGGTTAATAAATATGTTTTTCTTTTTTTTAAATATTTATTCAATGATAATTTCTTTTTTAATTTTAATTTTAAGTCAATAATAAATAAGTCTGGCTTATTATTGTTTATTCCCTCAATCCTGCAATTAAGTAAAGAGTTGTCATTATTAATAGATTTTGATGTAGATACAATACAGTCATATCTGCTTCTTAATAAATGAACTATATTTCTTGAGGTTTCATTTGTTATCCATTTGTTTTTTTTATTAATCGTTAAATAATCATTAGATATAGCAATTTTAGCAGCTATTAAAGGAAGAGTTAATTTTTTATTAATAAAATAACTTTTGTAAAATTTACTATAGTTTTTTGAAGATATTAATTTACTTTTAATACCTTTTTGGTTGAAAATTTTTTTCGCTTTTCTAAAAGTTCTTATATCAGGATCTTCAAAAGCATAAAAAACATTTTTAATTTTTTTTTTAATAATTATATCTACACATGGTGGAGTTTTGCCATGATGTGTGCAAGGTTCTAAAGTAGTATACAACGTTGCTCCTGCACAATTTTTCGTTTTAGATAAAGCATTATATTCTGAATGGGGTCTACCATTAAGTGATGTTACACCAGACGATATCACTGTACCATTTTTTACTACAATCGAACCAACAGAAGGATTTAATTTAGTTTTACCCAAATTTTGTTCTGCAAGCTGGAAAGCAAGATCTAGAAAATAATTATGATTTATTGTCATCTAAATTGCCTACAAACTGTTCAAAATCTTTTGCTTCTTTAAAATTTTTATAAACAGAGGCAAAACGAACATATGCAACTTTATCTAGAGACGACAAACCATCCATAATAAATTTTCCAATTGTTGGGGTTGGTATTTCACTTTCACCAAGACCTTCCAAGTTTCTCACTATTTTTGAAATAAATTTTTCAATTGTTTCAGAGTCAATTGGTCTTTTTCTTGTGGCTATTCTTATAGATTTAGAAATTTTATCTCTATCAAACGGCTCTCTTTTTCCGTTACCTTTAATTACTGTCAATTCTTGAAACTGAACACGTTCAAAAGTAGTGAACCTTTCTTTTCTATCACATCCGCAAAGTCTTCTTCTTCTTATAGCCGTGCCATCTTCGGTAGGTCTTGAGTCAACTACTGAAGTATCTTTTTCTCTACAAAAAGGGCAAAGCATAAATTTTTTTAATTTCCATATATAGGAAAAGCAGAACAAAGATCAATAATTTCTTTTTTTACTTCATTTTCTATTTTTGAATTATCTGATTTATTCTCACTTAAACCTTTAATTACTTTGTGAATTAAATTTGCTACAAGCTTAAATTCTTCCTCTCTAAATCCTCTTGTTGTACAAGCAGGTGTTCCTAATCTAATGCCAGAAGTTATAAACGGACTTTCTGTATCAAACGGAATTCCATTTTTATTACAAGTTATATTAGCTCTTCCTAGTGAAGCTTGAGCATCTTTTCCGGTAACTTTATAAGATCTTAAATCAAGAAGCATTAAATGTGTATCTGTTCCTCCAGAAAAGATTTTAAATCCTTTTTCTGAAAGTCTTTCTGATAAAACTTTAGCATTTTTAATTACGTTTTTTGTATAGGTTTTAAAATCATCTGACAAAGCTTCTTTAAAACAAACTGCTTTAGCTGCTATAACATGCATTAATGGTCCACCTTGTAAACCAGGAAAAATTGCACTATTAAATTTTTTAGCTAGCTCTTCGTTATTTGTTAAAATAATCCCACCTCTCGGGCCTCTCAAAACCTTGTGTGTTGTAGAAGTTACAACATCAGCATACTTAGTAGGATTAGGATAAGCTCCTCCAGCGACTAAACCAGATAAATGCGCCATATCAACTAATAAATACGCTCCTACTTTATCGGATATTTCTCGAAACTTTTTGAAATCAATTATTCTTGAATAAGCACTTCCTCCTGCAATAATAAGTTTTGGTTTATTTTCTACAGCAAGTTTTTCAACTGCATTATAATCGATTAAACCTGTTTCTTTATCAACTTCGTAATGAAGTGCATTAAACCATTTACCAGATTGAGCTGGTTTAGCGCCATGTGTTAAGTGACCACCAGAATTTAAACTCATAGCTAAAGTTGTATCTCCAGGTTTTAAAAGCGCTAAATAAACTGCACCATTAGCTTGAGCTCCAGAGTGTGGTTGTACATTTGCAAATTTACAATCAAAAAGTTTTTTTGCTCGCTCAATAGCTAAGTTTTCAGAAACATCAACGTGCTCACATCCACCATAATATCTTTTTGAGGGATAACCTTCAGCATATTTGTTTGTTAAGACTGATCCTTGAGCTTCTAAAACAGCTTTTGATACAATATTTTCTGATGCAATTAATTCAATATGATTTTGCTGTCTCATAAATTCATCTTTGATTGAATTATAAAGTTCTTTATCAGCGTCTTGCAATTTCAATTTGAAAAAGCTGTTTAAATATTTATCTATTTTAATAACCGACATTATATCTTTTTAACTCTTTTTAAGTGTCTGCCGCCTTCGAACTTAGTTTTTAAAAACAAATCTACTAATTTCAGCGACAACCTGTTTTTTGTTAATCTGGCCCCTAAAGCTATTATATTAGCATTATTGTGTTGTCTAGACAATCTAGTAGACTTCGAATTATAGCAAACAGCTGCCCTTATATCTTTGATTTTATTAGCACTTATAGCCATTCCTGTTCCAGATCCGCACACTAGGATTCCTATTTCGCTTTTTTTAGCTTTTACTCGTTTAGCAAGCTTCTTAGCATAATCTGGATAATCTACAGACTTATTTTCATATGGTCCTAAATCAAAAATTGAAACATGTTTATTAATAAGATGATCTTTTATTATTTCTTTTAAATTGTAACCAGCGTGGTCAGAAGCAATGCAAATTTTTTTAAATATAAAACTCAATTTAATTAAATTTATAATCTAATACGCAAGCAACAAGATGAATTCTATTTTCTTCTCCTCCATTAAATGCGTTATGATACTTCGTGTTATTTGTAATCCAAACAGATCCATCAGCTGGCATATGTTTGGCAACGTTATCTATGACCATTAAGCAACCTGGATTTGTTATTATTGGAATATGTAATCTTGGTTCTGGATCTCTATGCCAACTTAAAGTTGATCTAGGTTCTTTTAATAAAATTCTCACTCTACCTAACTTATATTTAGAAGATAAAACATCGAATACCTCTTTAAAATATGTGTTTTCAAAATCCGGTATAAATTCTGAATAAGCAGACTCGTCTATAGATATATCTCTCGCTACTTCTTTTCCTGATTTGTCAGGCTTAGTCCAATATAATCCTCTTGCCTTCTGACCTTTAACTGACTCGGGGTCTCCAGGTATTCTTGTCAAACATATTGCGCCAAAATGAGAAATTCCACCTCCATCATCAAATTTTTTTGTTTGTACGATTTGATTGTAAGCTTCTTGAAGTTTAGTAATATCAAATTTTATATTTTGCTTTTGAAAGTCTGAAAAATTTAAAATTTTTTTATCTTTTTTAAAATCCAGATTTACTATATTTTTTTGATCTGTTGTCATCTGTTATTGTTATTTATCTATTTGTAATATATATGTGTATAATACATTTGTCGCATATTACATAAAATAAAGCATGATTACCGGAAAATATCCTAGTTTAAGACTTCGTAGAACCAGAAAATACGATTGGTCTAGAAGATTGGTCCAAGAAAACAACTTATCTAGCAGTGATTTAATATATCCAATTTTTTTAATGGATGGAAAAAATAAAAAACAACCAGTTAGGTCAATGCCCGGTATTTATAAATATTCCATAGATCAATTAGGATCAATTTTAAATAATGTTGTAAAACACAAAATACCAATGGTGGCTCTCTTTCCATCAACACCAATTAATAAAAAAGATAAGTTAGGAACAGAAGCATTAAATGAAAATAATTTAGTTTGTAGAGCTATAAGATTTATAAAAAAAAGATTTAAAAATAATATTGGAATAATGTCTGATGTTGCACTAGATCCCTACACAGCTCATGGTCATGACGGATTATTAAAGAACAGTTATGTTATTAACGATGAAACTGTAAAAATTTTAACTAAACAAGCTTTAATTCAAGCTCAAATGGGCTGTGATGTGATAGCACCTTCAGACATGATGGATGGGAGAGTTGGAAAAATAAGAAAGTATCTTGATAAAAATAGATACCACGATGTACAAATTCTTTCATATGCAGTTAAATTTGCATCAAATTTCTACGGTCCTTTTAGAGATGCTGTTGGATCAAAAAAATCGTTAAAGAGCGATAAGAAAAATTATCAAATGGATTTTTCAAATATCAATGAAGCAATTAGGGAAGTTGCCTTAGATATTAAAGAGGGCGCAGACATGGTTATGGTAAAACCTGGTCTACCATATTTAGATGTAATACAAAAAGTAAAAGAAAATTTTAAAATACCTGTTTTAGCTTATCAAGTATCTGGTGAATATAGTTTAATTAAAAATGGAATTGAAAAAAATTTGATAAATAAAAATTCTATAATTGAAAGTTTAATGTGTTTCAAAAGAGCTGGTGCAACTGCTATTGTTTCTTATTTTGCTTTAGATATCGCTAAAAAATTAAGTTTCAATTAAAATAATTTTCAAGAATAACGCGAGACTTAGGAAATATAAGATTATTTGGTATAAAAAATTTATTTAGCATAACTTGCCTTGTAAATAATAGTGATTTACGAATAAGTAAATTTGAGCAATTTTCGGGTATTTTCTTTTGTATTAAGTAATTTGGTATTTCATAAATAAATCCATCAATCTTAATTTTAAGATAATTTCTGTCATCTTTTATATCATTTAAATGTTCGACTAAATTTGTATCGTAACCCAATTCTTTAATTAGATTAATTTCAAAAAATATATATAAGAATATCCAATTTTCTAAATCTATTGAATTAACTAATTTTTCAAAGTTATCGTAAATCTTTTTATTGGGTTGTGATTCAGGTAATAAAATATTCAATAAAGAACATATGGAAATTAACGCAGAGGTTCTTTGTTTATCGTTAAAATAGTTAGGTGAAATTGGTTTAATCAGTTCTGTTTTAAAATACCCAATTTTATTTTCACTTTTTGATGTATGAGATACAAAAAGTTTATTAGAAATCTGTAAATAATTTCTCACTTTACGAGAGGTGCCACCGTAAACTATGCCATCTATTTTTCCTTTTTTTTGAGTAAAAATATTAATGATATTTGCATTTTCTCTAAACTTTCTTTTAGATAACAAATAACATTCATCTTCCCAAATCATATATTCAAAATTTCTAAAAGTTTAGCTGCAGCATTTTGTTGTGCATTTTTTTTGGATGAACCTATGCCAATAATTTTTTTTGAGTTTGGAATTTGTACCTCAGTTTTAAATAGTGGTCTATGTTGTGGACCGGTTTTTTTAAAAAAGACGTATGTTGGAAGCTCTTTATATTTCTTTAAACTAAACTCTTGAAGTTTTGTTTTTGAGTCTATCATAGTAACATTGGATCTGAGTAAATATTCATTCCAAAAATTAAGAATAAATTTTTCTACAGACTTAAGTCCACCATCTATATAAATTGCTCCAACAATAGCTTCCAAACAATCGCTGCTAATCTTATCAGCTGATCTTTCTTGTTTCTTGTGTGAAGACCCTAATAAGATAAATTTTTTTAAATTGATTTTTTTGGCAATAAGAGAACATGTTTTTTTATTAACTAAATTAGCAAATTTTTTATCAATTATTCCTTCTTTTTCATCAGGAAATTTTTCCAGGAGCTTTTCAGAAATTATTAAACCTAGAACTCTATCACCTAAAAACTCTAATTTTTCATTATTAATATTATTATCAAAACTTTTGTGAGTTAAAGCTCTTACTAATATAATAGATTTTTTAAAATTGTATTTAATGATTTTTTCAAGCTCTTTAAGTTTTTTATCCATTATAAACTTTTAAATAATCTCTCTGTTCTAAATGATTTGTTGATATTCCAAAATTTCAATAAGCTGCTTATCTTTGTGTCGTTCGAAAAAAATATTAATTTTGCCTCTCCAACTAAATTTAGATTATTTACATATCCAACACTATCAAGATACCTGCTATCTTTAGAGCAATCCCTGTTATCACCAAGTAAGAAATAATGATTTTCAGGAACTTTGAATGTTTTAGTATTTTGTAATGATCCTCTTTTTTTATAAGCCACTAAATGTTTAAATCCATTTGGTAATGTTTCCTCATAAGTATCAGTTTCCAGTAAAAAATTTCCGCATCTTATAATTTTTTTGTATTCAATTTTTTTTCGCAAAATTTTATTATTATTAATGAGTAGTTCTCCATTAACAAATTGGATTGAGTCACCAGGCATTCCGATTAATCTTTTTATATAGTCTGTTCTATTATCTGCCGGTGTTTTAAAAACAACTAAATCACCTCTTTCGGGTGATTTAGAAAAAAAACGATCATCAGAAATATTAGGACTAAATGGAAATGAATGTTTACTGTAGCCATAGGTATATTTTGATACAAATATACGGTCACCTACCAATAAAGTAGGTTCCATAGATGATGAAGGTATATAAAAAGGTTGAAACAAGAGCGACCTGATAACAACTGCTATTATTAAGGCACCAAATAGTGTTTTTACATTATCATATATATAATAAATTATTTTTTTTGTCTTCATATCGTTATTGTAACAAAAGCAACTGCATATTTTTTTTCATCTGAAAGAGAAAGTGAAAACTTTGATTTTTTCTTTTTAAATTTTTTATTAAGTATTTTCTTTGTTTGACCGACAATGTTGATATAGGGTTTGCCTGATTTTTTATTCAAAATCACAATTTCATTGAAATTGATACCATTTGATATTCCTGTACCTAAAGCCTTTGCAAATGCTTCTTTTGCAGCAAATCTTTTAGCATAACAATTAATACTATTATTAATATTTTTACATTTTTTAATTTCTTTTTTGTTAAAAATACGAATAATAAAATTTTTATTTTTTAAAGAAGTTTTTATTCTATCAACACTTACTATGTCAGTTCCTATTCCATAAATGCTCATAATTTAAGAATTCTTTTAAATTTTTTTATTGTTGAAGGCATTCCTTCAAATATTGACTCCCCTACTAAAAAGTGGCCAATATTAAACTCATGTATACCTTTTATCTTAGATAATATTTTTGCTGAAGTGTATGTTAATCCGTGTCCAGCATGAACTTCCAGTCCAAGTTTATTACCTTGATTAACTGCTTTATAAATTCTTTTTAGTTCTTTTTTATAATTCTTTCTATTATTAATAAGATTACAAAGTTTGCCTGTATGTATCTCTACGCAATCTGCATTCAATTTTTTTGCTTTTTCTAAATCTTTTAAACTCGGTTCTATAAAAAGACTAATTCGAGATTTATTTTTCTTTAATTTTTGAATTAATGTTTTCAAAAATTTTTTATTATGATTTAAATTAAGTCCTCCCTCTGTAGTAATTTCTTTTCTTTTTTCTGGAACAATACATATAAAGGGTGGTCTGCTTCTAGAAGCAATTTTTAACATTTCTTTAGTAGCAGCTATTTCTAAGTTGAGAGGAATCTTCAATTTTTTTATAATTTTTTTTAAATCCAATTCATTAATATGTCTTCTGTCTTCCCTTAAATGAATAGTAACAGAGTCTGCACCATTTTTCTCTGCTAATAATGCTGCTCTTAACGGACTTGGATATGTTTCTCCTCTTGCATTTCTTACAGTTGCAACATGATCTATATTTACACCCAACCTAATTCTTTTCATTAAAGATTTCTGCTTCCAGGTTTTACTGGTTCTAGTGATAATAATTCTTTGGGAAGATTATCTTTGCTGTATGTTGGAATGTTTAGTTTAACTTGGGAAACAATTTTTCCTCTTATTTCTGATTCACTATTTGATCTATCTATAATGCAGGCATAACCAACTAAATTCGCATTATTCAAAGTAACTAATTTCGAACACTCCATACTGGATTTTCCCGTTGTAATTACATCTTCTACAATTAAAACTTTATCTCCTTCTTTAATTTTGAAGTCTCTCCTTAATTTAAATTCGCCATTTACTCTCTCAGAAAATATTGTTTTTTTATTTAAGATTTTTCCAAGTTCATAACCAATGATTATACCGCCCATTGCTGGAGATAGTATTAAATCAAAATCTTTAAATTCATTTTTAATTTTACTGGCAAGGGACTCACATATTTTAATTGCTTTGTTTGGTTTACTCATTAATTGAGCGCATTGAACATATTTTGGACTGTGTAAGCCAGAAGAAAGTATAAAATGGCCTTCTATTAATGCGTTAGTTTCTTTTAAAATTTTCAAAGATTCTTCTAATGAAAGCATTTTTTTTCTGTTTGTGTCGAATTATTTTAAATTTTAAATTACTTTGCTTTATTTGACTTATCAAGTTTGTAAAATTTTTCAAATCTTTAATTTGTAAATCAAATGAGAAGGTAAGGTGCTCTTTTTTTCTTTTTATTATTTCTAAGTTTATAATATTTCCCTTATTAAGCCCTATTAAAGATGTAATATGACCTAGGACCCCTGGTTTGTGAGGCAAATCTATCTCAATTGTACTGGAGTAGTTTTTTTCAACAGTATTAGAGTTTTCAGTAGATTTATCTTGCCAGTATCTACGAATAGCTGAACGAGCTTTTCCGGTAGCTGAAGATGAAAGCCAATGTAAAGATGGAGAGGCATTTTTTGATGTTTCTATTTTAACGAGATCTCCATTTTTAAGAATAGTTTGAAGAGTTGCATGGCTTCCATTTACTGTGCATCCTATAGCGCTGTTACCAACTTTTGTATGAACAGCGTAAGCAAAATCTATTGGAGTTGCATTTTTTGGTAATTTAATTACTGATCCTTTTGGAGTAAAACAAAAAACATTTTCCTGAAACATTTGTAATTTTGTGAATTCATAATAATGTTCAGGGCTTGTACCTGCTTCTATAATTTCAACTAAATCTCTTAACCAATCATATTCTTTCCAAGAAAGTTCAGAAAATTTTTCAGATGATTTGTATTTCCAATGAGAAGCTATTCCTCTTTGAGCAAATTCATGC
Organism: uncultured Pelagibacteraceae bacterium; assembly: GCA_902601705.1. Taxonomy (GTDB): domain Bacteria; phylum Pseudomonadota; class Alphaproteobacteria; order Pelagibacterales; family Pelagibacteraceae; genus Pelagilacustribacter. The sequence goes on along the minus strand of CACKNV010000001.1, from coordinate 59,270 downwards.
ATTTCATGTGTTCTTATTTGTATCTCTATTCTATTTTTTTTTGGACCAATTACTGCTGTATGAATAGATTTATAATTATTAATTTTAGGCGTTGAAATATAATCTTTAAATTTTCCAGGAATTGTAGAGAACGTAGTGTGGAAAACTCCAAGTGTTTTGTAACAGTCCTCGATATTTTTAACTATGACTCTAAAACCAATTATATCAGTAAGTTGTTCTAATGATATTTTTTTATTTTGAATTTTTCTCCAAATAGAAAAAGGTGTTTTTTCACGACCTGTTATGGTAGCTGAAATGCCATTATTTTTTAAAATCTCAATCAATTCTTGAGATATTAATTTAAAAGTGTCTTCAGTATTATTCTTTATAAAATTTAATCTTTCTAAAATTAAATCTCTTGCAGGTTTATTTAAAACAGAAAAAGATAAATCTTCAAGCTCATCTCTAATTCTATTCATTCCCATTCTATCAGCTAACGGTGCGTATATTTCCATCGTTTCTTTAGCTTTTCTAATAATCTTATTTTTATCTTTAACAAATTGAATTGTTCGCATGTTATGTAGTCTATCTGCTAATTTGACCAATAAAACTCGAATATCTTTTGAGGTTGCAAGAATTAATTTCCTAAAATTTTCTGCCTTTGAGTCACTAGATGCTTTATCTTCTAAGGCTGAAATTTTGGTAACACCTTCAACTAAATTAGCTACTTCCTCTCCGAATTCTTTTTTTACCGTTTCGTAAGTAACATTAGTATCCTCTATTGTGTCATGCAATAATCCGGTAGTAATAGTGGCGCTGTCTAATTTTAATTCAGTTAAAATTTTTGCAACTGCTACTGGGTGAATAATATATGGTACTCCTTCATCCCTTTTTTGATTTTGATGAGCTTCAAGAGCAAAATTATAAGCTTTATTTAAAGACTCAGAATTTAAAAATCTATTATATGATTTAATTTGATCAATTAATTCATTATTGTTTATCATATTTTGATATTAACATTTTTCTGCAATCTTGTAATCTCAATCCTAGATTTTTGACTAAGATTATTAATCAAATATTGTGCATTTTTCTTTAAAATAGGATGAAACCAATTAGGGTCTATTTGTAAAATTGGAAATAAAACAAAATTTCTTAAATGGCACATAGGGTGTGGCAAAATTAATTCCATGGTTTTCACAATTTCACTATTAAAATCAATTATATCTATATCTATTACCCTTGGATCATTTTTTTTTGTTTTAATTCTTCCTAATTTTTTTTCAATTTGCTTGATTATTTTGAAAAGGTTCAGATAGTTACTATTATATTTTATAAATAAACCAACATTTAAAAATTTTGGAAAATTATTATTTGGATAAGATGGTGTTTCATAAAAATTTGAAATTTTTTTTATTTTTATTTTTGAATCTATTAAAAGATTTATAGCAATTGTTATATTATCGAACCTAGATCCATAAGTTGAGTCTAAGTTTGATCCTATATTTAAATGTATCATTTGTTATTTTTACTTAAAAATCTTGCTTTTTCTCTATTCCAGTCTTTTGTTTTTTTTACTTGCCTTTTGTCAAATAATTTTTTTCCTTTAGCAACTGCAATTTCTACTTTAACTTTTCCTTTTAAAAAATATAATTTAGTGGGTATTAGTGTTAGACCGTCTTGATTAATTCTTCCAATAAGTTTATTTATTTCTTTTTTCTTAAGTAAAAGTTTTCTATTACCTTTCGGATCATGATTATTGTAAGATGATTGACGATATAAAGGTATGTGTGAATTTACTAAGAACATTTCACCATTATTATCTACAGCATAAGAATCTGCTATACTTCCTTTCCCATCTCTAAGTGATTTCACTTCCGATCCTTTTAAAGATATTCCAGCTTCCAAAAATTCAAGGAAAAAATAATTAAAACTCGCTTTTCGATTAAGACAAATAACTTTCTGACCAGGAATTAATTTTGGTTTCATTAAAGTAACTTAGCTACTTTAAGTGCCTCTGAAACTTTTTTTTTCGTTTCATCTCTAATTTCAACCAGCGGTAATCTTACAGTTGGCTTGCACATTCCTAACAAAGATGCAGCATATTTTACCGGTGAGGGATTACTTTCGATAAATAATGAAGTATGAAGTGGTTGAAGAAGTTTATCTAATTCAGCTGCTTTCTTAACATCATCTAAACAAGCTTTTTGAAAATCAGAGGCAAGTTTTGCTGCAACGTTTGCTGTTACTCCTATTGCTCCGACTCCACCGCGTTTATTAAATTCCAAAGCGTTATCATCATTGCCAGTTAGTTGAATAAATTCTTTACCCATAGCTTTTAACTGTTGATCAACTCTATTTAGATCGCCTGTAGCATCTTTAACGCCAATAATATTTTTTAATTCATAAAGTTTAGCCATTGTATTTATTTCCATATTGATAACAGACCTTGATGGTATGTTGTAAATAATGATTGGTATGCCAACATTATCGTTAATTTTTTTATAGTGTTGATAGAGGCCTTCTTGTGTTGGCTTGTTATAATAAGGAGTTACTACTAATAAGGAGTCAGACCCTGCTTTTTCAGCAAATTTTGATAATTCAATAGCTTCGTCAGTAGAGTTTGATCCTGTTCCTGCAATTACTGGAATTTTACCTTTACATTCTCTAACAGCTATTTCGATTATCTTCTTATGTTCATTATGAGATAATGTAGGTGACTCTCCAGTAGTTCCTCCAGGTACTACGCCATTAGTGCCATTTTCCAAATGATAATTTATGAGTTTTATATAATTATCTTCGCTAAGGTTTTCACCATCAAAAGGGGTAATTAAAGCAACAATTGATCCTTTAAGCATAAAACAAAATAAGATAAATAAGTCTTAACTTATGACCAATAAATTAATTAGTCTAGTAATAATAATGTTTATTTTATCGATTGGTCGAAGTTATTCAGACGATCAATTCATCTTTCCTAAAGAAAAACCTTCTATATTTAAAAAAGTAGATAAAAATTCAAGTCCATCATCATCTGTAAATTTACCTCAAAAAAAACCTTTAATTAATCAGGAACAAAAACAAAAAAAGAAGGTAGTTGTAAAAAATGATTTAAAAACAATAGAAAAGAAGGAAATAAGAAAAGTGGAAAATATTCAAAAAGAAAGTACATTTATTTTTCCACAAAAGAAACCAACAATTTATAAATCCAAAACTCAAACTACAGATAAATCATCAATTTTAAAACAAAAAGATTTTGAAAAAGCTAAAGAAACAATTCAATTTATTAAAGACAAAAAATGGAATAGCGCCTTAAAAAGTGCTGCAAAAGTAAAAGATAAAGAATTTAGAAATCTGATTACATGGATGCATCTTAAAACAACAAGAAATGGGGCTTCATTCAATGAATATAAAACATTTATAGAACAGAATGAAGATTATCCAAGAATAAACAGAATAAGATATTTAGCAGAAGAAAAAATTTACTTAAGAAATAACTCTCCTACCTCAATAATTAATTGGTTTGAAAAATATCCTCCTCTTGGTGGAATAGGAAAGATTAAATTAGCTGAAGCTTATCTTGAAAAAAATCAACTTGGTAAGGTAAAAGAATTGATTAAAGATGGATGGGTAACTGCTTCGATAAGAAAAAATGATTTAGGTTACTATAGAGCCAAGTTCAAAAAATTTATAGACTCTGATGACCATATTAAAAGAGCTGATTATTTAGCTTGGGAAAGAAAACATTGGGACCTAAAGCGAATGTTAAAATATTTACCCAAAGATCAAAGAGCTCTTTATAACGCAAGGCAAATATTAATGAGTAATTCCTACGGAGTGGATAATGCTATTTCTAAAGTTCCCCAGTATTTAAAAGAAGATCCTGGACTTGAATTTGATAGATTAAGATGGAGAAATCGAAGAGGCAGATTAGATGGTTCATTAGAAATTTTATATCGAAACTCTCTAAAAACAGAAAATCAGATGGCACGTCCAGATAAATGGTGGGATCAAAGAGAAAGTGTGGTTAGGAGTTTAATTTATAAAAAAAGATATAAAACTGCTTACAAAATTTCTAGTGAGCATGCATTATCTGCCGGTCCTTCCTTTGCTGAGGCTGAGTGGTTGTCTGGATGGATAGCATTAACTTTTTTAAACTCACCAGAGTACGCAATTAATCATTTCCAAAATTTTTATAATAATGTTGGTTATCCAATTAGTTTAGCTAGGGGTGCATATTGGTTAGGGACGTCATATGAATTACTCGGTGAATCTGAATTATCAAGTCAGTTCTATTCAGAAGCTGCTAAATTTCCAATGACATATTATGGTCAACTTGCATTTAATAAAATAAATCCAGGTGGAAATTTTGAGCTAAAAGACCAAAGTTTTTTTGATAAAGAATTTGAGAAAGAATTTAAAAAGAATAAATTAATTAGACATCTTATTTTATTGAAAGAATTAAATGCTACTCAATTAGGAAAAGATATTTTTAAACATTTGGCTGATTTAAATATTGAGAAAGGAAGTGAAGTTTTAGCCGCTGAGTTAGCTACTGCTCTTGAGAGATATGATTTTGCTATACAAATTTCAAAAAAAGCATCTTATGAAAAAAGATTTTACAATAAATATAACTACCCAATTATTGCTACTCCTAAAGTAATAAACAATAAAACTATGCCAAAATCAGAAGTTATTTTAGCTATCATTAGACAAGAAAGTGAATTTGATAAAAGTGCAAATAGTTGGGCTGGTGCGAGAGGCATGATGCAGCTAATGAAGTATACAGCAAAGATTGTTGCGAAGCAGGCAAAGCTACCTTATAGCATAAGTAACTTAACACGTGATCCTGAATATAATATAAAATTAGGTTCGTATTATTTTAATTCTTTGATTGAAGATTATAATGGTGTTTATCCATTTGCTATTGCTGCGTACAATGCTGGTCCCAATAGAGTCAAAACGTGGAGAAGAGTTAATGGAGATCCATCTAAAGGACAACTCTCCTACATTAATTGGATTGAGCAGATAAGATTTGAAGAAACAAGAAATTACGTACAAAGAGTTTTAGAAAATATTAATGTATATAAATATATACTGAATAAAGAACCAGTAAAAATAGATAATTATTTTAATTAGTTTTATGGCGGAAGAGGAGAGATTCGAACTCTCGGTACGATGTTACTCGTACGGTTAGTTAGCAACCAACTGGTTTAAACCACTCACCCACTCTTCCTTTTAACTTAGCTAATTTAGTTCTAATTATTAATTAATTACCTTATAAATCAATCAAAAAAATCGTCAAATGAAGAAAAATATATTTAAAGGAATTTCTTTCACAGTTGGTGCCTCTCTATGGTGGGGCATAATTGGTGTCATTTACTTTAAATTTGTCTCCTATGCTTCACCTTTAGAATTAACAATTCATAGAACGATTTGGACTGCTTTATTATTAATACTCACCACGACCTATTATTCTAAATGGAAAGAATTTAACAAAATAATTAAATATAAGGTAAATATTTTTATCCTGCTTTTAACGGGACTCCTTGTGTCAATTAATTGGTTTACATGGCTTTATGCAGTAAGCACAAATAATTTATTAGACTCGGCTTTAGGCTATTATATTTTTCCAATTTTAAGCGTATTTCTTGGAATAATTTTCTTAAAAGAAAAATATAATCGAAATAAAATCATCTCAGTAATCTTGGTCATTTTAGCTTTAATCTATTTTCTTATTAAACTTGGCGAGGTTCCTTGGATTGGAATTATTGTAGCTCTTACATTTAGTTTGTACGGTTTAATTAGAAAAAAAATTAGAGTTTCATCAGATATAGGTTTACTTGTAGAAACTTTGCTCCTAACACCAATTGCAATCAGTCTATTTATTCTTTTATTAAATAATAATTTAAACATTTTTTCTTCAGGTGAACCGCTACTTTCTTTTTATCTAATTTGGGCAGGTTTAATGACTTTAATACCTTTGTTTTGGTACACCAAAGGATTTGAATTAATAGGCATTGGACCAGCAAGCATGATATTTTTTCTAACTCCTACTGCACAATTTTTTTTGGGATTATATTATTTTAATGAACCTTTGGTCTTGGATGAACTAATATCGTTTATTTTTATTTGGTTAGCTGTCATAATTTATTTAAACGAACTTCGTAAAGAATAAAAAGTTATTAAGAAAAGTTGACTAATTATTGCTATCGCAAAAGAGATAAAAAGTAAATTATTGATAATAATTGGGCTAAAAAATTCAACTGGAAACATATTCCCTACTAATATACTTGATTGAAAATCCGTACTTGGAAAAAATAATATTCCTAAAATTAACGCACTTAAAATTGATAAGTATGACAATTGAGAATTAATTTTCTTATTAAAAAAACCATAAAAAATTGTAACAACTGCTGCGCAACAAAATAAATCTGCTAATAAAAATAAATATAAAATACTAAATCCTTTTGATGCAAAAATAAAAACTAAAACACTAATAAGAAAAATTATATAGTTAGTTTTATTTTTTAGAGAATTGCTAAAGATTGATTTACTTATTTGATTGCCATTTACAATTAGAATGCTTGATATTGCATTTATTAAAGTGTCGATTGTGCTTAATGTCAAAGCCAAAGCTAATACTAAAATCGATATAATCAATAAATAATTTTTTGATAATATTAAATCAAAAAAAGCTAAATCAGGAATTACTTTTGAATTTAAAGATGAAGAAATAAGTCCCGTGTATCCCATCCATAAAACAATTAATAATGTAATCATTGAAGAATAAATTAAACTTTTCTTTAATATTAGATTATTCTTTGCAGCAAATACCCTTTGCCAATTTCCTTGATGAAATAAGTTTGTTGCAGCTACTGCTATAAAAAAAGTTAGACCAGCAGTATAATTAGGTAAATATTTACTACTTATAAGATTTGGTGAATTTTCTTTGATTAGCTTAAAACTACTTATTTCTAAATTACCAAGAATTAAAATTACAGAAGCAAATATAAGAACTCCTATTATAATGAATTGATACTTGTCAGTTATTATTGAAAGCTTGAACCCTCCTCTTAAAATGTAAAGTAAACAAATTATTAAGGTTATTCCTGCTGTAATCCATAATGGCGTTTTGGAGATAAAGTTTAATAGAAAAGCTATTGCAGTAACTTCAGCTATCAAAAAAATAACTAAATAAAACAAAATTAAGAACAAGCATAATTTTAGTATCCCTATGCCAAACCGTTTTTTAATATATTCTGTTAAGGATAACCCTTTGGGGAACTCTTTTCTTATTTTAGGTCCAAAATTGTATAATAGTAGCATCGGCGTTGCAGAGCCTAAAGCGTATCCTATTACTGCGCCAAAACCTCCCCATGTAGCGGCTGAGGCTGGACCAAATAGTATCCATGCTCCTAAAGCTGATGCAGCCAAACTTGCCGTCAATGAAAATATATTTTCGTCTCTTTTTCCAACTATATAATTTCTATTATCGACAGTTTTTTTTGAGTTTATATAACCTAGACCAATAAAAAAAAGGCCAACTACGACAATTACTATTAATGATGACTGTATTGATAAATATATTGTTTCCATAATTCCCTCACTGAATTACCGGTCAGGTTCGTCGGGTTTAATCTCAGTCTTCTAGACACCCCGTACTTACTTTATATACTTATCTTAGGTAGTGAGTCAAATGATGCGGTATCTATTTTTGATGAATGTTCTCTCCGCATTTTCCAATCATTATTTATTCCTGCTTGGGCTATACTTATTGCATTACGTCCGTATTTTGCATTAGTAAAATCTATTGCTTTCATTAATGTTTTTGATTTATTTTCTAAAATTGGCGTTAACAAGTTTAATTCTTTTTCTGAAGAATTTTTTAATTTTGATAAAATAATTCCCGCCTTTTGATAAAAATATCCATATTTATAAATTTTATTTAATCCATTTATGGCAGTTTTTACTAGCTCTAAACTATTATTGGTATCTACTGGTAGCTCGATTGTTATAGAATTTGAATAATATTTTCTATTCTTATCAAAAGGACTTGTTCTAATAAATATTGTCACTGCTCTTGTGGTTTGTTTGTCCGTTCTAATTTTTTCTGCTGCGTTCAAGCAATGCGTTGTTATAGACTCTTTTAATTTATCTAGACTTTCAACTTTTTTTCCAAAAGATCTTGATACACAACAACTTTTTCTTTTTGTTTCCTCTGTTTCCAAATCGATGCAAGGTATTCCTCTCAACTCCATTACAGTTTTAGCGCCTAATACATTTGTACTTTTTTTTACCCAGGTGTTAGATATATTTTTTAATTTATATGCATTATCTATTCCGTTTTTTATATATAGTTTTGATAGTTGTCGACCAACTCCCCATACATCTGAAATTTCAAATTTTTTTAATATTTCATCGATATCTTTTTTTAAAAATATTACGCCAGCTTTATTTTTTTTAGCTTCATGATTTGCAACTTTGCTTAAAGTCTTTGTACACGAAATACCAACACTTGTTGGAATTCCTGTCCATTTAAGAACTCTTTCTCTAATTTTTTTTCCATATTCTTCTGTCATTTCATCTTTTATGTGTGATAAATCTATAAATGCTTCATCTATTGAATAAATTTCTATTTTATCTGAAAATCCTTTTAATACTCTCATTACCCTCCTGGATAGATCACCGTATAATGAATAGTTAGAAGAAAATATTTGAACATTATTTTTTTTAACTAATTCTTTAACTTTAAAATATGGTTCTCCCATCTTAATTCCTAATGCTTTAGCTTCTGTTGATCTTGATATTACACAGCCATCATTATTTGACAGTACAACAACCGGTGCGTTTCTTATTTTCGGATTAAATAATCTTTCGCATGAAACGTAGAAAGAATTGCAATCAATAAGAGCAATTTTTTTTTTACTATTGTTTATGAATGACATATGTGACTACTCCCCAAATTATAATTTCTGGATTATCTGTTAAATTAATTCTATCTGATGTATTTTTAGACCCAGATGTCAGATAGTTAGTTTCTTTACTCTTGATTAAAGTTTTTACTACGAGTTCTTCATTAACATTTGCTATTACCGTGGAAAAATTTTTTGGGTTTAGACTTTTATCTACTATTAATAGATCTCCATCATATATACCAACGTTAGTCATGGACTTGCCTTGAACTCTTATAATAAAAGTAGCTGGTGCATTTGTTATTAAGTGTGAATTTAAATCTATATCATCTTCAATATAATCGGTGGCTGGCGAAGGAAAACCGGCTCCTACTTTATGCAAATAAAATGGTATTGTTAGCTTCATAAATGTTCTTGTTTTGTTCTTTATAGCTGATAAACTATCCGTCAGTCAACCCTTTTGATTTAAATTGATAAAGTGGGTCAAATTGCAAATCGATAAAAAGAGAGAGATTAGCTATTAACAGTATGTGATAAAAAAAATTTTTTCAGTATTATTAGTACTACTTGTAACAACAGGTGTTCAAGCAGCATCTAAATTAGACTCAATCAAAAAAAGCGGTGAATTAAGAGTTGGAACAACAGGAGACTGGGATCCAATGTCAATGAAAGATCCAAAAACAAACAAATATAAAGGATTTGATATTGATGTGATGAATGAACTAGCCAAAGATTTGGGAGTAAAAGTGAAATTTGTGCCTGCTGAGTGGAAAACCATTGTTGCAGGGATAACAGCTGATAGATACGATATATCAACTAGTGTAACAAAAACACCAAAAAGAGCTGAGGTAGCTGGTTTTACTGCAACCTATTACAAATATGCAACTGTTCCACTTGTTTTAAAAAAGAATTTAAAAAAGTTCTCAACTTGGGAGTCTCTTAATAACAGTAGTGTAACAATAGCTACAACGTTAGGTACATCTCAAGAAGAAAAAGCAAAGGAATTTTTTCCAAAATCAAAACTTCAGTCAGTTGAAGCTCCTGCAAGAGACTTTCAAGAAGTTTTAGCAGGAAGAGCTGATGGAAATATTACAAGTTCAACAGAAGCGAATAAATTAGTAATTAAATATCCTCAATTAGCCATAGTTCCTGATGGAGGAAAAAACCCAGCATTTTTAGCCATGATGGTTCCAAAGGGTGACAAAGTATGGAATGATTACGTCAGCAATTGGATAAAGAAAAAACAATCATCTGGATTTTTTAAAACTTTACTAGCAAAATACGATCTTAAAAGCTTATAATTTAAGTTTCAATACATTTCATTTACAAATATAGTCAATTAGTGAAATTTTTAAAAATAATTTCTATTCTATTTTTACTTCAAGGATGTAGCTCAAACTATGAATGGGGTTGGTATATATTAAGTCCAGATAATATAGATGGTTTAACAAATCTAAAATTTTTAATTAGCGGAATTACAACTACTATTTATATTTCAGTAGTATCAATATTACTTGCAATGATTATCGGTTTAGTAGTCGCACTTCCTTCGTTATCTAAAAATAAACTCTTAAGTTATTTTAATATAACATACGTAGAAATTGTTAGGGCAATCCCTTTATTAGTTTTAATTCTTTGGATTTATTATGGTCTTCCGATTATGATTGGGGTTAGCTTCTCGCCATTTGTTTCGGGAATAATTGCTTTAACTATTAGTGAAAGTGCATTTCAAGCAGAAATATTTAGAGCAGGAATTAATTCAATTTCAAAGGGACAGCATGAAGTATCAGAATCACTTGGAATGGATTTTTGGAGAAAAATGAGATTAGTAATTCTTCCACAAGCGATTAAAGTTGTGTTGCCGGCTATGGGAAATCAATTTGTATATGTTTTAAAAATGTCTTCTCTAGTATCAATTATAGGTATAGGAGATTTAACAAGAAAAGCTAATGAGCTAGTCACGACTACCTATAGGCCTTTAGAAATTTATACTTTTTTAATTCTAGAGTACTTATTACTTATCCTTGTTGTGTCTTATTTTGTAAGAAAATTGGAGAATAAACTAGAATACAAATAATTTTTTAAAAGAAATTCTAAATACTCTCTTTAAAAAAAATGGTACAAAAGTTAATACAACTAATCCCATCATCCAATTTGTGACTAAAATCGTATAAAAAATATCTTGATATTCACCGTTTCTAATATTTATGACATACCATAACGACATAAATGGTATTAAAGTTAATCTAAGTATTGTCATATACAAACTGTAAATAGGTCTTTTAAGTGCTTGGAATAAAGCAGAGGTAATAAAGAAAACAGGATAAACCGGTCCAATTAAAGCTGCTACTTGTAAATAAAGTGCTCCTCTACGGATTACTTCTAAATCATTAGTGAAAAAAGAAATTATAATTTCTGAAGTTAGATAAACAAATATACCTGCTAATACCATAAATCCTGAACCAAACATTAGAGCTTTTCCATACACTTCTTTTACTCTGAAATACATTTTTGCCCCAAAGTTTTGACCTGCAATTGATAAAACAGCGGTATTTAAACCTATAACTGGTAACAATAAAACTTGTTCAATTCTAACAGCAGTACCATAACCCGCTGTAGCTAATTCTCCAAACTGACCAACAAAATAGAAAATATTAAATACCCCAAACATTATCATCAACATAGTAAACATTATTGGTACTGATTGTTTAAAAAGCGAGCTTAAGTAATCAATTTTTGGTTTAAAGCATTCTAGATAAAGGAATTTTTTTAATTTACAGCAATAAACTTTATTAGCTAAATATATTAAGCCGATACACTGAGAAACTATTGTAGCAATAGCTAAACCTGCAATTCCAAATGCTGGTATAAATCCATAACCAAATATGAATAATGGATTTAAAAAAATATTTAAGAAAAAAGTAAAAATTAAAACATTTCTATAACTTTTTGTATCACCTTGAGCATTTAATGTTCCATTCAAAGATAATTGAACTAATACAATGACAGCTCCAAAAAAAATAATATCTAAGTATTCACGTGTTAAAATTATACTTTCTTCAGTGGAACCCATAATTCTTAAAAGTTCATCAGAAAAATTTAAACCAAATAAAGTTACGAAAATTGAAACTACAATTGCTAATATTATTGACTGAGCAACGTACATTGATGCTTTTCTGTCCTCTTTGGCTCCAATTGAATTACTAATTAAAGCTGTAGTTCCGGCACCAATACCAACCGCAACAGCTATTGCTATAAAATAAATTGGCCAGGATTTTGCAATTGCTGCTAGCGCCTCTGGTGAAATTCTTCCAGCAAAATAAGTATCGACTAGATTGTAAAAAGTTTGAAAGAGAGACCCTGTACTTGCAGGTATGGTTACTTTTCTAAGAAGCTGCCAAATCGAACCTTTAGTCAAATCCATAATTAAAATTCCTTTTGGAACTTATGCTTTCTTCCAGCTTTTTTAGCAAGGTTAATTTGATTTTGCCTCATACGAAATCTAGTTTTTTGTGAATTTGAGAGTGTGTCATAACACCTAGGACATGAAACACCCTCCTCATATTTGTTAGATTTTTTGTCTTTTGGTGAAAAAGGTTTTCTACAACCACTACATACGAAGTAGGTTCCTTGTTTTAATTTGTGTTTAAGAGATACTCTATTATCAAAAACAAAACACTCACCTTTCCATAGACTGTCTTTCTTTTCGATTTTATTTAAATAATTAATTATCCCACCTTTTAATTGGAAAACATTCTTAAAACCTTTTCTTTTTAAAAATATTGAGGCTTTTTCACACCTAATACCCCCGGTGCAAAACATCGCTACAGGTTTTGCTTTATCAATTTTTTTAAGAAATTTTGGAAAATCTCTAAAATTTTGAATATTTGGATTTATAGAATTTTTAAAAGTACCTACATCGTATTCAAATGGCTTTCTAGCATCTACAACTAAAGTTTCTTTATTTGAAATAAGTTTGTTCCATGATTTCCCGGAAATATATCTATTAAGTTTTTTATTATTTGAATTTATTTTTAAACCTAGTGGAACAACTTCATTTTTTATTTTTATTTTACCTTTGTGGAATGGTTGAAAACGACTTTGAGACATATTCTTACTGTCAAAATCTTTAAAATTAAATACTTTTTTTAAAGATTTAATTATTTGGCTAATATTTCTTCTCTTTCCAGCAATGGTTCCATTAATTCCTTCTTGGGAAAGAATAATTGTACCTTTTATGTTATTTTTTAAAATTTCTCTTTGCAGAAACTCTTTATTTTTTTTCAAAAAATTACTTTTCTTAAACTTATAAAATCCAAAAACAGTGAACATTATTTTTTAATACAAATTGTTAATCCATCGCCAATGGGAATGATATTTTTTATCACTCTATTATCGTCTTTTATATATTTGTTAAATTCTCTAATGATATTGGTGAATTTATCATTTTTTGAATTATCGGCTACCTCACCGTGCCATAAGACATTATCAATTATAATTAGTCCATTTTTACCAATTAATACAATACTTTTTTCATAATAATTTATATAATTTTCTTTATCTGCATCAATAAAAACCAGATCAAATTTTTGTTTAGCATTTTCTAGTTCTTTCAAACTCTCAAGTGCTGGCTTTATAATTTGTGTTATCTTGTTTTCATTAGCCTTATCATAAAAAGATTTTGCTTTTTTACTAAATTCAACGTTTTTATCTAAGCTAATTAAAGATCCATCATCAGGTAATGATAAGGCCATTGATAAAGCGCTAAAACCCGTAAAACTTCCAATTTCTAAAACTTTTTTTGTATTAGATGTTTTAATTAATGTTTGAAGAAATTGCGCTTGTGAAATAGAAATTTGCAATTTCTTTTGATCGCCAAGACTAAGATTATAATTTAAGATCTCTTTTTGAACGTCAGTAAGATCATCAGAATGATCAATAATATACTTTTCAAGATTATCTGTTAAATCTAATTTTTTAGGCATAATTAGCCTTTTAAAAGTTTTTTTAGAATCTCGTTTGTTAATTGAGGATTTGCTTTTCCACCAGATAATTTCATAACCTGTCCAACAAAAAAACCAAATAATTTTTCTTTTCCAGCTTTGTATTGATCAACCTTATCTTTATTTTTTGATAATATTTCATTAATCATCTTCTCTAATTCTTTAGGATCACTTTGCTGCTTCATTCCTTTTGACTCTATAATTTTTTTTGGATTATCTCCGCTTTCAACCATAATTTCAAAAACTTCTTTTGCTATTCTTCCTGAAATTTCTCCGGATTTAATTGCTTGAACTAACTCTGCGAAATGTTTTGCTGATATAGGAGATTTTGATATATCAAGCCCCCTATCATTTAACATTGCAAATAAATCCCCCATCATCCAAGTAGCTGCAAGTTTTTTATCAGATAGTTTTGCAACTTCTTCGTAATAGTCAGATATTTCTTTTTCTGAGACTAAAACATTTGCTTCATATGCATTTAGTCCATATTCTTTTACAAATCTTTCCTTTTTTTTATCAGGGAGCTCTGGAAGAGATTTTTTTAAGTCATCGATTAATTTTTGTTCTAACTTTAATGGAAGAAGATCTGGATCAGGAAAATATCTATAATCATGTGCATCTTCTTTGGATCTCATTGATCTTGTTTCATTTTTTTTGGTGTCGAAAAGTCTTGTTTCTTGATCTATTTTTTTACCATTTTCTATTAGTTCAACTTGTCTTGCAGCTTCATATTCTATTGCCATCTGCATAAATTTTATAGAATTTACATTTTTGATTTCACAACGTGTTCCAAAATTTGTATCACCTTCTTTTCTTACAGATACGTTTACATCTGCTCTAAGTGATCCCTCTTGCATATTTCCATCACAGGTTCCTAAATATCTCATGATTGATCTTAATTTTTTTATGTAAGCATTAACTTCATCTGGTGATCTAAGATCTGGTTTGCTAACAATTTCCATTAAAGCAATTCCTGAACGATTTAAATCTACGTAAGTATTAGATGGATCCATATCATGAATGCTTTTACCCGCATCTTGCTCGAGATGAAGTCTCTCTATGCCAATTTCTTTTGACCCGTAAGGCATATCTAATAAAACTTTGCCTTCTCCTACAATAGGATTCTTATACTGAGATATTTGATAACCCTGAGGTAAATCGGCATAGAAATAATTTTTCCTATCGAAAACTGAGTAATTATTTATTTTAGCATTTAAACCATGGCCAGTTCTTACTGCTTGCTTAATACATTCTTCATTGATGACCGGTAACATTCCTGGAAAAGCAGAGTCAATCAAACTCACCTGATTATTAGGATCAGCACCAAATTTAGTTGATGACCCAGAAAAAAGTTTGGATTTAGATAAAACTTGAGCATGAACTTCAAGCCCTATCACAACTTCATATTTCCCTTTTTCTCCCTTAATAAAATAATCAAATTTTTCTTTGCTCATGACCACCACTTTTTAATTTCATTTTTAAAACCACAGTTTTTTTCAAATGCATAACCAATATTTAGAATTTTTTGCTCGTCTAATGCTTTACCAATAAGCTGTAAACCTAAAGGATGACCTTGCTTATCAACACCTGCAGGCATTGATAAAGCTGGTAGGCCAGCTAAATTTACAGGTACAGTAAAAATATCATTCAAATACATAGAAACAGGATCATTTGTTTTTTCTCCTATTTTGAATGCAGAACTTGGTGTTGATGGTGTAAGAATAGCATCTATTTTTTTAAAACTATCATCAAAATCTTTTTTAATTAGTTGTCTAACTTTTTGTGCTTTAAGATAAAAAGCATCATAATAACCTGATGAAAGAACATAAGTTCCAATTAATATTCTACGTTTAACCTCATCTCCAAAACCTTCAGACCGAGTTTTTTCATACATCTCAATTAAATCTTTTCCTTGTTTTGATCTATAGCCATATCTAACTCCATCATACCTGGCTAAATTGGACGAAGCTTCAGCTGGAGCAACTATATAATAAGTAGGTAAAGCATATTTCGTATGAGGCAATGAAATATCAATTAATTGTGCGCCAAGATCTTTTAATATCTTTTTTCCTTTTCCCCAGAGTTCATCAACTTCTTTAGGCATATTGTCAACACGATATTCTTTTGGAATTCCAATTTTTAAACCTTTAATATTATCTTTTAAATTTTTTGAATATTGTTCTTTCTTTTTGTTTATTGAAGTGGAATCTTTCTCATCGAAGCCAGACATTGACTCCAGCATAATTGCGCAATCTTTAATTGTTTTTGTCATTGGACCGGCTTGATCTAAAGATGAAGCAAAAGCCACGATACCCCATCTAGAACATAATCCATAGGTTGGTTTTAAACCTACAGTACCGGTAAAGGAAGCTGGTTGTCTAATCGATCCGCCAGTATCTGTTCCAATTGTAGCTGGCGTTAAATCTGCAGCTAAAGCAGATGAGGATCCTCCGGATGATCCACCCGGTACCAATTGATCTCCTACAGGATTAATTACATTTCCATAGTGACTAGTCTCGTTAGAAGAACCCATCGCAAATTCATCACAATTCAATTTTCCTAAAAGAAATGATCCATTGTCCCATAAATTTTTAGTAACTGTTGACTCATAGGATGGAATGAAGTTGTTTAAAATATTACTTCCAGCAGTTGTTTTTGTATTTTTAGTACAAAATAAATCTTTAACAGCTAAAGGTATTCCTGGAAGCAATTGATCAAAATTTGGTTTGATATCAAATTGTTTTGCCTTATCTAAAGCTTGATCAAATGTTGTAGTAACAAATGCATTTAACTTTTTTGCACTTTCAATATTTTTTATATATGCTTTAGTTAATTCTGTAGATGAGACTTTTTTCGTTTTTACGTTGTCTATAATTTCATTTAGACTTTGATTTGTAATATTAGCCATTACTCCACCACCTTAGGAACTACAAAAAATTCTTCGTTTTCTTTAGGAGAATTTTTCAGAATTTTCTCTCTTATCTTGCCATCACTAATTTCATCTTTTCTCGATCTTAATGACTGATTAAGTATAGAAGTTAATGGTTCTACTTTATCTGTATTTAGTTCATTTAATTGCTCTATAAACTTAAAAATAGAGTTTAAATCTTTTGTTAGACTCTCAACTTTGGCTTCATCAACTGAAATTCGAGCTAATTTTGCAACATGTTTAATTTTTTCTTTATCTAGGGACATTTGTGAAATAAGTTAATTTAAATGTGTTTTATCACAAATTAGGTAAATTTCATGCTTGATATTGAAGAATTTAAGAAAAAACTCGATAAAAAGTCTAGGTTAATGGGAATTGACCCAGGTAGAAAACGTGTTGGTATAGCCATTTCTGATGAAAATAAAATTATTGCAACTCCTTATACCACTTTAATAAAAAATAAATATTCTGAATTTCTCAAAGAAATAATAAAGATTTTTAATGAAAATCAGATTAAAGGTATAGTTGTTGGCAATCCAATCAATATGGACGGATCATCTAGTCAATCGTCACAATCAGCTAAGGATTTAGCTATTAATCTATCAAAAGATGTTACTGAAAATGTCACTTTATGGGATGAGAGATTATCAAGTCAGGGAGCGTTCAATTTATCCAATGATTTAGCATCAAACACGTCAAAAAAAATAAGCAAATTAGATGAGAATTCTGCACAATTTATACTTCAAGGAGCCTTGGACTACTTAACTAAAGAAAATACTTGATCTGATACTATAAAACGCCTATAGAGTTGATTTTAATGGCAGTTAAGAAAAACAATACAGCTATTAAAAACTCTCCCAAACATCTTCTTGGTATTCAAAACCTTTCGATATTAGAAGCTAAAGCAATATTAGATGAAGCAAAAAAATTTATTGAATTAAACAGAAGTAGCTCAAAAAAATTAGATGTTCTAAGAGGAAAAACTCAAATTAATTTATTTTTTGAACCATCCACAAGAACTCAAAGTTCGTTTGATCTAGCAGGTAAAAGATTAGGTGCAGATGTAATGTCTATGAACATGGACAACTCAGCACTTAAAAAAGGTGAAACTTTAATTGATACCGCAATGACTTTAAACGCGATGCACCCTGACTTAATTGTAATTAGACATCAAGACTCTGGTGCACCAAATTTATTATCTCAAAAAGTTAATTGTGCAGTTATAAATGCTGGTGATGGAAGAAGAGAACACCCTACACAAGCTTTACTTGACGCTTTAACAATAATTAACAGAAAAGGTAAGATTGAAGGACTGAAGATAGCAATTTGTGGTGACATACTTCACTCAAGAGTAGCTAGATCAAATATTTATTTAATGAACATGTTAGGTGCTGAAGTAAATGTAATAGCACCAAAAACATTAATGCCAAAATCAATTAATAGAATGGGAGTTAAGTCTTTTACAGATATGAAGAAGGGTCTTGAAGGTTGCGACATTGTAATGATGTTAAGATTACAAAATGAAAGAATGCAGGGTTCATTCTTACCTTCAAAAAGAGAATATTATGAATTTTACGGTTTAACTCCAGAAAAATTAAAATTTGCAAAAAAAGATGCACTGATTATGCATCCCGGTCCAATGAATAGAGGGGTAGAAATAGATACAAAACTTGCAGACGACATAAACGTTAGTTTGGTTAAAGAGCAAGTTGAATTAGGTGTAGCAGTAAGAATGGCTTGTTTAAAAAAATATTGTAAATAAATGAAAGAAAAAATTTTTATTAATGCAAGAATTATAGATCCATCACAAAGCATGGATGAGAAAGGCTCTTTAATTTTAAATGATAAAGGAAAAGTAAAGGCTATAGGAAAAAATGTAAAAAAAACTGATGCTAATAAAGATGCTGAGATAATTGATTTAAAAGACAATATTTTAATTCCAGGATTAGTAGATATGAAGGCTTTTGTAGGCGAGCCAGGATATGAATATAAGGAAAACTTTAGAACTCTTAGCCAAGCTGCTTTAGCTGGAGGGGTTACATCTATAGTAACTATGCCTAATACCAAACCCATTATTGATAACGTTTCAATGGTTGATTTCATTATTAGAAGAGGAAGAGACAAAGCTAATGTTAACCTTTTTCCTTGTGCTTCAATAACTAAACAATGCGAAGGTAAGCTGATAACTGAGTTTGGTTTACTCTCTGGTAGAGGAATAATTGGCTTTAGCGATGTTAATAAAACTATTCAAAATACAGAGCTAATGTCTAGGATAATGGATTATGCTTCTGATATTGGGGTTTTGATAATGCAACATGCAGAAGACTATGAGTTATCAAAAAACGCTTGTATCAACGACGGAGAAATAGCTACAAGACTTGGGCTACAAGGTGTATCAGCTCTAGCTGAAAAAATAATAATTGAAAGAGACTTAAGTTTACTTAGTGAATATCCTTGTAGATATCACATAAATCAAATTTCATCTAAACAATCTTTAGATGTTATTAGAAAAAATAAAAATAATGGTAAAAAATTTAGCGTAGGTGTCTCAATTAATAATTTATCGCTAAATGAAAATGATATTGGTGAATTTAAGACTTTTTTAAAATTATCTCCTCCCCTTAGGCTTGAAGAAGATAGATTATCACTTGTTCAAGGTATCAAAGATGGGTTAATAGATGTAATAGTTTCAGATCATTTACCTGAAGATGAAGAAAGCAAAAGATTACCATTCTCACAAGCTGCTACTGGCGCTATTGGTGTAGAGACCCTTCTGCCTCTTTCTTTAGAAATGTATCATAATGAATCTCTTCCTCTAAATAAAATAATAGAAACCTTAACTATCAATCCTGCTAAAATATTGAATATTAAAAAAGGAACTTTGGTAAAAGGATCAGATGGAGATATTTGTATATTTGATTTAGAAGCTCCATGGAAAGTAAATGCTGATAAACTAAAATCTAAATCAAAAAATACAGCCATAGAAAATAGAAATCTCCAAGGAAAGATTTTAAAGACTTATCTTAACGGTGAACTAGTTTACTCAAATTAATGGATATAAATTTAATAATAGTTGCAGTGTATTCTTATTTATTAGGATCAATTCCTTTTGGATTAGTTTTAACAAAAATTTTTTTAAAAAAAGATATTAGAGGAATAGGATCAGGCAATATTGGAACGACAAATGTTTTAAGAACTGGAAAAAAATCTCTAGCCGTTACTACTCTTATTCTTGACTTACTAAAAGGATATTTTTCTATCATCATAACATTTACTTATTTTGAAAATCTAATTTCATATTCTGCTTTGATTTGTTTTATCGGTCATATTTTTCCTGTTTGGTTAAAATTTAAAGGAGGTAAAGGAGTTGCAACTTATCTAGGTGTTATATTGGCACTTTCATATAAATTTTTTCTAATTTTTGGAATTACTTGGCTTGTTTTATCTTTTTTATTTAGATACGCATCATTATCTTCGATTGTTTCATCTCTAATTGTTTTTGTTTATTCATATTTTTTTATTAATAATTTTTCTTTAATACTTTTTATTTTTTTCGTAATTATCGTTTACACACATCGAGAAAATATAGTTCGATTAAAAAATTCTGAAGAAAGTAAAATTAAGTTATAAGTGTTGTCTTTTCTAGTTTTTAAATAATAAATTTGACAAATTCATTTAATTTTGAAAATAAACAAATAATGAATTTAGTAATTGTTGAAAGTCCAGCAAAAGCAAAAACAATAAATAAATATTTAGGTAAAGATTATCTAGTTTTAGCTAGTTATGGGCACATAAGAGATCTTCCTTCCAAAAACGGATCTGTAGATCCAGAAAATAAATTTCAAATGGAATGGGAAATAGACTCTTTTTCAAAAAAATATTTAAAAGAAATCACAAATGCTGCTGAAGACTCTGATAAAATTATTTTAGCTACAGACCCTGATCGTGAAGGAGAAGCTATCGCGTGGCATGTTAAAGAGGTTTTAGATAAAAAAAAGTTATTAAAAGATAAACATCTTGAGCGTGTTGTTTTTAATGAGATTACGAAGAAAGCAATTCTAGATGCTATTAAAAATCCAAGAGAAATTCATTTACCTTTAGTTGAAGCCTATCTGGCACGAAGAGCCTTAGACTATCTTGTGGGATTTAATATCTCACCAATCCTTTGGACAAAATTACCTGGATCAAAATCAGCAGGAAGAGTTCAATCAGTAGCCTTAAAACTTATTACTGAAAGAGAAAAAGAAATAGAATTATTTAAACCAGAAGAATACTGGACACTTACATCAGACTTTACAAACAAAGATAATAAAAATATTTTTTCAAAATTAAGTTTATTTAATGGAGAAAAAATTGAAAAATTTTCTTTCAAAAATAAAGATGAAATACAAAAAGCAGTTGATGTAATCAATAAAACAAATTTTAAAATTGCTGATGTGAATACAAAAGTGTTTAGACGAAACCCTCTAGCACCTTTTACAACATCAACCTTACAACAAACTGCCTCGGGACGATTTGGTTTTGGAGCTTCCAGAACAATGCAAATTGCACAACGACTTTATCAAGGTGTAGATATCGAGGGTGAAACAACCGGACTAATTACTTATATGAGAACTGATGGAACTAATATTTCAAAAGAAGCAATTGATGAGTTTAGAAAATTTATTACTGATGATTATGGTGATAAATATTTACCAGAAGCACCAAATAGTTATACGGGGAAAAAAGCAAAAAACGCTCAAGAAGCTCATGAGGCAATTAGGCCGACTAATATAAGTAGGAAACCTTCTGATATAAAAAAATATGTAAATGCAGATCAATTTAAACTTTATGAATTAATTTGGAGTAGAGCCTTATCATCTCAAATGACTCCAGCAGAGTTTGATAGAAATACAATAATTATTTCTTCAAACGATAATAAGATTAATTTTAGAGCTAGCGGATCAGTCGTAAAATTTGATGGATTTCTTAAAGTTTATCAAGTTCAAGAAACTGACGAAGATGCAAAGAATATTTTGCCTCAGGTCAAAGTTGGAGAGGAAATTAATATACTTAAGCTTAATGATGAACAACATTTCACAGATCCACCACCACGATACTCTGAAGCTAGTTTAGTGAAAAAGATGGAGGAATTAGGCATAGGGAGACCCTCTACTTATGCTAGTATTATCTCAGTATTATCAACGAGAAATTATGTCGAATTAATTAATAAAAGGTTTAATCCAACTGACAGAGGTAAGCTAATTTCAGCTTTTTTAGAAAAATTATTCTCTAAATACGTAGATTATAATTTCACTGCAGACTTAGAAAATCAGCTAGATGAAATAACTAGTGGTAAAATTGAATGGGTTCAGGTTTTAGATAATTTTTGGAAAGATTTTTATGAAAATGTTGGAAAAGTAAAAGAAAAGAGAACAAGAGAAGTATTAGACTTATTAAATGAAAGTTTAGGAGCTTTAATTTTTGAAAGGGATGATAAAGATGCTATAGACCGAAAGTGCAAGTTATGCTCCAATGGAGAACTTAGTCTAAAGAATAGTTTTAGAGGTGGGGCTTTTATAGGATGTTCAAATTATCCTGAGTGTAAATTTACAAGACCTTTATCTAAAGCTAAAGCTGCAGCTCAATATAATTTAGCTGAACCTAAATTGCTGGGTCAGAATGAAAAAGGTAAAGATATATTTTTAAAAAATGGAAGATTTGGCCCCTACTTACAATATGAAAAAGAAAAAGACGAACTAGAAACAAAAAAGAAAAAAGGAAGAAAGAAAAAAAATGAGAATGAACACCTTAAAAATGTTTCCATTCCAAAAGGTATCGATGTTGACAGTGTTGATTTAGATAAAGCGAAATATTTATGCTCTCTTCCTAAAGTATTAGGACAACACCCTGAAAATGGACAAGATATAACTCTAAATTCTGGAAGATTTGGTCCGTATCTAAAATGTGAAAATAAATCTGCAAGACTTGAAAATGTTGAGGATCTATTTTCTATTGGGATTAATCGAGCAATAACATTAATTGCTGAAGCTAAGCCTGGAAGGATTTCTTCTTCGCTCATTAAAGATCTTGGAGAACATCCTGAGGATAAAAAACCTGTGAGAATTATGAAAGGGCAATATGGTCCTTATATAAAGTACAAATCTCTAAATGCAACTATTCCAGAAGAAAAAGATCCGAATGAACTCACTATGGAAGAAGCACTTATATTAATAGAAAAAAGAAAAGAATACGATAAAAGTAAAAAAAAGGGCAAATGAAAATGAGTGAAATTGAAAACAAAATAAAAAGTTTAAATATAAAATTACCTGAACCAAAAGCACCAGTTGGAGCTTATGTTGCTACTAAGATTGTTGGAAAACTCTTATATATTTCTGGTCAAATATCTATTGATGAAAATGCAAAACTTATAACTGGTAAGATTGGAAAAGATTTAGATTTAGAGAAAGGTTATAAAGCTGCCGAAAGATGCGGTTTAAGCATTGTTGCCCATGTTAAAAATGCTTGTAATGGAGATTTTAATAAAGTTAAATCTTGTGTAAAATTAACAGGTTATGTTAATTCAACTGATAATTTTAAAGATCAGCCAAAAATTATAAACGGTGCTTCAGATATTATAGCTAAGATTTTTGATAAAAAAGGTGAACACACACGTGCTGCAGTAAGTGTAAATAGTTTGCCTTTGGGTGTTGCTGTAGAAGTTGATGCTATCTTTGAACTTAATTAGTATTGGGTCTACCAACAGAATAGTACTTAATCTTATTTTTTTTCATTTCTTCAGCAGAATAAAGGTTTCTCAGGTCGTACACTTTAAATTTTTTATTTTTAACAATTTGTTTAAAATCTATTGATTTAAATTCGTCCCATTCTGTAAGTAAAACTACCAGGTCTGCGCCATTACAATTAGATTTAATATTATTTCTATAATTGCAATTCTTTATTTTTTTAAACTCTTTTTTTTCTCCAGAGGGATCGTAATATCTAACTTTTGCACCTTTTTTACATAGATAAGGTATCATTTTGAGGCTAGTAGAATCCCTCATATCATCAGTGTTTGGTTTAAATGTAACGCCTAAAAACGAAATCTTTTTATTTTTTAAATTTGATCCTAAAATTTTATGAACTCTTTTTGTGAGTAAATTTACTCTTTCTTGATTAGATTTAATAACTGATTTTACTACTGATAAATTTATTTTATATTTCTCAGCAGCTGATACGAGACCTTTAGTGTCCTTTGGAAAACATGATCCACCATAAGCTGGACCAGCACGTAAAAACCTCCCGCCTATTCTACTATCAGAACCCATACCTAATGAAATATCTTCTATATTTACTCCAGATTTTTCGCACAGATTAGCAAGTTCATTTATAAAAGTAATTTTAGTAGCGAGAAAAGCGTTTGAAGCGTACTTTATTAATTCGGCTCCCCTTCTTGAAGTGGTAAAAAATTTTGAACCCTTGTTAGTTAATGGCTTATAAAGATTTCTCATAATATTAAATGTTTTTTTTTCGTTTGAACCTATTACAATTCTATCAGGATATCTAAAATCACGTATTGCTTCACCTTCTCTTAAAAATTCAGGATTGGAGATTACTGTAAAAAGTTTTTTCTTATTTTTTAGGATTTTTTCAATCTCATCACCTGTACCGACTGGGACTGTAGACTTGGTTACTATAATTTTTTTTCTTTTTGAATATTTTAATATTTCCTTTGCACATTTATAAACAAAAGATAAATCAACTTTTATTGATCCTTTTTTTGTAGGAGTACCTACACAAATAAAAATTATATCTGATGTGCTTATAGCTTTATCAGTATTTGTAGTGAATGTGAGACGTTTAGCTACAAAATTTTTTTTAATTAGTTCATCCAATCCTGGCTCGTAGATTGGGGAAATTCCAGAATTAAGATTATCTATTTTGTTTTTATCTTTATCAACACAAACAACCTGGTTGCCTATATCAGCAAAGCATACTCCACTTACTAATCCAACATATCCAGTTCCTATCATACACAATTTCATTTATTTTCCTTTAAATATTTGAATTCCTGAATTAATATATCCACTTAAAGTTCCACAATCTAAATATTTTCCCGTGAAAATTTTTCCATAAAATTTATTTTCTTTTTTAATTAAACTTCTAATTGCGTCAGTAATATGTATTTCTCCTCCCTGACCAGGTTTCAGTTTCTTAATTTCACTAAAAATTTTAGTAGGCAATATATATCTGCCTATAATAGCAAAGTTTGAAGGTGCAGTTTTAATCCTAGGTTTTTCTACAACATCTTTAATTTGAAAATATTTTTTTTTTTTATTTTTAATTGATAAAATGCCCCATCGTGAGACTGTTTTTCTTTCTACTTTTTTGGTAGCAATTATTGATCCATTAGTTTGTTTGTGTAATCGTATCATTTCTTTCGAACAATTTTTTTTTATTATTAAGTCGTCAGGTAAAAGCATTAAAAAATATTTATTCTTAATAAATTTTTGACATTTTAAAACTGCATCTCCTGTACCTTTAGGTTTGTTTTGATAAACAAATTTAATCATTTTTTGATATTTTTTTATTTTTTTATATTCTTCAATTAGTCTTTTATCTCTCTTTTTTTTTATAATTTTCTTATAAAAATTATCGTTAAAAAAATATTTTTTAATTGATAACTTCTTTTTTGAAATTATAAATATGAACTCCCTTACACCTGCTTCAATACATTCGTCTAATATATATTGTAAATTTGGCTTACCATTGATGGGCATTAACTCTTTAGGCATTACGCTTGTTAAAGGAAGCATTCTGGTTCCTAATCCTGCTAATGGAATAATGGCTTGTTTTATCATATGATTCTTATAATAGTTATTATCATTGCTTTATAGAAATGAAAATATTTAAAGACAAACATATTCTTCAGAAAGAGATTTTAAAAACTAAAGGAATATCATTTGTGCCTACAATGGGTGGGCTACATAAAGGCCATATTTCTTTGATTAAACAATCTAAGAAATTTAAATTTAAAACTTTAGTCTCCATTTTTGTAAATCCAAAACAATTCAATAAAAAAAGTGATTTTAGGTCTTATCCTAGAAACAAAAAAAAAGACATCAAACTACTTAAAAAATTAAAAGTTAATTACTTATATATACCTACATTTAAAGATATATACGGATTTAAACCTAAGAACAAAATTTTCTTAGATAAATCTTCCAAAAGATTATGTGGTAAATTTAGAAAAGGTCATTTTGAAGGCGTCTTAGATGTAGTTAATAGATTTATAGAAATAATAAAACCTAAGTATATATTTTTAGGGAAAAAAGATTATCAGCAACTGTATTTAATAAAAAAACATATCGAAAAAAGTAAGATTAAATCTAAAATAGTTGAGTGCAAAACTATAAGAGAAAATAATGGTGTAGCTTTTTCAACAAGAAATTTAAGTCTTAATAAAAATCAAATGAAGATTGCATCTAATATTTTTTATTATCTCAGTAACTTAAAGAAAAAAATAAAAAAAAAAAATGGTCAGTTTAAGATTAGCTTGATAAAAAAAAATTTAATTAAAATAGGGGCAAAAAAAATAGATTATATTGAAAATTATAATTTAAAAAATTTTAAAAAAGTTAAAAACTCTAATAAAAAATTTAATCTATTTTTTGCGTATTATATTAAAAACACAAGATTAATTGATAATATCTAATTTAAAAAATAAAAAGATCCTAAACCTAAAAAAGAAAGAAAACCAATTACATCTGTGATTGTTGTGACAAAAACACTTGAGGCTAAAGCAGGATCAATATTTAGTTTTTTAAGAGAAACTGGTACTAAAATTCCAAATAAACCTGCAACAATCATGTTCAAGATCATAGAAATACCAATTAATAATGAAAGATTTAACTCTTTAAACCAGAGTTGAACTATTATTGCAGTTATAATTGCAAAAATAATACCATTTAAAATTCCTATCAAAAATTCTTTACCAACAACTCGATTAAAATTGCTTTTTGATAATTCTTTGGTAGCTATTGCTCGAATTGTAACAGCTAACGTTTGCATCCCAGCATTTCCACCCATTGAGGCAACTATTGGCATAAGAAAAGCTAAAGCTACCATCTGTTCAATCGAAGCTCCAAAGAAACTAATTACCCAAGTAGCAAGCAAAGCAGTAAATAAATTTAACAGTAACCAATTGAACCTTCTTTTTGTTTTTAGCATAACACTATCAGTGATTTCTTCATCGCCAACTCCTGCTAATCGTAAAGCATCTTCTTCGGCTTCCTCTTGAACAACTGTAACAACATCGTCGGCTGTAATCATACCAACTAACTTATTTTCTTTATTAACTACACCTGCAGAGACCAAGTTATAATTTTCAAAAGTGAGACCAACTTCTTCTTTATCCATATTAACTGAAATTAAAACTGGCATTTCTCTCATTATAGAGTTCATTTTCAAATCTCTAGAAGTTCTAAGAACTCTTGATGAAGGAACAGTTCCAATTGGTTTAAAATCATTATCTACTATAAAAATTTCTAAAAATTCTTCAGGTAAATCTTTATTTTCTCTTAAATAATCTATAGTTTGCCCAACAGTCCAATTACTTGGTACTGCTGTAAATTCTCTTTGCATTATTCTTGCTGCAGAGTCCTCGGGGTAACTTAAACCTTCTTGTAATAAAAATTTGTCTTTCGGAGGAAGTTTTTCTAATACTTTGTCTTTAATCTCTTTTGATAAGTTTTCAAGAATTTTAATTGCATTATCAGACTCTAATCTTTTTATTATTTTGATAAGAGAGTCTACAGAAAGTAATTGTAAAACCTCACTTTGAATCGACTCATTTAATTCAATGAAAATTTCTGGATCAATATTAAATGACTCAATTTCAATTAATTTATTTCTTGTATCAGGATTTAAATTTTCAATTAAATTAGCTACATCTGCTTCGTGCAAATCTCTTAAAGTTTGATTGATAAATTCAACATTTCCACTCTCAATATTTTGAGTAAAAGTACTGATAAATTCCTTATTAAAATCCAAATTGACTTTTTTTGCTTCTCTTGATTTTGGTAAAGTCATAAATACCCCTTAAAGTTTTTTTGAGACTATTAGTCTATATAATGATAAAATTCAAATTAAATGAGTATAGAAGTCAAAATTAGCAAAAAACGTATACCCTATAAAACGGCAATACTTTATCTCAACAAAAGAGTTGAAGAAGTAAAAAGTGATAAAAATCGAGAATTATTATGGATCCTAGAACATCCGACTACTTATACAGCTGGAGTAAGTTTCAGCAAAAAAGAAATAATTGATAAAAAAATAAAAATAGTTAAATCAAATAGAGGAGGTAAAATAACACTGCACAATCCTGGACAAAAAATTATTTACTTTGTCATTAATTTAAACAAAAGAAAAAAAGATATAAGAAAATTAATAAATTCAATAGAGAAAAGCATAATACAATTTTTAGAAAATTATAAAATTAAAGCTAAAAATGATAAAAAAAACATTGGCATTTGGGTTAAAGGTAAAAAAATTGCAGCAATAGGTATTAGGGTTTCTAGATGGGTAGCCTATCATGGTTGTTCAATAAATATTTCAAATAATTTAAATCAATATTTAAAAATTGTTCCATGCGGTTTAGATAATAAAAAGGTCACCTCAATGTCAAAATTAATAGACTTTAAACCTAAGAACTTTGAGAATAATTTAGCAAATATTTTTATTAAAAATATTAATAATATTTAAAAATTTTTTTTAAGAAATTCTTCGAATAAATTATTGTACTTCGCCTTAAAATTATATTGAATATTATTAATCATAAATTTGATTTTATATGCATGCAGCATAAGATTTTTATTTTTTATTCTTTTTCTATCGTTTAAAAAATATTTATCATCTCCAATTATTGGGCATCCAATGTTAAGTAATTGTTTTCGTAATTGGTGCTTTCTTCCAGTAATAGGATTTAACTCCAAGTAAGAATAGCCATCGTTTGATTTAATGATTTTAAGATTAGATATAGCTTTTTGAACAATTTTTTTGTTATTTTCGTAATAAATTAAATCATCTTTCATCACTGTTTTTGATTTTTTAACTTTTCCATACACTATAGCTAAATAAGTTTTATGAATTTTTCTGATTCTAAAAAGTGAAGTAAATAATTGAGCATATTTTCTATTTTTGGCAATTATCAAAACCCCTGATGTCTCTTTATCTAATCTGTGAACAATGAAAGGTTTTGAATTTTTAAAATATTTTGTATTTTTTATTATATCTATAATGTTTTTGAATGATTTTGTACCTGATTGAACTGGTATGCCTATGGGTTTGTTAATTACTATAAAATTTTCATTATCTTCTATTACATAATCATCATATGCGCCAACTTCTTTTTTTTTTGGTAAATATTTGATTTTTTCTTTTTTATCTGCAGGTTTAAATTTTGAAATGTCATAAATCTCAATTAAATCACCAGTCTGAAGTCTGTAAGATGATTTAGTTCTTTTTTTATTAACTTTAATTTTATTTTGTCTTAGTATTTTTTCTAATAAAGAATGAGGTAAGTTTATTATTTTGTTTTTAAACCATTTATCTAGACGTGAGCCATTATAATCATCGTCAACAGTATATGATTTAGGCATGAAAGCTTAATTTATTTACTTTTTTCTTTTGGCTCCACTAATGCTTCTTTAGTTTTATCTTTTTTTTCAGTTTTTTTTGGTTTATCGACTTTTTTAGCCTCTGGATTTCTATCAACTAATTCTATTACAGCCATTGGTGCATCGTCACCAGTTCTAAAACCTGCTTTTAAAACTCTGGAGTAGCCGCCTTTTCTTGAGCTATATCTTTTAGACAATTCATCGAACACTTTTGTAACCGATTTTTTATCTTGCAATTTGGAAAATAGTCTTTTTTTATTACTTAAAATATTTTTTTTACCAATTGTAATCACTTTATCAATTTGAGGTTTAAGTTCTTTTGCTTTAGGCAAAGTTGTTATTATTTGCTCATATTTTATTAAAGAATTTAGCATATTTTTAAATAATGCTTTTCTATGCTCGCTTGTTTTATTTAATTTTCTAAAACCTAAACCGTGCCTCATTAGTAATTATTTTCCTCTAATTTTTTTGAAAGTTCTGCAATATTGTCCGGCGGCCAATTAGGTATTTCCATACCTAAATATAACGACATAGTATTTAATACTTCCTTAATTTCATTAAGAGATTTTCTTCCAAAATTAGGTGTTCTGAGCATTTCTGGCTCTGTTTTTTGTACTAAATCACCTATATAAATAATATTATCATTTTTTAGGCAATTCATTGACCTGACTGATAATTCTAATTCTTCAACTCTTTTTAATAAATTTCTATTAAATTCTGGTTCGGTAGGTTTAACTTCTTTTACTATTTCTTGTGGATCTTCAAAATTAACAAACATTGATAATTGATCTTGAAATATTCTTGCTGAGTAAGCGATAGCATCTTCTGCATCTACAGTTCCATTAGTTTCAACTGTCATGACAAGTTTATCATAGTCTAGTGCACTTCCGGCTCGAGTATTCTCGACAGAGAATGAAACTTTTTTAACAGGACTAAATAAAGAGTCTATTGAGATTAAACCTAGTGGACTGTCATCAGTTTTATTTTTAGGTGCCTGAACGTATCCTTTACCGCTACTTACCATTAATTCCATGTGAAAATTTGTTTTTTCATCAAGATTGCAAATTGTTTGTTCAGGATTTAATATTTCAATTTCAGGTACGAGAGTTATATCTTTTGCTTTAACTTCTTTAGGTCCTTTAATGTCTAGAATTATTTTTTTTGCACTTGAAGAGGAAGATTTTATTGCAAGATTTTTAACATTTAAAACAATATCAGTTACATCTTCTCTAACTCCTTTAATAGATGAAAATTCATGCAATACTCCGTCTATTTGAATAGCAGTAACAGCTGCTCCTTGTATGGATGATAATAAAATTCTTCTTAAAGAATTTCCTATAGTTTGACCAAAACCTTTTTCAAGAGGCTCAGCTATCACTTTTGCAATTGTTTTATCCTCATTACTTGTGATATCTAATTTGTTAGGTTTAATTAGTGCTTTCCAATTTTTGTCTATTATATTTGTTGTTGACTGCATTATACTCTCCTTCTTTTTGGTGGTCTTGCACCGTTATGTGGCATAGGTGTAGTGTCTTTAATTGATAAAATTTTAAATCCTCTCGATTGTAATGATCGTAAAGCAGTTTCTCTACCTGATCCAGGACCTTTTACTTGCACGGTTAAAGTTCTTAAACCTTGTTCAAAAGCTTTTGCACCTGCATCATCAGCTGCTACTTGAGCTGCGTAAGGTGTTGATTTTCTAGATCCTTTAAAACCCTTAGCTCCAGCAGAAGACCAAGATACTACATTCCCACTCTCATCTGCTATTGAAATAATTGTATTATTAAATGTTGAATAAACATAAGCAATACCTGAAGTTATATTTTTTTTAACCTTTTTTTTCTTTTTAAAAGTACTTATTTTTTTTGCTTCAGATTTTTTAGTATCTTTAGCATCGACTTTTTTTTCTGTTTTTTCGTTTTTTTTGTTCATTTAAATCTATTTTTTAAGAGGAGTTAATTTTTTACCAGCAATAGCTATTGCTTTACCTTTTCTTGTTCTCGCATTACATTGAGTTCTTTGGCCTCTTACAGGAAGTTTTTTTTTATGCCTAGAACCTCTATAACATGCAAGATCTACTAATCTTTTAATGTTGACCGACACTTCTCTTCTTAAATCTCCCTCAACTTTGTGATTTGCGTCTATAAATTCTCGTATTTTTAAAACTTGTTCTTCAGATAATTCATTAACTCTTTTTGATGAGGGTATATTAAGTTCCTTACAAATTTTTTTTGATGAATGTAATCCAATGCCATGAATATAGGTTAAGGCTATACTAACAACCTTATTTTGTGGAATATTTATTCCTGCGATACGAGCCATATATTTATGAGTTATTAATTCCTGCGTATTTATATTGTCTAATTACTTAAAGTCAACCCTTGATACCCTCTATTAAGTCGCTAATTTCACTGCTAATTGCAGATATAGATGCCTCACCGTTGACTACTTTAAGCAAATTAGATTGTTTGTAAAAATCAATTACTAGTTTAATATTATTTTCATAGTTGTTAAATCTTTTAATGGCTATTTGCTCGTTATCATCCATCCTATTTTCTAAATTTTTTCTTTCTAAAATTCTTTTTTTTATAGTTTCTAAACTTACAGTTAATTTTAGTACAATGTCTATTTTTTGATCGTATTTTTTTAATAATAAATCTAAATTTTTTGCTTGAATTAAATTTCTTGGATATCCATCAAAAATTAATCTATTTTTATAAATATTATTTGAAAGATATTTTTCAATTAGATCTCCAGCTATTTTATCTGGGACTAAATTTCCATCTTTTATAATTGATGATATTTCCTGGCCCAACTTTGTTTTATTTTGAATTTCTTTTCTTAAAAGTTCACCAGTAGACAATTGGTACAAATTGAATTTTTCGGCAATTATATTTGATTGGGTGCCTTTACCAGCTCCAGGTGGGCCAAAAATAACTATATTCATTTAATTATTTATTTCCCAAATTTTGTTTTTTTAATTAATGACTCATATTGTGAGCTCATTAATCTTGTTTGAACTTGGGTTACAGTATCCATGGCTACAACAACAACAATTAAGATAGAAGTTCCACCTAAATAAAATGGAATAGGATATTTAGCAATTAAGAACTCTGGCATTAAACATACAAAAGTTAAATATAAAGCACCCACTGTAGTTAATCTCATTAAGATTGTGTCAATATATTCTGCTGTTCTTTCCCCTGGTCTTATACCTGGTATGTATCCACCATATTTTCTTAAATTCTCCGCTGTTTCTTTTGGATTAAAAACTATTGAAGTGTAAAAAAAGGAGAAAAAAATTATTCCTGACGCATAAAGCAACATATACAGGGGTTGGCCTTGCGTAAACATAGATGAAATTTTTAAAAATGTATCTGACTCTGCAAAACCAAAGTTAGATATTGTGATTGGCAGAAGTAATAATGCTGATGCAAAAATCGCAGGTATCACACCGGCTGTATTTATTTTTAGTGGAAGGTGAGATGACTCCCCTCCATACATTTTATTACCTACCTGTCTTTTTGGATAATTAATTAATATTTTTCTCATGGCTCTCTCAAAGAAGACAATAAATAAAACTGTTAAGATCACTAAAACAAAAATTCCAACAATCATTAATGCTGATAAAGCTCCAGTTCTACCTAGTTCAAAAGTTGAAGCTAAGGCTCTAGGAATTTCTGCTACTATTCCAGAAAATATTATTAAAGAAATTCCATTACCAACACCTCTTAAAGTAATTTGCTCACCTAACCACATTAGAAATGTAGTACCGGCTACAAGAGAAATAGTAGTAATAATTCTGAATGACATACCTGGATCAATAACAAGATTTCCTGCATTTTCTAAACCGACAGAAACGCCATAACCTTGAAGACACGCAATAAGTACAGTTCCGTAACGTGTTATCTGTGTAATTTTTTTTCTACCAATTTCACCTTGTTCTTTTAAATTTTTGAAATAATCTGAGACACCAGTTAACAACTGTACAATAATTGATGATGAAATATACGGCATAATACCTAATGCAAAAATCGCCATTCTAGTAACAGCACCACCAGAAAACATGTTAAACATCCCAAGTAAGCCCTTTTGACTTGAAGCCATAATTTCTTTCAACGCCAAAGGATCAATGCCTGCTAAAGGAACATAGGTTCCTAATCTATAAATTATTAAAATTAAAATTGTAAAAAGTATTCTGTTTTTTAAATCTTTTGCTTGACTAAAAGCACCAGCAGTATTGATTGTTTCGCTAGACATAATCTTTTATTTTTTTACTATACTAATCTTACCACCAGCTTTCTCAATTTTAGATAGAGCTTGTTTCGAAGCAAAATGAGCAGAGATTATTATTTTATTTTTTATTTCACCAGTGCCTAAAATTTTTAATTTTAAAAATTTTCTATTGATTAATTTTTTCTCTTTTAAGATTTTAATATCTAAAGTTTCTTTTATATTATTCTTAGATTTTTCAATTATGTTTTGAATTTTTGAAAGATTTAATATTGCAGTGTTTTTTTTGCTTAAACTTTTAAATCCTCTCTTTGGCAATCTTCTGTATAATGGCATTTGACCACCTTCAAAACTTTTGATAGCAACTCCTGATCTTGATTTTTGACCTTTATGACCTCTAGAGGAAGTCTTGCCTTTACCTGAGCCTATTCCTCTACCAACTCTAATTTTTTTTTTATTGTTTTTAATTAAATTGTTTAGTTGCATTATTTGGTCTCTCTTTTTAAAACAATATCAGAAATTTTTTTTCCTCTTATTGCAGACAAAATTTTTGGTGAATTCTGTGATCTAAGACCATTAACGCAAGCTTTTAATACATTATGAGGATTTGCTGAACCAAGAGATTTAGCAACCACGTCCTGAATCCCTAACACTTCACAAACAGATCTTATTGCTCCACCAGCTATAATACCAGTTCCTGCTGGGGCAGCTCTTAAAAAAACTTTCCCTGATCCATTTTTGCCATTTACATCATGATGAAGTGTTCTTCCTTCTTTTAAAGGTATCTTAATTAAATTTCTTTTAGCTACTTCTGTTGCCTTTTTTATAGCGTCGGGAACTTGTTTAGACTTTCCTTGACCAATTCCTACAGAGCCTTTTTGATTGCCTACAACCACTAAAGCTGCAAACCCAAACCTTCTTCCACCTTTTACAACTTTGGTAATTCTATTAATTGCTACTAGTTTTTCTTTTATATCACTTTCGATTTTTTTATTTTCAGCCATATTAAAATTTTAATCCATTTTTTCTTAAAGTTTCAGCAAATAATTTAACTCTACCGTGGTATTTATATTCACCTCTATCGAAATATACTTCACTTATATTTTTCTCTTTAGCTCTCTTAGCTAAAATTTCTCCTATTAAAGATGATTTATCCATTTTCTTTATCTTTTTTGACTTTATATCTTTTTCAATCGATGAAGCGGAAACTAAGGTTTTTTTTTGTTTGTCATCAATAATTTGAGCAGATAAATTATTCAAAGACTTTGCTACAGATACTCTATATCTATTAAAATTAACATCTTTTAATTTTTTTCTATTTCTAAGTTTTCTTTTTATCTTTGTATTGATTTTTTTCATTATTTCTTTTTTCCTTCTTTTCTTAGAACAAATTGACCTCTTTCTTTAATACCTTTAGCTTTATAAGGCTCTACTGGCTTTAAATTTTTAATATCTGCAGCAACTTTTGAGACAAGCTCTTTATCTGCACCACTAATTTTAATTATTGTTTGTTTCTCAACAATTATTTTTATGTCTTTTGGAATTTTAAAATTCACATCATGACTAAATCCAATTTGTAAGTTTAAAGCTTCACCTTTTAAATTTGCTCTAAAACCCACTCCGCTAAGCTCTAATACTTTTTCATGACCTTTAGAAACACCATCAACTGCATTATTAATCAAACTTCTATAAGTTCCCCACATTATTGAGATTTTTTTATCTATTTTTTTTTCAAGAGGTTGAATAAAAAATTCACTTTCTTTTACCTTAGATGAAAAAATTTTATCATTTATGGTCAATTTTTTTGTACCTTTTGGACCTGAGATAATCAAATTTGGTCCTTCAATTTTAATAGATGACTCTTTTGGAATGGTTATATTTTTTTTTCCTATTTTAGACATTAAAACACCCTACAAATTATTTCTCCACCAACATTATTTTTTCTTGCTTCTGCATCACTCATTACACCTTTAGGAGTTGAAAGAATCGCTAGTCCCAACCCGTTCATTACTTTAGGTATGCTTGTTGCTCTTGAGTATACTCTTCTACCTGGTTTTGAAATTCTTTTTATTTCTTTAATTACTGGATCACCTTCATAATATTTGAGTGAGATTTTTAAACTTGTTTTATTGTTTTCTGTTTTTTCTATAAAATAATCTTTTATATAACCTTCATTTTTAAGTATTTCTAAGATATTTTTCCTAAAATTAGATGAAGGTATCTCAACAGAGTTTAATGATCTCATTTGACCATTTCTAATTCTTGAAAACATATCTCCTATTGGATCTGTAAATGTCATATTTCTCCTACTTTCTCCTACCAGCTTGATTTTGTTATTCCAGGTATTTTACCAGCAGACGCCATGTCTCTTAGTGCAATTCTGGATATTCTTAGTTTTCTGTAAACCCCGTGAGGTCTTCCTGAAACTTCACATCTATTTCTAATTCTTATCTTTGCAGAATTTTTTGGGAGTTTATTAAGTTTTAATTGAGCCTCAAATCTTTCAGATAACTCTAATTTTTTGTTATTTATAATCTTTTTTAAAGCTGCTCTTTTTTTTGCGTACTTTTTAACTAATTTAATTCTTTTTAGGTTTTTTTGTATAGCGCTTGTTTTAGCCATTTATATCCTTAATGTTTTTTTTCTATTAATGGGAAATTAAATTCTTTTAACAATTCTAAAGTCCCTTGTTTGCTTTTACTTGAGGTTACGATAGTAATATCTAAACCTCTGATTTTATCTACTTTATCAAAATTAACTTC
This sequence comes from uncultured Pelagibacteraceae bacterium, assembly GCA_902601705.1. Classification (GTDB taxonomy): domain Bacteria; phylum Pseudomonadota; class Alphaproteobacteria; order Pelagibacterales; family Pelagibacteraceae; genus Pelagilacustribacter. The sequence continues at coordinate 22,799 of CACKNV010000001.1, read as the reverse complement.
TGGAAAAACAATGTGTTCTTTTATACCAAAAGAATAATTAAATGAACCGTCAATTCCTTTAGAAGATAATCCTCTAAAATCTTTAATTCTAGGTAAAGCAATATTTACTAATCTATCAACAAACTCATACATTTTTTGTGATCTAAGAGTAACTTTTACTCCAGCATTAGATCCTTTTCTAGTTTTAAAATTTGAAATAGATTTTTTAAATTTTGTGATTACTGGCTTCTGACCTGCTATTAATGACATATCGTCCGCACATGCTTTTAATTTTTTACCATCCGATGCATCTTCACCAAGACCCATATTTAAAATAATCTTGATTAATTTTGGAACATCATGTTTGTTTTTTAAAGATAATTTACTCATTAATTTAGAAACTATCTCTTTTTCATATGTAGTTTTTAATCTAGACATTATTTTTTAACCGTTATTTTTTTTTCTTTTTTTTTAGTATCTATATTTTTAACATTTGATTGATGAATAAAACTTTCTTTGGATATTATTCCACCTTTATTTTCTTTTGTGGGCTTTGTATGTCTTTTAATCATGCTTATAGATTTAATCTTAATTTTATTTAATCTTCTATTAATTTCTAAAATTTCTCCTGTTTTTCCTTTGTCTTTTCCAGAAATTATTTTTACCTGAGCTCCTTTTTTTAAAAACATTTAAAGCACCTCCGGAGCTAAAGAGATAATTTTAGTATGGCCTTTGGTTCTCAATTCTCTGGTTACTGGACCAAAAATTCTTGTTCCTATAGGTTCACCCTTATCATCCGTTAAAACAACTGCGTTCTTGTCAAATTGAACTTTTGAACCATCATCTCTATAAATTTCTTTTCTAGTTCTCACAACAACTGCTTTATGAACAGCACCCTTCTTAACTTTTCCTTTTGGAATTGCATCTTTAACACTTATAACAATTATATCTCCTACTGATGCATATCTTCTTTTTGAGCCGCCAAGAACTTTAATACACTCTACCCTTTTAGCGCCTGTATTATCCGCAACTGTAAGTTCTGTTTGAATTTGTATCATTATTCTATTACCTGCCAAGTTTTCTTTTTAGAAAAAGGTTTACACTCAATTATAGAAACTTTTTCACCCTCTTTAAATTTATTAGTTTCATCATGAGCGTGATATTTTTTTGATCTTTTTATTACTTTTTCATAAAAAGGGTGTTTAAATTTTCTTGTAACTTCGACTACTATAGTTTTGTTATTTTTTGCGCTTGTTACAATGCCTTTTAAAACTTTTTTTGTCATTTTGAATTCTTAATTGTTGTGTACAGTCTAGCTATACTTTTTTTAATTTCGTTATATTGAGCAGGGTTATTTATTTGATTGTTTACTTTTTTAAATCTCATGTTAAATAAATCTTTTTTGAGCGTTAAAATCTTCTTCTCGGCCTGATCTACAGTTAATTTTTTATCTTCTTTTTTTTTAGTCATTATCTTTTCACAAATTTTGTTTTAATAGGTAGTTTCGCCGAAGCTTTATATAGGGCCTCCCTTGCTATTTCTTCAGTTACTCCATCTATTTCAAATATAATTCTACCTGGTTTAACTCTACATGCATAATACTCTGGAGAGCCTTTTCCTTTTCCCATTCTTACTTCAGTAGGTTTTTTTGAGACTGGAATATTTGGAAATATTCTAGTCCAAACTTTACCTGTTCTTTTCATATATCTAGTTAAAGCAACTCTGGCTGCTTCGATTTGTTTTCCAATAATTCTTTCAGGTTGAATTGCTTTTAATCCAAATTGGCCATAATTTAATTTTACTGCCCTAGCAGCGTTTCCATGTATTCTTCCCTTAAAAGCTTTTCTGTATTTAGTTCTGACTGGCTGTAGCATTTTTTACCCTTTCTTTTTTCTCTTTCTCAACATCTTTTGCCATTAATTCTCCTTTATAAATCCATACTTTTACGCCAATAATTCCATACGTAGTCAAAGCTTCTGCAAAACCATAATCAATTTCAGCTCTAAGTGTGTGTGATGGTATGCTTCCTTCCCGCAACCATTCTGTTCTTGCAATTTCATTTCCTGCTAATCTTCCGCTAAGCATGACTTTTATTCCTTTTGCATTTAATCTCATTGCAGATTGCATTGCTCTTTTCATAGCTCGTCTATAAGCAACTCGTTTAACTAATTGTTGTGCAATATTTTCTGCAACTAGATTTGAATTTAGTTCTGGTTTTTTTATCTCTTTAATATTTACGTTTACATCACTGTCAGTAATTTTCATTATATTTTTTTTAATTTTTTCTATATCAGCACCTTTTTTTCCAATTACAAATCCTGGTCTTGATGTATGAATTGAAACTGTGCATTTTTTTGAGGATCGCTCAATTATTATTTCTGATACACCAGAATTAGTGATATTTTTTTTGATATATTTCCTTATTTTAAAGTCCTCTATTAAATACCTTCCAAAATCCTTTTTTTTTGCAAACCAAGTAGAATCCCAGCCTCTGTTAATGCCAAGTCTCAAACCTATAGGATTAATTTTTTGTCCCATTACTTACTCCCTTTAGTTTCTTTTTTTTCCTCTAAAACAATTGTAATTCTGCTAAATGGTTTTTTTATTGGACTCGCTCTGCCTTTTGCTCTTGGTCTAAATCTTTTCATAACAAGAGATTTACCAACGTATGCCTCTTTCACGAACAAATTATCAATATCTAATTGATAATTGTTTTCTGCATTAGATATTGCAGATTTAACAGTTTTGCTTACATCTTTTGCTATTCTTTTTCTTGAAAATTCCAGGTCTCTCAATGCAACATCTGCTTTTTTTCCTTTAATAAAATTACACACTAATGCAAGTTTTCTCGGACTGGTTCTTACATTTTTATTAATAGCTTTCACTAAAGATATGTCCTTATCCATTATTTTTTATCTCCTTCTGGTTTAACGGCAGCTGGAGCGGCGGCAGCTTTTTTATCCGCAGGTGTGTGACCTTTAAATGTTCTTGTAGGCGCGAATTCACCCAATTTATGACCAACCATTTCTTCAGAAATAGTTATCGGTATAAAAGATTTTCCATTATGAATCATAAAACTATGTCCTACAAAATCAGGAATAATAGTAGAATTCCTAGACCAAGTTTTTATAGGTTTTTTGTTTGGAGCATCTTTTAGCTTATCTATCTTTTTAAGTAAGCTAGGATGTACAAATGGTCCTTTCCAGACAGATCTAGTCATTATTTTTTCCTTTTCTTTCTTCTTGTAATAATTAATTTATCGCTTCGTTTTGGTCTTCTAGTTTTTAAACCCTTTGCAGATTGACCCCAAGGTGATACTGGACTTCTTCCACCAGATGTTTTTCCTTCTCCTCCACCATGAGGGTGATCCACAGGGTTCATTGCGACGCCCCGTGTTTGAGGTCTTTTACCTCTCCATCTATTTCTTCCTGCTTTACCAATTTTTATATTTTTTTGATCCGGATTTGAAACAGTTCCTATAGTTGCTGTACATGAACTGCTCACTTTTCTTGTTTCTCCTGAAGATAATTTTAAAATGGCGTAATCTCCATCATATCCAGACAAAGTAACAGAAGAACCTGCTGATCTAGCGAGTTTAGCGCCATTTCCAGGTATCAATTCTACATTGTGTATTGAAGTACCAGGAGGTATATCTCTTAACTCTAACGAATTACCTAATTTTATTTCTACATTTTTTCCTGACTCTATTATATCGCCTTTTTTAAGACCTTGAGGGCTTATGATATATGCCTTTTCATTATCCTTATAATTAATTAATGCTATGTGAGCTGTTCTATTTGGATCATATTCTATTCTTTCAACTGTAGCAGGAACATTTTTCTTTTTTCTATAAAAATCAATTACACGATATTTATGTTTAGAACCTCCACCAATATGTCTAGAGGTAATTCTTCCATTATTATTTCGGCCACCAGTAAAATTTTGACCTTTAGTTAATGGTTTATAAGGAGCACCTTTCCACAAATTACTTTTGTCCAGGACAACTGTTCCTCTAGTTGATTTTGTATAAGGTTTAAAAGTTTTTAGCGCCATTATTAAATTCCAGTTGTTAGATCAATACTTTGACCTTTTTTTAGTGTGATAATTGCTTTTTTATAACCACCTTTAATTGATTTTTTTCCTTGTTTCATTTTAAGTTTTGATTTCTGATTAATTATATTTACTTTTATAACATTTACTTTGAAAAGTTTTTCAATATTTTTTTTTATAGTTTTTTTATTTGCTTTTTCATGAACTTTAAAAACAGTTTTATTTTGCTCTGATAAAATTGTAGCTTTTTCAGTAATAATTGGGTTTCTAATAGAATCTATGTAATTAATTTTTTTCATTTAAAACCCTATCTTGTATATTTTTCGCAGATGTAGATGTTATTATTACACTTTTATATTTAAATAAGTCATAAATATTAGTTCCTTCTTCTTTAATTAATTTAACATTTTTAATATTTCGAGCAGACTTATTTATGTTTTTCATTGAGTCATTATCAGAAATAATTAAAACATTGGCCAATTTATTTTTTGTTAAAAATTTATTAAATTCTTTAGTTTTTTTAATTTCTTTTTTTACATCTGCTAAAATATATAAATTTTTATCTGAATTTTTTTTTGACAAAGTTTGAGCTAGAGCTAGTTTTCTTACTTTTTTATTAATTTTTTTTATCTTATAAGCTGAACCTTTTGGACCGTGTGCCACACCGCCACCTACAAATAATGGAGCTTTTTTACTAGCGTGTCTTGCTCCACCACCACCTTTTTGTGGTACAATTTTTTTTGTAGAACCTTTAATCTCATTTCTTTGCTTTGTTTTTGCGGTTCTTGGTTTAGCGTGATTCAATTGCCAATCTATTACAAATTTTATGAGCTTATGATTTACTTTTAATTTCACTAATTTATCAGAGATTTCAATAGAATCTGTTTTGCTACCATCAATGCTTAAAAGAGGAAATTTCATTTATTTTTTTCCTTTCTTAGCCGCAGCTGCTTTGATTTTTGCTTCATGTTTTTCTTTAATTGTTTTTCTTATTACATTTTTAACTGACTCTCTTAATAATACTGTTGTATTTTTTGATCCCGGTATCGAACCTTTTAAATATAGTAAATTATTTTCAAGATCTGATTTAACAACCTCTAAATTTAACATTGTTCTAAACTTATCGCCCATATGACCAGCCATTTTTTTTCCTTTAAATACTTTTCCTGGATCTTGTCTTTGTCCAGTTGATCCGTGAGATCTATGGGAAACTGAAACCCCATGGGATGCCCTTAGGCCTCCAAAATTCCATCTCTTCATAACACCTGCAAAACCTTTCCCTATAGTTTTAGATCTTACATCTAAAAACTTTTTATCTTTAAAAATCTCTAATCCCAATTCATTTCCCTCTTTGTATTTATCGTTGTTATCTACTCTAAATTCTTTTAATAATTTCTTCGGTTCAGTATTTTTTTTGGCAAAATAACCTTTCATTTGTTTATTCAATTTTGAATTTTTAAGTTTAAAGAAACCTATTTTTACGGCAGTATATCCTCTTTTTTCCTTTGTTATTACATCAAGAACTCTTCCTTTTTCAACTTTAATAACAGTTACAGGAACAGACTGACCGCTCTCCATAAATTCTCTTGTCATTCCTATTTTTGTTCCTATTAATCCAATACTCATAATTTAAATTTTTATTTCAATGTCTACACCAGAGGCCAAATCTAATTTCATCAAAGCTTCTACTGTTTGTGGAGTTGGTTCTATAATGTCTATTAATCTTTTGTGAGTTCTTGACTCAAATTGTTCTCTGCTTTTTTTATCAATATGTGGAGATCTTAAAACTGTATATCTTTCAATTCGTGTTGGCAAAGGAATTGGGCCTTTAACTTGCGCTCCAGTTCTTTTAGCAGTGTTAACAATTTCTTCCGTTGATAAATCGAGAATTTTGTTATCGTATGCTTTTAAGTGAATTCTAATATTTTGATTTTCCATAATCTAAGCTAGTTTTTTTGTTACTTCGTCTTGCACATTTTGAGGGACTTTATCATAATGGCTAAATTGCATTGTATATTGAGCTCGTCCTTGAGTTGAGGAGCGTAAATTATTTATATAACCAAACATATTCGCTAATGGAACTGTTGCATTGATTGCTGTAGCGTTACCTCTAGCCTCTGTTGAAGCAACTTGACCTCTTCTACTATTTAAATCTCCAATTACATCTCCCATAAATTCTTCTGGGGTTACAACTTCAACTTTCATCATAGGTTCTAAGAGTTTTAAAGTTGCCTTGGTACATGCCTCTCTAAAACACATTCTAGATGCTATCTCAAAAGCAAGTACACTTGAGTCAACATCATGATGAAGACCGTCTAATATTGTCACTTTGTAATCTATGACTGGAAAGCCTGCTAAAATTCCACTGTCTGCTACACTTAAAACGCCCTTTTCAACTCCAGGAATAAATTCTTTTGGAATAGCTCCACCTTTAATTTTGTTGTCAACTTCTCTACCTTGTCCTGGCTCTAAAGGTTCTACGCTTAAAGTTACTTTAGCAAACTGCCCTGAACCTCCACTTTGTTTTTTATGAATATAAGTTACTTCTGATGAACCAAGAATTGTTTCTCGATAAGCCACTTGGGGCGCTCCTACGTTAGCTTCTACCTTAAATTCTCTTTTCATTCTATCAACAATAATATCTAAATGAAGTTCGCCCATGCCTTTAATTATTGTTTGTCCAGACTCTTCATCTGAGCTAACTCTAAATGAAGGGTCTTCTTTAGCTAGTCTGTTTAAGGCTTCACCCATTTTTTCTTGGTCCCCTTTTGTTTTAGGTTCAACTGCAATTTCAATTACAGGATCAGGGAATTCCATTGGCTCTAACAATACAGGTTTATTTTGATCACATAGTGTGTGACCGGTTATGGTGTTCTTTAACCCTGCAAGAGCAACAATATCTCCAGTAGTAGCCTCTTTAATATCTTCTCTGGAGTTTGCATGCATTAACAACATTCTTCCAACTCTCTCTGATTTTTCAGTTGATGAGTTATAAACAGCGGTACCAGCTTGTAATTTTCCAGAGTAAATACGAATGAAAGTTAAAGAGCCTACAAATGGGTCGTTAGCAACTTTAAACGCTAAAGCAGAAAAAGGTTCATTATTTTCAAATTTCATTTGTAATTTATCTTCTGAGTTTAGTTTAGTAGCTTCAATTGACCCTATGTCTTTCGGACTTGGTAAATAATCAATTACAGCATCTAATAAAGGTTGCACTCCTTTATTTTTAAATGCTGACCCAGTTAAAATAGGTACAAAATTGAAACTGAGTGTACCTTTTCTTATACATTTAATTAAATCTTCTTCAGACGGTTCTTTGCCTTCTAAATATTGCTCCATTAATTTTTCATCTTCTTCAACAGCAGTTTCAACGAGATTTTGTCTATACTCTTTAGCTTTATCCTTTAAATCATCTGGGATATCTACATAATCAAATTTAGCTCCAAGGTCTTCGTTTTGCCAAACAACACCTTTCATTTTTACTAAATCAACCACTCCTTTTAGATCTGCTTCTGCTCCGATAGGCAGTTGAAGAGGTAATGGTTTACACCCTAAACGCTCTTTAATCATATCTACACATCTATAGAAATCTGCTCCTGTTCTATCTAGTTTATTTACAAAGCAAATTCTTGGAACTTTATATTTATCTGCTTGTCTCCAAACAGTTTCTGATTGAGGTTCCACGCCAGCCACGCCATCAAATACCGCAACCGCGCCGTCTAAAACTTTTAATGATCTCTCAACTTCAATTGTAAAATCTACGTGACCAGGTGTATCTATAATATTAATTCTATGTTCTCTCCAAAAACAAGTTGTGGCTGCAGAGGTTATGGTGATACCTCTTTCTTGTTCCTGTTCCATCCAATCCATTGTTGCTGCTCCGTCATGCACTTCACCTATCTTGTGACTTTTTCCTGTGTAGTATAAGACTCTTTCTGTAGTTGTGGTCTTTCCAGCATCAATGTGTGCCATGATACCGATATTTCTATATTTATCTAAAGTGTATTTAGTCATAAGTTGTTACCATCTAAAATGTGCAAAGGCTTTATTTGACTCTGCCATTTTGTGAGTATCTTCTCTTTTCTTAATTGCTGAACCCTTATTTTGGGATGCGTCTAAAATTTCTGCGTAGAGCTTTTCTGCCATGGTTTTATTTTTTCTTTTTCTAGTAGCATCCATTATCCATCTTAATGCTAATGCTTGTGCTCTCTTAGCTTTAACTTCAACTGGAACTTGATAAGTTGCTCCACCTACTCTTCTAGATCTACACTCTAGGTTTGGTTTTACGTTGCTAATTGCAGTGTTAAATATTTTTAAAGGGTCTTCATTATTTTTTGATTTAATTTTTTCTAAAGCATCGTATAGAATTTTCTCTGCTGTAGATCTTTTACCATCATACATAATCGAATTAATAAATTTTGAGACTACTTCTGAATGAAATTTAGGATCAGGATAAACTTTTCTTACTGGAGCTTTTCGTTTTCTAGACATAAATTATTTTGGTTTTTTTGCTCCGTAAAGAGATCTTCTTTGTTTTCGGTTTGCTACTCCTTGAGTATCAAGGTTTCCTCTTAAAATATGATACCTTACCCCAGGTAAATCTTTTACACGACCACCTCTTAATAATACAACAGAGTGTTCTTGTAGGTTGTGACCCTCTCCCGGTATATAAGCTGTTACCTCAAAACCATTTGACAGTCTTACTCTAGCTACTTTTCTTAGTGCCGAATTTGGTTTTTTTGGAGTAGTAGTATAAACTTTTACACATACACCCCTTTTCAATGGTTGTCTCTCCAGTGCAGGAACTTTATTTCTTGCAACTGGTTTAACTCTACTTTTTTTAATCAATTGATTAATTGTTGGCATAATATATTTTGAAGTTGAAATAAGGAAAGTACTCAAAGTAATTTGTTAGTGTTTAAGGTTATAATGAACCTTACTTCTAACATTCAAAATGTGCCGTAAACTAGCATCGAATTGATAAAAGTCAATATTTTAAGAGGATTTAAATTAAATTTAAACGGTTTGTTCTGGCGCATCTGGAGCGGATTCTAGCTCCTGTTTTTTCAATTCTTCTAGTCTTGCTTTATCTTGTTCTCTTGCTTGCTTATCCCATTCAATTTTAGTTAATCCAGTTCCCGCTGGAACTAGTCTACCAACAATGACATTTTCTTTTAATCCTTCCAATGAGTCAGTTTTTCCTTTTATTGAAGCATCTGTAAGGACTCTGGTAGTTTCTTGAAAAGAAGCAGCTGAAATGAATGAGTTAGTTTGAAGAGATGCTTTGGTAATTCCTAGTAATACTCTCTCAAAAGTAGCAGATTTCTTTTTATCATTTCTAAGCTGATCATTTATTACATTTATATCCAATAAATCAATTACCTCACCCGATAATAACTCTGAGTCACCTGGATCTTTTACTTCAACCCTCTTCAACATTTGTCTTACTATTGTTTCTATATGTTTGTCGTTAATAACAACACCTTGTAGTCTATATACTTCTTGAACTTCTGAAACAAAATATTCTGTTAGTTTCTCAACTCCTAAGATTCTTAAAATGTCATGAGGTGCAGGACTTCCATCCAATAAATACTCCCCTTTTTTAATTTTTTCACCTTGGTTAAAATTTACGTGTTTTCCTTTTGGTATAAGATAATTTGAAGTTTCTCCAGATGATGAAACTATTGAAATTTTTTGTTTACCCCTGACTTCTTTTCCAAACTCGATTACTCCATCGTTCTCTGCAATTATAGCACTATCTTTTGGTCTTCTTGCTTCAAATAATTCTGCTACTCTTGGTAAGCCTCCAGTAATATCTTTCGTTTTAGAAGTTTCTTTAGGAAGTCTAGCTAGTACATCACCAGCTGAAATTTTTTGACCATCTTTTACAGATAAAATTGTATCTGGAACAAGATAATATCGTGCTTCATTTCCATCAGCTTTTTTAATTATTTCTCCTTTTTCATTTCTTAAAGTAATTCTTGGTTTTAATTCTGAATTTTTAGATGATGACTTCCAGTCTGTTACTGATTTTGATGATAAACCAGTTGCATCATCTAAAGTTTCGGTTAATGAACTTCCTTCCATCAGGTCCATATAATTTACAATACCGCCAGTTTCGGCTATTACTGGTAAAGTATAAGGATCCCACTCAGCGACTTTTTTTCCTTTATCCACTGTATCACCATCTTTAAAAAATAGTTTAGATCCATAATTAACTTTATATATTGCGAGTTGTCTTCCATTATCATCTTCAATGCTTAATTGGGTATTTCTTCCCATTACAATTATATTTTTCTTTGAGTCTTCAATAAGATTTTTATTAATTATATTTAGTTTACCTTTTGTTTGGGAAATTATTTGTGACTCCTCTTTAATTTGAGCTGTACCTCCAACATGAAAAGTTCTCATTGTTAATTGCGTGCCAGGTTCACCGATTGACTGAGCTGCTATCATACCTACCGCTTCGCCAATGCTTACCAATTTTCCTCTTGCTAGGTCTCTGCCATAACAAACTTGACAAACACCTTTTGTGGATGCACAGGTTATTACTGAATAAACATTAACAGATTTTACACCCGCCGCGTCAATCTTTTCACAGTCAAATTCATCGATTAACTTATCTTTTTTTATAATTACCTCTCCAGTAACAGGATTTTTGATATTCTCAGCTATGACTCTCCCTAAAACTCTCTCAGAAAGACTTACTAATATATTTCCACCCTCTATTATTTCAGAAATAGTTACTGAAGATCTTTTCTTTGGGTCACACTCTGCTTTAGTAATTTGTACATCTTGAGCAACATCACAAAGTCTTCTAGTAAGATAACCTGAGTTAGCAGTTTTTAAAGCAGTATCAGCTAGTCCTTTTCTAGCTCCATGGGTAGAATTAAAGTATTCTAAAACGGACAAACCTTCTTTGAAATTTGCAATAATTGGTGTCTCGATAATTTCTCCTGAAGGTTTTGCTATTAGTCCTCTCATTCCAGCTAATTGTTTCATTTGAGCTTGTGATCCTCTCGCACCAGAGTCTGCCATCATGTAAACTGAATTAGTCTCAATTCTATCGTCTTCATAAACTTTTTCAGCGGATGAAATTTCTTTCATCATTTCATTTGCTACTGTATCTGTACATTTAGACCAAATATCAACTACCTTGTTGTATTTTTCACCTCTAGTAATTAATCCATCTGAATATTGTTTTTCATATTCTTCGATTTGTTTTTTTGTGCTTCCGATCAAATTTTCTTTAGTTTTTGGAATAATTAGATCGTCTTTACCGAATGATATTCCAGCTTTGAATGCGTGTTTAAATCCAAGAGTTTTTATTCTATCACAAAAAATTACTGTTTCTTTTTGTCCACAATATCTAAAAATTGTATCAATTACTTCTGATACATTTTTTTTAGTTAATAACTTATTTATTAAAGAAAATTTAATATTATGATTTTTAGGTAAAACGTTAGCTAATAAAAACCTTCCAGCAGTACTAGTGTGTTTTTCGACGATGGTTTTATTATTTTGATCAATAGTTTTAAAAGTGGAGACAATTTTAGAATGCAAGCTTATAGATTTATTTTCTAAAGCTTGTTCAATTTCTTCAATACTTGAAAAAATACCTTTAGGTTTTTTATCATTTTCTTCGGCTTGAGAAAGATAGTAAATACCTAAAACTATATCTTGACTAGGAACAATAATTGGTTTTCCATTTGATGGACTTAAAATATTATTTGTTGACATCATTAAAACTCTTGCCTCTAGTTGAGCTTCCAAACTCAGAGGTATGTGAACAGCCATTTGGTCTCCATCAAAATCAGCATTGAATGCTGCACAAACTAATGGATGAAGTTCTATTGCATTTCCCTCAATTAGTTTAGCCTCAAATGCTTGAACTCCTAATCTGTGTAATGTTGGAGCCCTATTAAGAAGAATTGGATGCTCTCTAATTATGTGTTCAAGGGAATCCCATACTTCACTTTTTTCTTTTTCAACTAATCTTTTTGCTTGTTTAATAGTTGTTGCTAATCCTAACTTATCTAATCGGGCGTATAAAAATGGTTTAAACAATTCTAAAGCCATTTTTTTTGGTAGACCGCATTGGTGTAATTTTAATTCCGGCCCTACAACAATTACTGATCTACCAGAATAATCAACTCTTTTACCTAATAAATTTTGTCTAAACCTTCCTTGTTTCCCTTTAAGCATTTCTGCTAAAGACTTGAGCGGTCGCTTACCGGTTCCTGTTATTACTCTTCCTCTTCTTCCATTATCGAATAGAGCATCTACAGACTCTTGAAGCATTCGTTTTTCATTTCTAACAATTATATCTGGAGCTTTAAGATCTAAAAGTCTTTTTAATCTATTATTTCTATTTATTACTCTTCTATACAAATCGTTTAGGTCAGAAGTTGCAAATCTTCCTCCATCTAAAGGGACCAAAGGTCTCAGTTCTGGTGGAATAACTGGAACAGATGTAAGTATCATCCACTCAGGTTTATTTCCGGAGTTAATAAACGATTCTATTAGTTTTAATCTTTTTATTGTTCTTTCTTCAGTAACTTTAGACTTTATTTCATTTAATGACTCTCTGAGTTTTTGTTGTTCTTTTTTAAGATCCAAACTTACTAAAATTTCTCTTACAGCCTCTGCACCAATACCTGCAGTAAAAGCATCCTCTCCGAATTCCTCTTGGGCTTTTAACAAAGCTTCTTCAGAAATTAATTGACCTTTTTTTAATGTTGTTAAACCTGGTTCAACTACTATAAAACTTTCAAAATATAAAACTTTTTCAACCTCTTTAAGTTTCATATCTATGGCTAAAGAGATCCGACTTGGAAGAGACTTTAAAAACCATATATGCGCCACAGGACAAGCTAGATCTATATGACCCATTCTTTCTCTTCTAACGTTTGACTTAGTAACTTCAACACCACATTTTTCACAAATGATGCCTCTGAATTTCATTCTTTTATATTTTCCACATAAACATTCATAATCTTTTACTGGGCCAAATATACGTGAACAAAATAAGCCATCTTTTTCTGGTCTGAAAGTTCTATAATTTATAGTCTCAGGTTTTTTAATTTCACCATAGGACCAAGATTTAATTTTTTCAGGACTTGCTAAAGTAATCTTTATACTATCAAAATTATTTTCTTGAGTTATATTTTGGTTTTCAAAATTTTTTGTTAAGCTTTTTTCCATAATTAATTAAGTTCTATATTTAAACCTAGGGCTCTGATTTCTTTAACTAAAACGTTAAAAGACTCTGGAACGCCTGACTCAAAATTATTATTTCCTTTTACAATTGTCTCGTATACCTTTGTTCTACCAGCAACATCATCTGATTTTACAGTTAATATCTCTTGTAACGTATATGAAGCACCATAAGCCTCTAAAGCCCAAACCTCCATTTCACCAAATCTTTGTCCACCTAGTTGTGCTTTACCTCCAAGTGGTTGTTGAGTAACTAAACTGTAAGGTCCCGTAGATCTAGCATGAATCTTATCTTCAACTAAGTGATTTAATTTTAACATATAAATAATACCAACTGTTACCGGTCTATCAAATCTTTCTCCTGTTTGACCATTCCATAAATGCGTTTGACCAGAATTTGGTAATTTTGCTAAGTCTAGCATTTTAGTGATATCTTCCGTGCTTGCTCCGTCAAAGACAGGGGTAGCAATAGGAACACCATTTGATAAATTTTGAACTAATTCAGCAATTTCTTTGTTCGAAAGTTTAGAAATTACTTCTTCATAATACGATTTCCCGTATATTTCTTTTAACTTATCTTTTACTTTGTCTATTTCTTTATCGAAATTTTTTAAATAGTCTTTAATTTGATCTCCGAGTTCTGAACAAGACCAACCTAAATGAGTTTCTAAAATTTGTCCTACATTCATACGACTTGGCACTCCAAGAGGATTTAAAACAATATCTACTGGTTTGCCACTCTCCATATAGGGCATATCCTCAACTGGAACAATTTTACTAACAACCCCCTTGTTTCCATGTCTACCAGCCATTTTATCTCCAGGCATCAATCTTCTTTTTACGGCTACAAATACTTTTACTACCTTCATCACAGTAGGTAATAAATCATCTCCTTGTTGTATTTTATTAACTTTATCTTCAAATCTTAATCTAATGTCCTCAGAAGCATTTTCGAATTGGTTTTTTAACTTTTCTAAATCTGTATTTAATTCTTGTTTTTGAAGCGGTATTTTCCATAAATCTTTTAAGGTCAAGCTTTCAAAATCATTTTGATTGAGAGTAGTACCAGGTTTTAAATCTTTAAATTGTTTATTTATACTTTGACCGTTTAGTAAATCTATCGCCCTTAGCTTTATATTTCTATTAAGTATTTCTTCTTCAACTTTTTTATCTTCTTGTACAGACTCAATTTCTGCTCTTTCAATGGCTATAGATCTTTCATCTTTATCAATTCCGTGCCTATTGAACACTCTTACATCAATAACTACGCCAGTGCTTCCAGAAGGCAATTTTAATGATGAGTCCCTAACATCAGTTGCTTTTTCTCCAAAAATAGATCGTAATAATTTTTCCTCAGGGCTTGATGATGTTTCGCTTTTTGGAGTTACTTTGCCAACTAAAATGTCTCCTGGCTTTACTTCAGCACCGACATAAACAATACCAGACTCATCTAAATTTCTCAAACTTTCTTCACTTACATTAGGAATATCTCTTGTTATTTCTTCAGCTCCAAGTTTTGTATCTCTTGCCATAGACTCATATTCTTCGATATGAACTGAAGTAAATACATCATCAGTTACACATCTTTCAGAAATTAAAATTGAGTCCTCGAAATTATAACCTTGCCACGGCATAAAAGCGACAGTAACATTTTTACCTAAAGCCAACTCTCCAAGTTTCGTTGCTGGACCGTCTGCAATAATGTCTCCCTTTTTAATTTTATCTCCAACTTTCACTAATGGTTTTTGATTTATACAAGTGTTTTGGTTGGATCTTTGAAATTTTGATAAATTGTAAATATCTACAGCAGATTGAGATAAATCTGTTACGTCTGTGGCTTTTACAACTATTCTTTTTCCATCAATTTTATCCACTACACCATTTCTTTTGGCTACAATTGTTACTCCTGAGTCGAGAGCGACATCTGACTCTATACCTGTTCCTACAAGTGGTGACTCGGGTTTCAATAATGGCACAGCTTGCCTCATCATGTTTGATCCCATTAAAGCTCTATTTGCATCATCATTCTCCAAGAATGGAATTAAAGCAGCTGCAACAGAAACAAGTTGTTTTGGAGAGACATCGATATAATCAATATTTTCTCTAGAGGATAACTCGAAGTTCAGATTTTTTCTGCAGGCTACCAACTCTTCTACAAATGAACCGTCTTTATTAATGGCTGAGTTTGCTTGTGCAATTGTATATTTTTCTTCCTCTATAGCTGAAAGATACTTAATTTCTGAAGTCACTTTTCCGTTAATGACTTTTTTATAAGGGCTTTCGATATATCCAAATTTATTTACTCTACAATATGTAGCTAAACTATTTATTAAACCAATGTTTGGTCCTTCGGGAGTTTCAATTGGGCATATTCTTCCATAGTGAGTTGGATGAACGTCTCTTACTTCAAAACCAGCTCTTTCTCTGGTCAAACCACCTGGACCAAGAGCTGAAACTCTTCTTTTGTGTGTTATTTCTGATAACGGGTTAGTTTGATCCATAAACTGAGAAAGTTGTGAAGTTGCAAAAAAATCTTTTAAAGAAGTAGTTATGGGTTTAGCATTAATTAAGTCTTGAGGCATCGCAGACTCTATCTCTAAAAAAGTAGACATTTTTTCTTTTACAGTTCTTTCCATTCTCAAAAGACCGATTCTGAACTGATTTTCTACAAGCTCACCAACAGAACGAACTCTTCTATTTCCTAGATGATCAATATCATCTACGTCACCTTTACCATCTCTTAAATCAAGCATAAATTTTATGATAGCAACAATATCATTAGTTTCTAAAACAGTTTTCTTTGAGCTGGTATTTAAATCTAATTTTGAATTTAATTTTACTCTACCTACTTCAGAAAGATCATATCTTTCTTTTTTAAAGTATAAATTGTTAAAAATCTCTTCGGCTATTTCAACAGTTGGGGCTTCACCTGGTCTTAAAACTTTGTAAATGTCATTTAAAGCATCAGATTTGTTTGTATTCTTATCTATTTTAAGACTTTCTAATATATATGGACCTTTATTTATGTGATCAATGTTTACAATGCTGAGTTCTTTTTCCTCTTGCGATATAATTTTATTTAATTGTTCTTCTGTAATATCAAAACCAGCTCCAACAAGTATTCCTCCATTTTTATCTTTTACGTCTTTACCGAGGTATTTACCGATAATCTGATCATTTGATATAGCTATAGAGTTTAAACCTTTCTCTTTAAGTTTTTTTGCAATAACTATATTTAATTTTTCGCCTGCACCTAAGACTTTTTTATTATTTTTTCCATCAATTAAGTCATAAGAAAGTTTTAAAGGACGCTTGTAATTTTCTAAATTAAAATCTGTAACCCACTTATTTAATTCTTTATTATATGAATACTTATTTGTAGAATAAAATGACTCTATTATTTTATCTTTAGAGAAACCAAGTGCAAAGAGGAAAGTGGAAATTGGAAGTTTTTTCTTTCTGTCAATTCTGAAATATAAAATATCTTTAGGATCAAATTCAAAATCTAGCCAAGAGCCCCTGCCAGGAATAATTCTACAATTAAATAATAATTTACCACTAGCGTGTGTTTTGCCCTTATCGTGATCAAAAAAAACTCCAGGGCTTCTGTGCATTTGATTAACAACTACACGTTCCACTCCATTAGTGATAAATGTCGCACTTGGCGTCATTAGCGGAAGATCACCTATGAAAACTTCTTGCTCTTTCGCTGATAAAATTTGTTTTGTATTATTCTCTGCGTCTATATCATACACAACTAATCTTAAATTAGCTTTAAGAGCAGCAGAATAAGATAGACTTCTTTGTTTACATTCGATTACATCAAATTTTGGTTTTTCTAATTTATAAGAAATATACTCTAAAGTAGATTTATCATTGCCATCTTCAATAGGAAAAATACTTTTAAATACTTTATCTATACCTTTTGATAGTTCATTAAGTTGTTCATTTAAAGATTTTGACTCGAGAAATTCGTTATATGAATTTTTTTGGACTTCAATTAAGTTAGGTATGGATAAACCTTCAATTAATTTACCAAAGTTTTTTCTTATATGTTTCTTTTGAGTAAAAGATAATTGCATTAATAATAAAAATTCTATTGCAAATTTTTGTCTGCAATAAAATTTAGTCTTAAATTTTGTTTACTTTAATTCTACTTTAGCTCCAGCTGCTTCAAGTTTTTTCTTAAATTCTTCAGCATCTTTTTTAGCCACACCAGCTTTAACTTCTTTTGGTGCCGCTTCCACTAAATCTTTAGCTTCTTTTAAACCTAAACCAGTTATCGCTCTTACTTCTTTTATAACATTAATTTTTTTATCACCTGCTGATGCAAGAAAAATTGAAAATTCTGTTTTTTCCTCTCCCGCTGGTGCTGTTGCTCCGCCTGTCGGTGCTGCAGCTACTGGGGCTGCTGCTGATACACCCCATTTTTCCTCAAGTTGTTTTGATAATTCTGCTGCTTCAACTACAGTTAAAGTCGAAAGTTCATCTATAATTTTATTTAAGTCTGCCATTATTAATCCTGTGATTTAATTTTTTAAACTCTTTGCGCGCGCTAAATTAGCAATTTTTGAGCCTGGTGCAAGTAAAATACTCACTAATTTTTGAGCTGGAGAAGCTAAAATTCCCACTATTTTGGCTCTTGCTTCCTCTAAAGAAGGTAGTGTGGCAATAACAGACACCTCTTTTTCATCCAAAACCTTACCATCCATGAAACCGGCTATTATTTTAAGCTTTTCATTAGATTTAGAGAATTTTGTTAAAATTTTTGCAGTAGATATTGGGTCAGAAGAAATAGCTGCAGCTGTTGGTCCAGTGAAGTATTTTACAAGATCTTTCTTTGGAGTTTCCTTTAGGGCTAATTTTGTAATTCTATTTTTTGTAATTTTGAATAAGATACCCTTTTCTCTTAATTGTTTTCTTAATGCATCTAGTTCATTTACGTTAAGACCTTGATATTGAGCTATCATGACTGACTCGTTGTCAGTAAAGTTTTTTTTCATTTCTTCAACGTAATTTTTTTTAGCTTCTTTTGACATCATAACTTTATTTAACTCCTAATTTATAAGAAATACCCATTGTAGAAGTTAAAAAGGCACTTTTAATAAATTCACCCTTAATAGTATCAGGCTTTTCTTTTTTTATACTTTCAATAAAATGATTGTAATTTTCTAATAATTTTTCTGTAGAGAAACTTTTTCTCCCAATAGTCGACGCAAGATTTCCATCTTTATCATTTCGAATTTCGACTAAACCAGTTTTTATATCTTTTACCGCTTTTACTAGATCAGTTGCTACCGTACCTAATTTAGGATTAGGCATTAACCCTTTTGGTCCTAAAACTTTTCCATGTTTACCAATTTTACTCATCATTGTTGGCGTACAAATCAGTTTAGTAAAATCAATTTTTCCTGCAGCTATATTATCTATTAAATCATCAGAGCCAACTATATCTGCACCAGCTTTTTTAGCTTCACTTGTTTTATCTGGCTCACATAAGACAGCTAGTTTATTTTTTTTTCCTGACCCGTTTGGTAAATTTACAACTGTTCTTAAACTAAGATCACCACCTTTGGATTGTTTTAAATTAATTTTTAAAGAAACATCTATAGACTCATCAAATTTTGATGTAGAATTCTTCTTAACTAAATCTATTGCATCCTTAGCTGCAATCTTTTTATCTTTGATAGAATTTTTAAGAATTTCTCTATATCTTTTTGAATTTTTTTTCATTATTATTCTTTAACCTCAATACCCATTGATCTAGCTGATCCGCAAATAATTTTTGTAGCTTCTTTAATATCAAAAGCGTTTAAATCTTTCATTTTTTCTTTAGCTATTGCCTCTGCTTGTTTAATTGTAATTGAACCTGCTACTACTCTTCCTGGCTCACTTGAACCACTTTTCAACTTTGCTGCCTCTCTAATAAAATGTGAGGCTGGAGGTGATTTTATTATGAAATCAAATTTTTTGTCTTTATAAACTGTAATTATAACCGGTACAGGTTTACCCATAAATGCTTTTGTTTTTTCGTTAAAAGCTTTACAAAACTCCATAATATTTATTCCTCTTTGACCTAATGCGGGACCAACTGGTGGTGCTGGATTTGCTTGCCCACCTTTAATTTGTAATTTTACATAACCAGCTATTTCTTTTGCCATTAATTTTTCTCCACTTGGTTAAATTCTAAATCTACCGGCGTAGCCCTACCAAATATAGAAACTGAGACTTTAAGTCTAGATTTTTCTTCATCGATTTCTTCGATTAATCCATTAAATGAGGCAAATGGGCCATCACAAACCTTTACTTTCTCTCCAATTTCAAAACTTATGCCAGTTTTTTGTGTTACAGCGCTCTCAGAAACTTGACCTAAAATTCTTTTAATTTCTTCATCTGAAATTGGTGTTGGTTTATCTGCAGATCCCAAAAAACCACTCACTTTTTGAAGATTTTTAATCATGTGATAAATTTGTTTAGTTAAATCAATTTTGATTAATACATATCCAGGAAAAAATTTTTTTTCTCTTTTGGTTCTTTTTCCTTTTTTAACCTCTGTTACTTGATGTGTCGGAACAAGTATTTCTTCAAGTTTCTCAGAAAGTTTATGTTTCTTAAGCTCATCTTTTATTGACTCTACAACTTTTTTTTCAAAACCCGAGTAAGCCTGTACAATATACCAGTTCATTCTAAAAATTAATTGTAAGTACCAAGTTTAAGAAAAATCTTAAAATTTGATCTAATATCAAAAAGAAAATTGCAGCAATAGATGCTAAAGCAAAAACCATTACAGCACCCATCATTGTGTCTTTCTTTGTCGGCCAAGTTATTCTAAAAGTTTCTTGTTTTACTTCTTGAATAAATTTTAAAGGATTTTTCATAACTCTTTTCCAAATTTGGCAGGAGCGGAGGGACTCGAACCCACAACCTCCGGTTTTGGAGACCGGCGCTCTACCAATTGAACTACGCTCCTAAGCGTTACTTAAGTATTTTAGTTACTACACCAGCTCCAACTGTTTTTCCACCTTCTCTAATTGCAAAGTTTAAGTTTTCATTCATCGCAATAGGTGTAATTAACTTAACTGTGAATTTTCCATCATCACCTGGCATAACCATTTCAGTTCCTGATGGTAATGTAACTTCTCCAGTTACGTCAGTAGTTCTAAAATAAAATTGAGGTCTATACTTTGTGAAGAAAGGGGTATGTCTTCCGCCCTCTTCTTTTTTTAAAATGTAAGCTTGACACTCAAATTCTGTATGTGGTGTTATTGAGCCAGGTTTACATAAAACCTGACCTCTCTCAACATCTGTTCTCTCAACACCCCTTAGGAGAGCTCCAATATTATCGCCTGCTTCACCACTATCTAAGAGTTTTCTAAACATCTCAACACCAGTACAAACAGATTTTTTTGTATCTCGAATACCTACTATTTCAATTTCTTCACCAACTTTAATTACTCCTGACTCTACTCTTCCGGTTACTACTGTTCCTCTACCAGAAATTGAGAATACATCCTCAACTGGCATCAAGAAAGGTTTATCTTTAGGTCTGTCTGGTTGCGGAATTGTTTCATCAACTGCCTTCATTAACTCCATGATGGCGTTTTTCCCAGTAGCTTCATCTTTACCTTCGACTGCATTTAAAGCAGAACCTTTAACGATAGGAATTTTATCACCTGGAAATTTATAAGAAGTTAAAAGTTCTCTTATTTCTTCCTCAACTAAATCTACAAGCTCTTTATCTTTTACAGTGTCAATTTTATTTAAGAAAACAACAATTGCTGGGACACCTACTTGTCTTGCTAGAAGAATATGTTCTCTAGTTTGAGGCATTGGGCCATCTGCAGCATTAACTACTAATATAGCTCCATCCATTTGTGCTGCACCCGTTATCATATTTTTAACATAGTCAGCGTGTCCTGGACAATCTACGTGAGCATAGTGCCTTTTATCTGTTTCATATTCAACATGCGCGGTTGAAATTGTAATTCCTCTTTCTTTTTCTTCAGGTGCTTTATCAATCTGATCATAAGCTACAAAATTTGCTGAACTTGAACCTCCTGCTTCAGATAACACTTTAGTTATTGCAGCAGTTAAAGTTGTTTTTCCATGGTCTACGTGTCCGATTGTACCGATATTACAATGCGGTTTATTTCGGTTAAACTTTTCTTTCGACATCTATTTTTTCCTCACTTTATATTTTAATTTTTAATTTTGGAGCGGGTAAAGGGAATCGAACCCTTACATCCAGCTTGGAAGGCTAGCGTTCTACCATTGAACTACACCCGCAAAATCCAAACTCATCACGCCCTATATTATTAAAAGTTTTAAGTTTGGTGGAGGGGGAAAGATTCGAACTTTCGAAGACCGAAGTCAACGGGTTTACAGCCCGCCCCATTTGACCGCTCTGGAACCCCTCCTATGTTTTAGGGGTTATCCACTAACTTAAAAAGCGTTTAACAACAAGCGTTTTATAAGCATTTATCTAATAATTGCAATAAATCATTTTACCTTAAAATATGCTAATAAATCGAGTATTAACCAAGTAAAATCATGAAAAAAAGCACCTTTTTAATTGTTGGAAAACATGCGGTCTTGGAAGCTTTGAAAAACCCTTTAAGAAAAGTTGAGAGAGTATTTTTAACTGAGGACTCTCAAAAAAATCTTAATCGTGAAAATCAAAACTTAAATTTGTTTAAAAGAATTAATGTTTTTTATAAATCTAGAAGAGAGCTAGATAATATGTGTGGAAAAGATGAAACATCTCATCAAGGTTTAGTTGCTGAAGTTGAGCAACTTGAAGAAATAACTTTAAAAGATTTTATTGTAAGTAATGAAAAAAATAATATCAATTTAATCGCCCTTGAAGAGGTAACTGACCCTAGAAATATTGGTTCAATAATAAGAAGTGCGGTAGCATTCAATATTAGCGGTATTATTGTTAAAGAAAGATCATTTCCATCAAAAAGTAAACTTTTATATAAAAGTGCTAGCGGAGGAACAGAACATATAAAAATTTTTAAAGTTGCTAATATCAATACAACACTGAAATTTCTTAAAACTAAAAACTTTTGGATCAGCGCTTTTGACATCAGTGCAAAGAAGGATTTTGCAAAAAATAATTGGAAAGGAAGAAATGTATTACTTTTTGGGTCAGAAGGATTTGGTATTAAAGCAAAAACTTTAGAAAATTCAGATTTTAGATTTAGAGTAAATATTAATAATAACATTGAAAGTCTGAATATATCAAATACAGTTTCTATAGTTTGCCATCATATTTTCCAAACTGTAGAAAACAAAAATCTTTAGATTTAATTTAAATATGTCTTCTCAAAATAATAAAAAAAAATTAGATTACTTATTTAACATTATAATTTTTATTCCTTTTTTAAGTTATATTTTTGGCTTTTATCTTGATGAAAATTCAGCTGGTATGGGCGAGTTCGCTGCTGATTCAACTTGGATAAAATCAAATATCAATATTTTTTTACAAAATGACCTTAAAGATGCTATTTTTCATCCTGATTTATTTGGAAATAGACCTCCGCTAATTTATA